>CAYOOC010000083.1:0-11835 GCA_964405505.1 uncultured Thiohalophilus sp.
GGGAATCTGATCCGGCTGTACGGGGCATTCAATGAACAGGAAGAGGCGCGTTATATCGTCGAACAGATCCAGGACTGGATCGAGCAGGGCGGCGCGCGCAGCGAATGCGCCCTGCTGTATCGCTCCAATGCCCAGTCCCGAGTGCTGGAACAGGCCCTGCTCCAGGAGCGTATCCCGTACCGGGTGTATGGCGGACTGCGCTTTTTCCAGCGCCAGGAAATCAAGGACGCGCTGGCCTATCTGCGCCTGGCGGTCAATCACGAGGACGATGCCTCGCTGGAGCGGATCATCAATGTCCCGACCCGCGGTATCGGCAGCCGCACGATCACCTCGCTGCGCGAGACGGCCCGCAACAGCGGTGTTTCTTTGTGGCGGGCGATGTACCAGCTGATCGAACACAAACAGCTGTCGGCACGCGCGCTGGGCGCATTGCAGAATTTTGTGCATTTGATCGAGAAGCTGGGTCATGAGATTCGTGATCTGGAGCTGCATGAACAGATCGAACAGGCGATCCAGGCCAGTGGCCTGATCGCGCACTATGAAAAGGAAAAGGGCGAGCGCGGCCAGGTCCGGATCGAAAACCTGGAGGAGCTGGTCAGCGCCGGACGCGACTTCACGCCGGAACCGGTGGAAGATGGCGAGCCCGAACTCCAGCCATTGGAAGCCTTCCTGGCCGATGCCGCGCTGGAGGCGGGTGAACGCCAGGCAGATGAATGGGACGACTGCGTGCAACTGATGACCCTGCACTCGGCCAAGGGGCTGGAGTTCAAACAGGTCTTTCTGTGCGGCATGGAAGAAGGCCTGTTTCCCCATCGCCTGTCGGCGGAAGATCCGGGTCGGCTCGAGGAGGAACGGCGTCTGTGTTATGTGGGTATGACCCGCGCCATGGAACAGCTGACCCTGTGCTATGCCGAAAAGCGCCGTCTGTATGGCGAGGAGCATTACGCCAAACCGTCGCGCTTTCTCAAGGAGGTACCCCCCGAGCTGATCGAGGAGCAGCGTTTGACCGGCGTGGTGACGCCGGCCGTCAGTTACTCCAGCGCGGGCGGTAATATTTCGTTTAACGAGTCGGCGTTTATTCTGGGCCAGCGGGTTTGCCATGAAACCTTCGGCGAAGGCGTGGTACTGAACTACGAAGGCGAGGGCCGTCACGCCCGGGTGCAGGTCAACTTCGAATCCGAAGGCAGTAAATGGCTGATGGTGGAATACGCCAACCTGATGGCGTGTTGAGCCAAATCTAAAATAAGTGTTCCGATGTTTGGCGTAATGGATTAAAACGCGGAGGCGCGGAGCCGCAGAGGAACTGAAAAGTATTCGAGACACACCGTGGCATCATTATTGTGTTCTCCGCGCCTTTGCGTCTCCGCGTCCTCCGCGTTATTGCCCAGGGACCCTGAAAAGCGGTTCAGTTGTAGGCCCGGTGCGCGCAGCGCTACCTGGTGCCCTGCCTCGGTTCTGTGGTGTCACATAGGCTATCGCCAATGTGACCTATGCGACTGTAGATGGTTCCAGGTACAAGAGATGCCGCAAAAGGTTATTAACCACCAAGACGCCAAGACACCAAGATATGAAGTTTTCCTTGGTGTCTTCGTGCCTTCGTGGTGAAGATTTTAATCGAGCCTTACCTCGGTTGAAGGTAGTGTCACACAGGCTATCGTCAATGTGACCTGCACGCTTTTTGCCGCAATGACAAACAGCTCCTCGTACCTCGTTACTCGTCCCTCGGCACTGCCCGAAGGGCCGGTGTCCTCCGCGTGATTTCCCAGAGAATCTGAAAGAAGCCAGGTTACCGACGTATGGCGGATGGCTATGTAATCATCGGATATTGTGTTGAGAGCTTTTATCTACCGTATCGCCCAGTACTTCACCTGCTGGGCCTCGAGAAAGGCTTCGGCCTCCGCGCCCTGCAGCATCGCCAGCGTGGCCAGGATCCCGGCGTCGGTACAGGTGCCGGCCAGCACGGTGATCGAATGGGGTGCGTCCCGCACCGGCCAGCCGGTCAACGGGTTCAGGATATGGGAATAGCGCACGCCGTCTTTGAGCAGAAAACGGCGTGCGTCGCCGCTGGTGGCCACCCCGCCCTGCTGCAGTTCAAAACTCTCCACGGCCGCCGAAGCCAGGTTGATATCCGCGTTATTGCTATGCTGTTCGGGTTGTTCCACACCGATGATCCAGCCATGGCCGTTGTGTCGTGGCCGGCTGGCATAAAGATCGCCGCCGTAGTTGATCAGAAAACTGGCCCCGGTCTGTTGTGCCAGTAATTGCGCGGTGCGATCCACCGCGTATTCCTTGCCGATCCCACCCAGGTCGATCTCCATGCCCTCGGGCAGACGGATCTCGGGCCGTTGCCAGTCGACCCGGGGCCAGCCAATGGCCTGGTGCAGCGTCTCCACGGATTGGGGATCGGGAACCCGAGCGCTGCCATCGAAGTGCCAGGCGCGGCGCAGCACGCCGGAGGTGATATCAAACAGCCCCTCGCTGATCCGGTAACAGTGATCGGCATAATCGAGCAGGGCCGCCGTTTCCTCGTCAACGCGGACCGCCTCACCGTGAGCATGGTTGATGCGATGGATAATATTATCATCGCGATAGCGACTGAATTTGCGCTCGATACGCAGAGCTTCGGCCTGTGCCGTGTGGGCCAGCTGTTCTATCAGGGCGGGGTCATCGCTGTCCACCAGCAGTTCGCAGGGGCTGGCCATGGCCTGAAAATGGGCCGAGCGAAAACCGTCCCCGGATTTGAACTGCAGATCGTCTGACATGTTGAACAGGATGGCTGAGAATCCAGCCATCATATTACCTGATAACGGCCCGCGTATCAGAACACAAATGAATAGTTCAGTTGCAGGATCATTGCATCCACGTCGGGGAACGGGGCATCGCCTTCACTTTGCTGGGTCATCATTTCCGCCCGCACCGAGAACTCACTGTCATTGGCCATCTGGATGCCGTATTTCAGGCCCAGGGTGGTGGTACTCAGATCGGCCAGGCGATAGTCGGCACTGGCATATTGCGGAATGTTGCCGTCCACGAGCTTGTAGTTGTAAAAATCGGCCTTGTCCTGCAGATAATAGCGGGCATGGGGCATCAGATAATGGCCGCCACCCATCTCGAAGCGATAACGGGCATCCAGGGTATGCGAGGTAATCCCCCAGTCATCCCAGTAATAGCGGTAGCTGAAGTTGATCACGTCCTCGTTGAACTGGTGCACGGTTTTCCAGTAGAGCGCGTTGCGTGCCCGACTGTCGGGGCGGTTCTCGTAAAGATAGGGCGTCGCCGCCAGTGTCTCCGATGAGGGTGCGGTCACGACGCTGAGGATCTTGTAGGGATCGGTCAGGTAGCCGTCATCCATGCCGTAGGTATAGTTGAACTGCATCAGGGTCTTGCGATCGATGACCTGGGTGATGCCAAGCAGCAGATCGGCCACGGTTTTATCGTCACTGCTACCCAGGGTGCTTTTTTGCACGCTGGTGGTGGTCGGCATGGCGGTCAGGCCATCGGGGATCCCGCCGACCGGTTCGATCGTATCAAGGTTATAGGAGAGGCCGGCGCTCAACGTGGTATTGCGGTTATTGAAATCGCGCGCCAGGGTGGCGGAGACGCCCAGCGAAGTGTAGTCATATTCGCTGGAGGCATTGACCGCGAAAATCCCCTTGAGATACCGGCTCAGGGGTTTTTCCCACTCGGCATTGAGTGCCACCCGGGTGTCCAGGAAGGTCGGATCCAGCGGTGTGGTATTGGCCGGGGTCGTATAGGTGGCATTGCCCGAGGGCGAGGTAAAGGTCTGCGGTGAACTGGTCGCAATCGCCCCGTTGGCCGAGGAGCCGGTCAGGCTGTCCACCACCAGGCGATAGGTCATGTACTCGTCATCGCCGATTGCCTTGCGCGCGCGAATAACCGGTTCAATGGCAGTTACACGACTGTCTTCGGAATAATAGAGAATGCCGCTGTCGATTTCCCAGTCATCGGCCGTGGCGGCCTGGGCAGCCGGGCCGACCGCCCCCAGCAGCGAGGCGGTGGCCAGCGCGAGTTTGCGACGGACCTGGGGCGGGTTGGTCAGTTGCATCCGCAACCTCCTCCGCCGACCCCGGCGCCGCCCGTGGAGCTTTCCTTGCTGTAATAGATATGGTCGTCCAGGTAGCTGTCGATCGGGTAGGGATCGAGTTGCATTTTATCCTGGGCCAGGATATCCCGCTCCCAGGGCTGGACGCTCTGCAGGCTGCACCCCCCTGCCAGCAGGGAGAAGGCAACGGCGCCAATGATTGTCTTGTACATGGGGTTCCTCATGCGTTTTATTGTTCCAGCTGGGCCCTGATGCGTGCTTCGAGGCGATCGGCATCGGCGGTACGAAAACCGGTATGCGACATGACCAGGTTGCCCTGGCGATCGATCAGGTAACTGGCGGGCATGCCTTTGAGGGCGTAGCGTTCGGCAACGCTGCCTTCGGGATCGAAAGCCACGGTAAAGTTGGCCGGATATTTCTTCAAAAAGCGGCGGGCTGCCGCGGTGTCCTCATCGAGATTAACGGCCAGTACCACCAGTCCGTTGTCGGCATAACGTTTCTGCAGGGCATTCATCCAGGGAAATGACTTGCGACACGGGGTACACCAGGAGGCCCAGAAATCGAGATAAACGACCTGACCGCGATATTCCTGCAGCTCGGTCACCCCCTCCGGGCTGGAGAGGGTAAAATCCGGGGCCGGGACACTGGCAGCCGGCAGCTGACCGGGAAGCAGCAGCGTCACGGCAAGGAAGCAGGCGATGGCGGCAGAGCGCAACATAGGGTCGTTCCATCGGTTTGAACAGGCAGGCAATGTAACGCCTGAACCTTAAGACAATCTTAAGAATGACGTGGTATGTATAGAATGCGAGAGAGTTCACATTTGACGCCTGATCCGGATACCCAAACACAATGCGCCTGTTACTGATTGAAGATGACGAAATGCTGGGCAAGGCCGTCAGGGCCGGCCTCAAGCAGGACGGTTATACCGTCGACTGGTTGACCGACGGTGAAGCCGGATTGCAGGCGCTGGCCAGCGATGATTTCGATGTGGTCGTGCTGGATATCGGTCTGCCCGGCATGTCCGGCATTGAGGTGCTGCAACGCCTGCGCAAGCAGAAAAAGACCCTGCCGGTGATGATCCTCACCGCTTACGATGCGGTTTCTGATCGGATTACCGGACTGGATGCCGGGGCCGATGATTATCTGATCAAGCCGTTTGATCTGGACGAGTTACTGGCGCGGTTGCGGGCCATTACCCGACGCCGGGAAGGGCGTGCACAAAGCCGGATAGAGTTCGGCGGCATCCTGCTGGATACCGCCGCGCACCGGCTTGTGATCCATGGCGAAGAGGTGTCGCTGTCAAACAAGGAGTACCAGTTGCTCGAATACCTGTTAACACATGCCGGCAAGGTGATCCCGCGCGACCGGCTGGAATCTATCCTGTATGGCTGGGAAGGCGGGGTCGAGAGTAACTCACTGGAGGTGTATATCCATAATCTCAGGAAAAAGGTCGGCCCCGGGACGATCAAGACGATTCGCGGCGTGGGCTATCGACTGGAGCAGCCGGCACATTGAATTCCATACGTAACAGATTGCTGTTGATCCTGATTCTGGTAATCGCACTGAGCGGCGCATTGACCATCTGGGGCAGCTACCGATCGTCGGCCCACGAAGTGGAGGAACTGTTTGATGCGCAGCTGGCCCAGTCGGCGCGGGTCTTGCTGTCGATTATTCTGACCCGGACCCGGCACGAGGACTTTCAGTCCATCCAGGAGTTTCTCGATGCCGGTGGCAATATACCGGCTATTGCCGACGATGATGCGGGATCCGAAGAGCGAAAAGAATATCATGAGTACGAGCGCAAGTTGGCGTTCCAGTTGTGGGACCCAAAGGGTCGCCTGTTGCTGCATTCCGGGCATATTGGAACCGAGCCGCTGTCACCGCAGGGGCTGGACCCTCATCAAAAGGGCTATCATGATGAGAGGTTTTCCGGAGAAAAGTGGCGGGTTTTCACCCTGTGGGACGAGCAGCATGGCTATCTGATCCAGGTCGGCGAGCGGTATGACATACGCAATGAACTGGTAACCGAGATCGTTTTGCACTTTCTGACGCCGTCGGTGATTTCCATTCCAGTAATTGCGTTTTTGATCTGGTGGTCGATTGGCAAGGCCTTGCAACCGCTGCAGCGACTTCGAACCGCGGTGGCCAACCGCGATCCGGATAATCTCGAAGGGTTGCGGTTTGAAGGTGTGCCGGTTGAAGTGGTGCCACTGGTGAGCGAACTCAACACCCTGTTTCGGGCGTTGAATGCCGCACTGGAGAAAGAACGCCGTTTTACCGACGACGCCGCCCATGAGCTGCGCACCCCGCTATCGGCGCTCAAAACCCGGGTTCAGGTTGCGCTGCGCAGTGACATCCCCGCCGAGCGTGAGGAGGCCTTGAAGGATATTCTGACCGGGGTCGATCGCATGACGCACATGTTGAACCAGATGCTGACCCTGGCCAGACTGGACAATACACGGGACATCGAACCGGTAACGGTCGATTTAAGACAGATGCTGGAGGCCGTCGTCAGGCAGCTTTCGGCTAAAGCCCGGAAAAAATCCATCACCATCGAATTTGAGTCCGTCCCCGGCTTGTCGCTGGTGACCGAGCCGGTCAGCCTGGAGATATTACTGCGTAATCTGATCGATAACGCAATTCATTACACGCCCGAGGGAGGACAGGTGAGCATTACAGCCGAACAACGGCAAACGGATGCGGTGCTGTGCATCAGCGACAGCGGGCCGGGGATCAAGCCGGAATTGTATCAACGGGTCTTTGAGCGATATTTCCGCAAACCCGGTCAGCTACAAAACGGGAGTGGACTCGGACTGGCGATTGCCCGGCGTTGTGCTGAACTGTTGCAGGCCGAACTGGAACTGGACACCTCGGCGGCCGGGGGCCTGAGCGTACGTATCACTCTGCGGGATTATCTAACGCGGGTAGAGAAGGGACGATGAAAGGATTTGCTCAGGCTTTGGTTAGCGAATTCGCATGCGAGCGTTGTTCCGCTATATTGCTGGCGGGTTTGCCCAGATAATGGCCCTGGGCGAAGTCGACACCGAACTCCTGTAGCAAGCCGAGCGTTTTCTTGTTTTCCACAAATTCGGCAATGGTCTGTTTGCCCAGCGCATGGGCGATCTGGTTCATGGAACGCACCATCGCCTGATCGACTTCTGAGCTGGCCAGGCCCTTAACGAAAGAGCCGTCGATCTTGAGCTTGTCCACCGGCAGGTGTTTGAGATAAGCAAATGACGAGAAGCCGGTGCCAAAATCATCCAGCGCAAACTGACAGCCGATATCCTTGAGCTGGTAGATAAAGCGGGTGGCCTCAGCCAGGTTGGAAATCGCCGCCGACTCGGTAATTTCAAAAGTCAGGGTGGCAGGACTGAGACGGGTCTCCTGCAACAGGCTGTTAATCAGTGGCAACAGCTCGCGATCCTCAAAGGCGCGACCGGAAAGATTAATTGCGAAACGGATCTGATCATTGTCCTGATGCAGTTCAGCCAGATATTGCATGGCGCTGCGCACGGTCCAGCGATCCACATGGTTGATCAGGCCGAAACGCTCGGCGGCCGGTAAAAAGCCGCCCGGCAGAATAACGTCATCGTCATCCAGTGACATGCGCAGCAGCACTTCGTAATCTTCGCTCAGGCCACTGTCGATATTGACGATGGGTTGAAACACCAGTTTGAAGTGGTCATTCTCGAACGCATCCCGGACCCGGCTGGCCCAGCCCATATCCTCGGCCATGCCGTCGCGCTGCTTGTCACCGGGATCGTACAGATGCAGACAGTTACGTCCCTGGGACTTGGCGATGTTACAGGCCAGGTCCGCATGCGAGAGCACCTCGTCCCCGGTTTTGGTCTGTTTGTTGAGCATGGCGACACCGATGCTGCAGGTGACATTGAACGTTTTGCCGCCATCAATGAAGCGATAGTTTTCAAACAGCAGGCGAATGCTCTCGGCGACCTGCATGGCAGCCGGTTGTTCGACATCATCCAGCAGGACGGTAAACTCATCCCCGCCGAAGCGGGCCAGCAGATCCGCATCGCGAGTATGTCCCTGCAGCAGCTCGCTGCATTCGAGCAACAATCGATCGCCCGAGGCATGGCCGAGTGTGTCGTTGACATACTTGAACTGATCCAGATCCAGATACAGCAGCGCACAGCTGTTGCCGTGGCGGTGAATCCGGCTGAGCGTACGTTCGAGTTCACGCTGGAAATAATTGCGATTATAAAGCCCGGTCAGGGTGTCATGCTGGGCCTGGTAGGTCAGTTCGCGCTCGAAGGCTTTTTGCGCCGAGATATCCCGCGCCGTACCCATAATGCTGACGATCTCGCCGTTTTCATTATGCTGGGGTTTGGCATTGAAACTGATATAACGCCGCTGTCCATCCTTGTCCAGATGAATGGTTTCATACTCCAGTAGCTCATGACCCTGCAGTACCCGATCCATGGCGGCCTGATCATGGCGACTGGATTCAGGAGACTGAAACTCGGTGAAATGCTGGAACAGCATCTCCTCGGCCTGATAGCCATAAATCCGGCTGACCGCGTCATTCAGGTAGGTCCAGCGGCCGTCCCGATCCATGCTCCAGACCAGATCATGGGCGGTTTCGACCAGATTGCGGTAACGGGCTTCGGCATCCAGCAGCATTTGCTCGGTCGCCTTGCGGGCCGAGATATCCGCCAGCAGGCAGGTAAAATAGATCCGGTCGTCATTATGCATCAGGCTGATGCACATCGACATGGGAATGGCATAACCGGTGCGATGCCGCCCCTCGACCTCAATTTCTTCGTGCGGCAGTGACGTTTCGTCACTGGGCAGGATGAAGTCGGGCAACAACCAGTCCAGCGATTTGCCGCGAATTTCCTGGGAGGTAAACCCGAACAGTTTTTCCGCGGCCGGGTTAAAGGTCTCGATCGTGTGCTGGTCGTTGACCACGATGATCCCCTCGGCGGCGTGATCAACAATGGCATGCACATGGCTTTCCTGATCGCCGAGGCGGCGGAACAACCGGCCCAGCATCTGAATCAGATAGCCGGTTTCGTCCGTCGAACGCGGCCGCAGGCGTTTGGCCATGTCCTCGTAATTGATGGCGCCGCTACCGCTGATCAGCTCCTGCACCGGCTGCAGGGATTGCTTGAGACTGCGTATGGATAAAATGGTGACGGTAAAGGCAAACAGCCCGAGCGCCGCCCAGATCAGTATGATTTCGCCGGTCATGTACTGGGTTCGCCACCAGTAATATTTCAGCAGGATGGTGCCGGTGAGCAGTGGTACATAGCCTCCGATCAGCAGCATCTTGGCCTGCATGCTGACATGCACCTGGCGAAACCCGTTGTGCTCGACCAGCCGGCCGATTAACGCCAGCGTATAAAGATAACCGGGCATGCCGACCAGCACGGCGATTACCAGTTGTAACAGGATAAACTGGCTGAGACTGGCAAAGGCGGAGTGTTCGGCCGGATAGAGACCCAGCCAGTGCTGCAGGGTGGGCGCGAGCAACGCATAGAGCAGAAAAAACAGCCAGTAGTTGTCACTGAAATTGTTCAGCCGCTGATCCAGCTGTTCTGGCAGGAGGGAGTAACCCCGCTGGCTGGTTTGCCACTCCCGCAGCGGTTTAAAATAGCGCTTGAAATAAAAACAGGCGGCGATCGGCAGCGCCAGGGTAATCAGGCTCAGTAACAGGGCGGCCTCCAGTGAGGCGAGCTGTTCCGCCCTGATCATGGTAAAAAACCAGGCCGTTGAATAGCCGATGATCGGAGTGAGGACGAAACTGGCGGTGATGACAAGCACAAGCCGCCGGTGGATTCGTCTCAGAGCTTGTTCTTCCATGGCACTCGCATTATTGTTTAGTTTTTGCCGGAACAGCAGTCTGACCAATCCGCTCAATGGTGACAGAATAAGATCCGTGACACCAGTGGCAAATCCCGGGTCAAGTTAGCCGGGTTTGTTCACAATCTGCGTCAAGGGTGTTGACGAAGTGACGATTTCCTAAAGAAAAAATTGTATCGAATCAATCACAACGGGGACGGAACCATGAAACGACGTGACTTTATCAAATCCGCCGGTGCCGGCTCATTGCTGGCCGGCGGCCTGGTGACCGGTGCCGGCGTGGCGGTAGCCAAACCGAAATACCAGTGGAAAATGGTCACCACCTGGCCAAAAAATTTTCCCGGTCTGGGCACCGGGGCCAACAATCTGGCCGCCCTGATCAATGAACTCAGCGGTGGGCGCATCGAGGTCAAGGTCTATGGTGCCGGGGAACTGGTCCCCGCGCTGGAAGTGTTCGACGCGGTGTCACGCGGGACCGCGCAGATGGGCCACGGCGCCGCCTATTACTGGAAAGGCAAGAGCGAGGCCGCCCAGTTTTTCTCGGCCGTGCCGTTCGGACTGACCGCCCAGGAAATGAATGGCTGGCTCTATTACGGCGGCGGTATGGAGTTGTGGGAAGATGTCTATGCCCCGTTCAACCTGGTACCGGCCGCCGCCGGTAATACCGGCGTGCAGATGGGTGGCTGGTTCAACAAGGAGATCAATTCCCTGGCCGATCTCAACGGACTGAAAATGCGCATCCCCGGTCTCGGCGGCGAAGTTCTCAAACGCGCCGGCGGCACACCGGTCAACCTGCCCGGCGGCGAACTGTATACCTCGCTGCAATCGGGCAACATCGACGCCACCGAATGGGTGGGGCCCTACAACGACCTGGCCTTCGGTCTGTACAAGATCGCCAAATACTATTATTACCCCGGCTGGCACGAACCGGGCACCACGCTGGAGGCCATGATTAACAAGGAGGCCTTCGAAGAACTGCCGAAGGATCTGCAAAGCATCGTGCGTAATGCCTGCAAGGTGGTCAATCAGGACATGCTCGCCGAATATACCGCGCGCAATAACCAGGCGCTCAAAACCCTGGTGGAAGAACACAACGTCGACCTGCGCCGTTATCCGGACGACGTCCTGAAAAAACTGCGCAACCTCTCCGATGAAGTCGTCGCCGAAGTGGCCGAACAGGACAAAATGAGCAAGAAAGTCTACGAGTCGTTCAAAAAATTCCGCGACCAGGCAATGGAATGGCACCGCATCTCCGAACAGACCTACATGGCCGCAAGAGAGATGTGACCCTGTCCGAGGCAAAAAGATCTCAACGCGAGGCGCAAAGCAAGAAAATGCTTCCGGGTTAGTGCAATCTAACCACCGAAGACACTGAAAGCACCGAACACACCGAAACAAAGTAGTTATTCGGTGTTTTTCAGTGTGTTCAGTGTCCTCGGTGGTCCCCCTAAGCCTCTGCGACCTCCGCGTTAAATAGTCACCCTTACCCTTGACCAGAGGGATCTTCCTGGAGCTTGAGGGACAGGGAGTTGATGCAGTAGCGCAGGCCGGTGGGGGGCGGGCCGTCGGGGAAGACGTGGCCGAGGTGGGCGTCGCAGCGGCTGCAGTGCACTTCGGTGCGGCGCATGCCGTGGCTGGTGTCTTCGGTGGTCTCGATGACGTCGTCGCTGATCGGTTGCCAGTAACTGGGCCAGCCGCTGCCCGAGTCGAATTTCTCTTTGGAATGAAACAGCGGTTGCCCGCAGCAGACGCAGACATAGGTCCCCGGTGCCTTGCTGTCGCAATACTCCCCGCTGAACGGCCGCTCGGTGCCATGGCGCCGGGTCACCTGGAACTGCTCCTCGCTCAGCAATTCCTGCCACTCTTCATCCGACTTTTTGATCTTTTCCGCCATGGACTCTTTTTACACAGAGAATAAATTCGGAGCAAGGGAAATCAGTCCGCTAATG
>CAYOOC010000084.1:0-4928 GCA_964405505.1 uncultured Thiohalophilus sp.
AGCACTCAGCACTCAGCACTCAGCACTCAGCACTCAGCACTCAGCACTCAGCACTTAGTATTTAGCACTCAGCACTACTCCTGACCCGGTTCCTGCCGCCTTGCTTGGCCTGGTACAGCGCCTCGTCGGCGCGTTTGACCAGGGTTTCGAGTCTGTCTCCGGGTTGGTAGGTACTGACTCCCAGGCTGACGGTGATCTGTCCGGCCGACGGGAAGTCGATATCGGCAATGCACTGGCGCAGGTGAACAGCCGCCTGCAGGGCAGCATCGAGCTCGGTTTCAGGCAACAGAACAATGAACTCTTCACCACCCCAGCGTGCCGGGATGTCGCTGCTGCGCAGTTGTTCGCGCAGGGTGTCGGCGAGCAGGCGCAGTACTTCGTCGCCCACATCGTGGCCGAAATGATCATTGACGGCCTTGAAGTGATCGATATCAAGCAGAATCAACGTCAACGCACGATGATAACGGTTTACGCGTTCCAGCTCCTGCGATAGTAACGCTTCAAACTTGCGCCGGTTATACAGCCCGGTGAGGGCGTCGTGAATAGCCTGCTTTTCCAGTTCATTGATCAGATGCTGGCGAACCCGGGTGCCGCCAATCAGCTCCGCTGCGACTTGCAACAATTTAAGATAATTATGTGACCAGTGAGGTTGTTGTTCGATGAAGGAGAACATCAATACACTTGCCAGTGCGCCATCTCGCAGGATGGGTAATACCAGCACTGACTGATCGCCGCCGGAGACCAGCAAGGTATGCTCAAGGACGTCCAGATTGTGGTTCTCGGCATTCACAATAACGGCGTCGGTATGCAACAGTTTTTGATAATAAGGTGCGACGACGACAGCCGGAATATGAAAATCCGCCTCACGTGGTGTGACCCCCGGGGCGTACCACTGCAGATGCAGATCCAGGCCGCCGTTTTCGGGGTTGTAATCAAACAATATACAGCGGCGGGTTTGTAAAAATCCCCCCAGGCTTTCGAGCGCGTGACAGATACCATTATGCTTTGCATCGGTATCACTGTTTAACAATGACAGAGAGACATCACGCAGCAGTTCTTCCAGTTGCAGTTGCTGTTGCAGGTCTTCCTCGGCCTGTTTTTTAGCGGTGATATCGATGGAGGTCGATACAATGCGCTCCTCACTACCGACTGCCATCGGTTGCAGGAACACATCCTCCCACATGGCCTTGCCATTGGCATTACAAGTACGCCATTCGAAGCGTTGTGGCCCATGTTTGTGCACGCGTTCGAACCAGCGCTGGACATCTTCCAGGCTATAGGGTGGCTCCACCCAGATGTTGCGCAGCTCGAAAGACAACCGGTTCAGCTCTGCCACATCCGCCACGCCGTAAATTTCCAGGGCACGGGCATTGGCCTGCCGTACCTCGGCGGTGTGTGGATCATGCACCATCACCGAGACCGAGCTGTTATTGAACAATGCCTGCAGCTGATTTTTTTGCTCCTGCAGTTCACGGGTGCGTTCCTGTAATTGCAGGGTCAGTTCAGACCGCTGACGACGCAGGCCGCGCAGGTACAGGCTGAAAAAGATCAATGCCAGCACAAACAGGGCAGCGATCAGGGTTGGCATCAGCCAGCGTGGGGTAACCTCGACAGTGCTGGTGTGGGTCCAAAGGTGGGTAATACGATCCAGCTCGGCGCCCGGCAGGTTGGCGATAGCCTCGTTGACTTTTTTCAACAGGACAGAGTCCCCGGGCCGCACCGCCGCCACCAGTTGCTGCCTGTACAGCACTTCCAGCACATGGAAGTCACCGGGCGCGGCGTACTGATCCAGCAGGTAGCGCCCTACCGGGTGATCGGCGGCAAACGCCGCAACCTCGCCCGCCACCGCGGCGGTGACCAGATCGGCGTTATTGGGATACTCGCGCAGCGGCAGTTCCGGATACCGTCCCTGCAAAAACTCCCGCTCGTAACTGCCGGCCACCACGCCGACAGGGGCCAGCGCCGGATCATCCGGCGCGCGGGCCTGAATGTCGGCACTGACAAACAACACCGTCTCCAGCGGAATCAGCGGGTGAGAAAAATCCAGGAACTTCGAGCGCTTCGGCGAGGGAAACAGGCCGCCATGCACCTCGGCCCGTCCGTCGCGGACCTGCTCGATGGTTTCTGGCCAGTCTGCCAGGCGAAATTCCACCGGCCGATCCATCTGCTTGCCCAGTGCCCGCCACAGATCCACCAGCAAACCCTGCGGCTCACCGAGGCGATCCCGAAACGCCAGCGGCGGCCAGCTGTGATCCTGCGAGACGACCAGCGGCGCGGGCTCCGCCTTGTCGCCAGCCTGCGCTGTCACCGGCAATACCAGCGCCAGCAAGATTAACCCTGTAAACCTGAGTAAAACAGTTGGGAACATAACCATAATTTTGTTGTAACAACACAACCGGCCAGGAGTTAGCCGGTCGCCGGAGTGGGGGAGATCCGGGGCACCTCACACAGGGTAACGTTATCGACTGATCGGCGGGAATGTTGAGCTTTAACCAGATTCTCGTCCCTGAATTCTCGACATTATTGTGACCAGGAATCATCCCCGGTTGAACACCGCCGGAGTCAGGAGTTGGTACCCAGTGGATGAGGTTCCAGATAAAGCGCCGGATCCGCGTCGCTTGATCCGCCCTGCCGAGACTGACGACTGCCATCTGCCAACTATCTTTGCTCGCTCCGCGGGCGCAATTTCGACTATGCAGGAGATCCGACGCTTCTCTGACAACTACTAGCTGCCAGCTGCCAACAGTTACTGTCAGTTACTTTCGAATCACGTAATAATCATTCTGAAAATCGTGTTCCAGTTGATGGATGGCAATCTGTTTAAAGCCGGCCGCGCTCAACAACTCGCGGGCTTTTTCCTGGCCCCACAGCGTGCCTAACCCTTCACCGCCCTGGGCCAGCGACACGGTCATGCAGTGATTGGTGGACAGGGCATACAGCAACGGCCCGATCGGGTGTTCCAGGTTTTCATGCACCTCGCTGTGGCCGTGGATGTCCTGCATCAGGTAAACGCCGTCATCCTTGAGCGCGTGGTAGATCCCCTTTAACACACTCAACGGCCGGGCCTGGTCGTGTACCGCGTCGAAGGTGGTGATCAGATCGTACTGGCCACGCGGTGCGTCCCGGTCGAAATCACTCAGGTCGCGGACCTGGAACTCGACATTCGTATGCCCCTGTTCCCGGGCCTCCTCGCGGGCGTACTCAATGGCTTCCTGTGACAGGTCCATGCCGACAAAGGTGCTGTTGGGGAACCAGCCGGCCAGCAGGTGCAGCGCCTTGCCGCGCCCGCAGCCCACGTCCAGCACGCGGATGCCCTGTTCCAGTTTGTTCACCAGATCCGGCACCAGCGGCAGGATATGCTCGCGCAACGCCGGCAGTACCGTCTGGCCGCTGTCTTCGGCCATGATCTCGTGAAAGCGATGAAACTTGTCATACGGTACGCCGCCGCCATGCTGGAAGCACTCGACGATGTCGTCCTCCACCGTGCCCATGATCGGAATGTACTGGGCAAAGACCGCGATATTGCCGTCGTCGGAGCGACGGGTCAGGTAGGCCGCGTGCTCGTCGGGCAGGGTATAGCGCCTGGTATCCGGGTCATAGTCCGCCACCTGGCTGACGACCATGCTATTCAGCCACTCGCGCACGTAACGCTCATTCAGCCCGGCCTGTTCGGCCAGTTGTTCACTGGTCAGATCCCCCTTACCGTCCATCACATCGAACAACCCGGTGCGATGGCCAATCGACAACATCACGCTCAGCCCACCCGCATTCAGCGTCTCCACCAGCCGATCCGCGAACGCATCGGCCTTCTGGTTATCAAAATTCACCAGTTGATGATTCATGCACATGTTTCCATCCTCCTTTGTAGCGTTCCTGAATGCCAGCTCCGCGAAGTTGAAATTTATGCCCCGCAGGGGGCTTGATCCGGCCCTTCTCATGCGACTGTTATCTGCCGACTGCCAACTATCTCTCCCCGTCCCTGCCCGAAGGGCCAGTGGGAGCGCCCCACGGGCGCGAAGCAAAATCCTTAACATACCAACCAGTCGGTATGTTAAAGCTAGTCCAGCCCGCCCACCCTGTCAAGACCGGATGGTATGTTCGGCAAAAAGCCAAAATAGACTATGAATTACAGAGAGATAGGATATACTGGGACAACCCCGCTCCAGCCATGCGGGCAATGAACATACCAGACAGTCTGTACCAGGAGCGCCCATGGCCCGAGACGGCAGCAGCACCCGCGACAAGATCCTCAACACCGCCGAGGAGCTGATCCTCGAGCGCGGCTATGGCGGGGTCTCGGTCGACAGCATCATCAATCGCCTGGGCATCACCAAGGGCGCCTTTTTCCACCACTTCAAAAACAAGCAGGCCCTGGCCGACGCGCTGCTGCAGCGCTTCGGCGACCAGGACATCGCCCTGATGGACAACTTCCGCCGCCGGGCCGAAAAGCTCAGCCGCGATCCCCTGCAGCAGATGCTGATCTACATCGGCCTGTTCGAGGAGATGTTCGACACCCTGGCCGAGCCCTTCCCCGGCTGCCTGTTCGCCTCCTACACCTACGAGCTGCAGCAGTTCGACGACGCCACCCGCACCTACATTGCCGACAGCGTCCGCCGCTGGCGGGGCGAACTGCAGGGCTGGTTCGAGACCATCATGGAACAATATCCACCCCGGCTCCCCGTCGACAGCGCCAGCCTGGCCGACAGCTTCAACACCGTCCTCGAAGGCGCCTTCATCATGAGCAAGGCCGTCGGCGAGTCCGACCTCATCGTCCAGCAACTGCGGCACTACAAGAACTACATCGAGCTGTTGTTCGGGCAGGATTGAGCCAAATTCCCCCTTGCCCTGCCGAAGGGCCTGCGGGAGCGGGCTTCGACCGCGACTTTCTGAACTGCACCCGGGTCCTTGAATAGCTACGCAACTTGCGT
>CAYOOC010000084.1:5028-11773 GCA_964405505.1 uncultured Thiohalophilus sp.
CGACCGCGACTTTCTGAACTGCACCCGGGTCCTTGAATAGCTACGCAACTTGCGTATAGTTAACAGATGAAGCTGGTATTCAAGGAAACCCCGCTTTGCTTTTTATACAACTATTAGCGGACGTCTCACGGATGATGCTTACCGCCATCTGCAAGAGGCGCTGATGGTAAATCCCGAGCTGGGTGATGTCATGCCCGGAACCGGTGGCTTCCGTAAACTGCGCTGGCAGGACTCACGCCGCGGTAAGGGCAAGGGAGGTGGTCTGCGTGTGATCTATTACTACCTCACGGCGGACAACCAGGTCTGGTTCTTTACTCTTTATGATAAAGATGAGGCAGCCGATTTAACCGCCGAGGAAAAGAAGCTCCTGAAACAGGCGATCCAGAACGAACTGGCCGCCAGGAGGCAAAACCCATGAGCAAAAAACGCAACCTGTTTGATGAAATGATGGACGGTGTCGATGCCATGCGCCAGGAGCGCGAAGGCAAGATCACCCTGCGTTCTTACGAAGTGGATCAATTACCGCCGCTGGAAATCGATGCCGATACCATTCGCGAGACGCGCGAAAACCTGAACGTGTCACGCGCCGTGTTTGCCCACCATCTGCGCGTCTCGACCCGAACCTTGGAAAACTGGGAGCAGGGCCGCGCGAAACCCAACGCCCAGGCCGCCGCGTTGATACTGATGGTACGCAAATACCCTGATACCCTCGAGAAGTTGTTCTCGTTGGATAATGATGCAGCTTGAATTATAGAGAACTCGATTCAGGCTTGGACGGCGCAGGGGAGTCATCGCCACCGGTAACCTCGGTGATTTGCCGGCGAATTACCGCAACACTTTCCCCGGTTTCGACGGCAGTGGAGCTGGAAACGCTGGTGATCAGGGCATCCCGGTATTTGCGAGGATCCCGCAGATACCTGTTGGATTCGAACAGGGATTTCTTTGTCATTCGCAGCACCTTTAAAATCAGGTGACGGCCCCTGCAGCGCCTGGATTCCCGGGGCTCGTATCCAACCGATGGGAGGAAGCACCCCGGGCACGCAGCAGGATTTACCCGTCACTTTCTCTATGATCGCATCTTTTGCTTGAAATTCAAGCAATTAAGCACCTCAAACAGACAAACCCGTGGATTTAAGTTAGATATAAATCAACAACTTATTGTGAGTACTCATTCGAGCACAGCGAAGCAATCTCACCAGTGGCGTAGGTCACGCTGGCGTTAGCCTGCGTGACACAACCTCAACGTAGATCGCCAGGTAGTGTTGCGCGTAACCTGGCCTACATCACGGCACTCAGCACTGAGAACTCAGAACTAAGCATTATGAACCGCCCGGGTTTTTACAGCCTTGCGAATTGCCTGGCCGTGCTCTAGCGCCGTCTTTTTAAGATCATAGCTTTGCTGCAGGTTCATCCAGACCTCAGCACTGGTGCCAAAATAGGTCGCAAGCCGCAAAGCCGTATCCGCCGTGATAGCGCGCTCGCCTCGCAGGATCGCCGAGATGCGGTTGTGCGGTACATCAATCGCCTCGGCCAGGCCCCGGGCTGACAGGCCGAGTTCTTCCATATCTTCGCGCAGCATTTCGCCGGGATGAATCGGTGGCAACTTGTTGGTGGGAGCAGTCATAAGCAATTACATCCTTCAGTGGTAGTCCACAATCAAGGGGTTCTAGGCGGGCAGTTCCGTACCCTGGTTCATGATCGCGACATAGCCGGCATAACTGTAAACCCGGTTGCGCTTTTGGGCGGTAAGTTCATGGACGATGCCAAGGCTTGCCAGCCGTTCGAGACACTTGTTGACCGTGGCAGGGGTAAGGCCGGTGTTCTCCACCAGCGATCCGGCCGTGGCAATCGGGTGCCCCATCAGCGCGTTGTGCACGGTCAGGGTTGAGGCCGCGGCACGCCCGAGTTGCTGGATCTTGTCGCGATCGGTATTGGACAACGCCACCAGTTGCTGTGCTGTTTCCACGGCCTGGCTGGCGGTGACAATAATCGCCTCGGCAAAAAAATCCAGCCAGGCCTCCCAGTCACCGGTCAGACGTACCGTGTTCAACAGGTCATAGTAATACTGCCGATGCGTTTTGAAATAGAGGCTCAGGTAAAGCATCGGCTTGCGCAACACGTTCTGTTCACACAACAACAGGGTAACCAGCAGCCGGCCGAGACGGCCATTGCCATCAAGAAACGGATGAATGGTTTCAAACTGCACATGCGCCAGGGCGGCCTTGAGCAACACCGGTGTCGCTTCGGGCTCGTCGTGTAAAAAGCGTTCCAGCGCTCCCATGCAATCGAGCACCTGGTCGGGAGGCGGCGGCACAAACACCGCGTTACCCGGTCGACTGCCGCCGATCCAGTTTTGACTGCGCCGGAAGTCCCCGGGCGTGTGGTGACTGCCCCGGCCCTTGCTGAGCAGGATTTCATGGATCTCTTTGAACAGCCGCAGCGAAATCGGGAAGCCTTCTGCCAGACGCTTGAGGCCGTGGTCGAGCGCGGCAACATAATTGCTGACCTCCTGCACATCGTCCAGCGGCACCCCCGGTTCTTCATCCAGCTCGAACAACAGCAGATCCGAGAGCGAAGATTGTGTGCCTTCAATCATCGAAGAAAGCACGGCTTCCTTGCGCACGTACATATAGATAAACAGGCCCGTATCCGGCAGCAGGGTGGCAACGCTGTCCAACCGACCCAATGCCAGAAGCGCCTGGTCAAACTTGCCGCGCAACGCCGGACCCCAGTCAATGGGCGGGTCTGGCGGCAAGGTCGCTGGCACAAACGCCTGCGCCTGCTCGCCCGGGGTCGTGATCGGCACGTAATGTCCCTGGAGTTCCCGCTTCATGTGACCGGTTCCGAAGTTAAAATAAGATTTTCAGCTATTTTAGTAAAAAGCCTTATCCTAAAATAGTGCAGAGGCTTATGGAAATCAAGCAAATGACTCGCCAGGCAGGCAGCCGGGAAAGGCTGTCATTGCGAGCAAAGCCTGGCAATCTACCCTCCTCAGCTCTTCCATCCCCTTCCCTCAGGGAGCGGGTTAGGGGGAGGGGATCAAAAACAGCCCTGGCAAAACACTTTGTCGTCCCTCGTAACTCGCCCCTCGACCCTGTCCGAAGGACATTGTGGGAGGGCCTTGCAGGCGCGATTTTCAGATTCAGGCAGGCTCGGTGTTCAGCACGACAGACCCGGCTCCATCGCTCGTGACTGCAATCTGCCAACTGCGGACTATTTCTCTTCGTCCCTCGCCCCTGCCGAAATGGGCCGGAGGCTCATTTCGGCTAGGGGTTGTCCCTGATATTCTTGAAGGTAAATCTGGTCTAGGCTTGGTACAGCACTGATAAATAATAAAAGATTCAGACTGTCAGCAGTGACCCGAACAACCCACTATTGGGTGCTCAAATCTGTGAGGTAATTGACTAAATGCACATCTCGATGGGCGGGGTTGTGCAGGATAAAGGTTAGGTTTAATGATAATGATACTTATTTGTCACCGCCCCCTTTTGTTAGAGTTTTACAGCATGTCAGGTGAGATTCTGGCGGCAAGGGGAGTCAAACGGATGTCGCTGGAAGAAGTGCGTGACTATATGGGGCCTGAATGTCCGAATGTTCTTGAGGCCGGACTGGGTAGTGCGGAATGATTATCATTTGTCACCAACCCCTAAAGGAGGCGGTGATAAATGTGTATCTTAATCATTAATAACAGTGCCCTTGAACGTTTACAAAAACCAAGAACGAAAATTAGTTTAAACTACACACTTTGAAGCTAGCTTCTAGATAATGGCGACTAACCAGCTCGACGAACAACTACTATTAGCTGCTTTCCTACGTGTAGAAGAGTTGGAACGGATGTATGGTGATTCTATTCCTTGGTCAGCGATCAAGGAAGGGTTTTTCTATGCTGGTCAAAAAGTATTATTGGCAAATCAGGCGAAAGGTATTTTTAAGCCAAAGATCATGCAGAGAGGGCCAATCAGCATAAAAACAACTATACCTAGAGGTAATCGAGCAAATATTTATAATGACCAGTTAATAGATGCAGGATATTACCAATATTCACTAGAGAAAGGTGATCCGCACGGAGAGAGAAATGTCTTACTCTGGCATGCATTAGAGGACAGCTCTCCATTTATTTATTTCCATGCGGTAGTTCCAAGTATCTACAAGGCACTATGGCCATGTTTTGTAAGAAGTATACTGCCTGATCAAAGATATGCCGAAATAATTATCGGGAGGGCTCTATCTAGCCTGTCTGAAAAGCCAGCATACGAAATCCCGCAGGATATTGAGAGCAGATATTTGGTACGGGAAACGAAAGTAAGGCTTCATCAGGCCTCATTCAGAGAAGCCGTGCTTGGAGCCTATTATCATAAATGTGCGGTAACTGGATTACCAATTCCGCAGTTATTAGAGGCTGCTCATATTATTCCTGATTCGAAAATTGGTGATGTACAAACTGTTAGAAATGGAGTCGCCCTAAGTAGGCTTCACCATAAAGCCTATGATGCCAATTTGATAGGGATTGATCCTGATTATAAAATTCACGTTAGTCAAAGAATTTTTGTTGAAAATGGAGGCCCGTTACTCAATAAAGGTATTCTAGAGTTTGACGGAAGGAAAATCGAAATACCTGGAGATATTGATTGCCAACCTAATAAAGATTACTTGGCACGACGTTTTGAGGAGTACCAACTACAAAATGAAAAATAATAATGTTGAGTGCGCAATTATTTCTAGTGAACTAGAGATGCTGCTTTCTGTTATAATTTTGTCGTTGAATATGTAGAACTTAATAAGTAATTATTTTCTATCATGGCTCAACTCATCCCTAATCTAAACACCTGCCTATCACGTATGACACCTGGTGAAAAACGGTTGGCCAGACGCCTTGAGGCGTTATTAGATGATGATTATCTATGTTGGTACGACATTCCAGTAGGACGAAAAAATCGTTACCCTGATTTTATGATCCTACACCCCTCCCGAGGCCTGCTGTTTCTCGAGGTCAAAGATTGGCGACTAGAAACCATCAAAAAAATCTCAAAGCACCGAGTCGAGTTGTTGACAAACAATGGAAAAGTCACTGCGCCTAATCCCATCGAACAGGCAAGACAATGCGCCTATCAGGTCATAAATATGCTGTCTTCAGATAGTCAGCTGGTGGTGGAGAGTGGCGAATATATGGGGAAGTTGAAATTCCCTTATGGCTATGGCGTCGTGTTTACTCATATAAATCAAGCGCAATTGAATAAAGCACTGACACCAGCGGGGATGTCAGTCTTACCTGACCATTTGGTGCTTTGCAAGGATGAAATACCTGAAGGTAGTGATCCAGAGGCATTCCAGGAACAGTTATGGGGCATGTTCAATTATAGCTTTAATCAAAAGCTAAGCCTGCCAGATATAGAACGCATTCGATGGCACTTGTTCCCAGAACTCCGCATTGACGGGACGCAAGATGATTTATTCATCGAGGTTGATGATGAAGGTGCTAGCCCGGAAATAATAAATTCTGTTCCGGATATCATAAAGGTAATGGATCTGCAGCAGGAACAACTTGCCCGTAATTTGGGCGAGGGGCATCGGGTAATACATGGCGTAGCTGGTTCTGGTAAGACCATGATTTTAGGATTTCGTGCTTTGCAGTTAGCGCAAGTCATGACCAAGCCCGTTCTTGTTCTCTGTTTTAATGTCTCGCTCGCTGCTAATTTGCGTCACTATGCCGCCGAGAAAAAAATCGAACATAAAGTACAGGTTTACCATTTTCACGACTGGTGTGGCCAACAGATTAAAACCTATCACTGTGATGTTCCGCAAGGCGATGCTCCTTATTATATGAGACAGGTAGATGCAGTTATACAAGGAGTAGAAAAATCACTTATTCCACGTGCGCAATATAGTGCTGTGCTGATTGATGAGGGCCATGATTTTGAACCGGAATGGCTACAATTAGTTACACAAATGGTAGATCCTGAGACGGATTCCCTATTGCTACTCTATGATGATGCCCAATCTATATATAAAAAGAATAGTGCATTGGATTTTAGTCTTTCCAGTGTTGGCATCAAGGCACGTGGGCGCACCACTATCCTAAAGCTTAACTATCGTAATACGCGAGAGATTTTGGAGTTTGCTTATCAATTCGCACAAGAATTTATTTCTGAATCAGAATCGGATGACGACCATATCCCTATCATAGCACCTGAATCGGCTGGGGTATCTGGGCCTGCGCCCGTGTTTAGGCTTTTTGAACAACAACGCGAGGAGCTGGATTACGTAGCTCGTTGCGTTAAAAAATGGTTGGAGAACGGAGACGCTCCTAATCAAATTGCGATACTCGTACCGGGAAATAAATTAGCAGAAGAGATTTCTGGCCATTTAAACAAGGTAGAGATACCGAACTTGTGCATGGTCGGTAAGGCTAAAAAAGCCGCTTACAAGCCAGATCAGCCTTTAGTTACAGTGCTTACTATTCACAGTAGTAAGGGATTGGAGTTTGACACGGTCGTGTTAGCGGGCGTCGACAGAATACAGTTTGTTGCTGAAGAATTAGTTGATCAAGTAAGGTTGATGTATGTTGGCATGACGCGGGCCAGATCAAAATTGCTAATCACGGCTAGCGGAGACACGGTATTTACCCAACGTCTGGTTGACCTAGTAGCACCTTAAAAATGCGAAGGAAAATGAGCGCGGAGGGATTAAATATTGGGTCTTCACCCGTTGTAGTGGGTCGACGTTTCGTATTTCTCGGGCATTAACG
>CAYOOC010000085.1:0-11278 GCA_964405505.1 uncultured Thiohalophilus sp.
GGACTCTTTTTACACAGAGAATAAATTCGGAGCAAGGGAAATCAGTCCGCTAATGCACGCAAATAAACGCAAAGATTATGCGAAAAAATTAGCGTTAATTCGCGTTTATTAGCGGACTATGACCATCTGGCCCCGGGCGAGGACGATGTGACATAGGCTATCGCCAATCTGACCTGCGCGACTTCTCAACCATGGTTTTGCCTTACATACAGGACGAGGTCAGATAAGAAGCGGTGCCCCTGTTCAGGTAACAGATTTATCACGCGGAGGTCGCAGAGCCGCGGAGTCGCAGAGGAGTTAAAAAGTATATCGGGACATATTTATTGTTTTCTCCGCGCCTTTGCGCCACCGCGACCTCCGCGTTATTTCCCAGAGAGTCTGAAAAGCGGTGCAGTTGTAGCCCTGTCCCGGGTCAAGGTAGTGTTACATAGGCTATCGCCAATGTGACCTACGCGACTTTTTGATCTTCTCCACCATGCGCCCTTTTTACATGCAGAACACATTCGGGGCAAGAAAATCAATCCGCAAATGAACGCGAATGCACGCAAAGAGATGCTCAACAAATTAGCGTTTATTTGCGTGTATTAGCGGATTATTGTCATCTGCTGCCGTAGATGACACCCGGCAGCCAGGTGGCCAGGCCGGGCCACAGGGCAAGCAGGGCCAGGGCCAGGAGCTGGATGGCGATGAAGGGCATGACGCCGCGGTACAGCTGCGCGGTACCGAGTTCGGGCGGAGCGACGCCGCGCAGGTAGAAGAGGGCGAAGCCGAACGGCGGGGTCAGAAACGAGGTTTGCAGGTTGATGGCGATCATCACGCCGAGCCAGACCGGGTCGAGTCCCATCATCAGCAGTATGGGCGCGACGATCGGCACGATCACGAAGGTGATTTCGATAAAGTCGAGAATGAAACCGAGCAGGAACATGACCAGCATGACGATCAGCATGGCGCCGACCACGCCGCCAGGCAGGTTGGTCAGAATCTCGCGTACCGCCTCGTCACCGCCAAAACCGCGGAACACCAGCGAGAACAGCGAAGCGCCGATGAAGATCAAAAACACCATGCTGGTCACCTGGACCGTGGTGCGCATCACCTCGCGCAGTTTACCGAGATCGAGCTGGCGTTGTAGCAGCGCCAGTAACATGGCGCCGACGGCCCCCACCGAGGCGGCCTCGGTCGGCGTCGCGGCGCCGGCCATGATGGAGCCGAGCACGGCGACGATCAGCAGCAGCGGCGGAATCAGGACCTTGATGACCCGGCCGAACAGTTCCCGCTTGCTGTGCTGGCGTTCATCGCGCGGCATGGCCGGCACTTTGGCCGGCTGTAGCCAGGCGACGCCCAGCATATAAAGGATATACAGCCCTACCAGCAACAGGCCGGGCAGCAGCGCGCCGGCGAACAGATCCCCGACCGAGACCGTCTCCGGGGCGAACAGCCCCATGTCGAGCTGGGCCTGCTGATAGGCCGAGGAGAGGACATCCCCCAGTAACACCAGAATGATCGAGGGCGGAATGATCTGCCCGAGCGTGCCCGAGGCACAGATAGCCCCACCGGCCAGGCCCGGGTCGTAGCCCCGTTTGAGCATGGTGGGCAACGAGAGCAGGCCCATGGTCACGACGGTGGCGCCGACGATGCCGGTGCTGGCCGCCAGCAGCATCCCCACCAGGATAACCGAGATCCCCAGCCCGCCGCGCAGGGGGCCGAACAGCAGGGCCATGGTATCCAGCAGCTGATCGGCGACTTTCGAGCGTTCCAGCATGACCCCCATGAAGACAAACAGTGGCACCGCGATCAGAGTGCCGTTGGTCATAATGCCGTACAGCCGGTTGGGTGCGGCACTCAAAAAGGCGTCATCGAAAGTGCCGGTCAGGTGGCCGAGCAGGGCAAAGGCCAGCGCCGTCCCACCGAGGGAAAAGGCCACCGGGTAACCGCTGAGCAGGACCAGTCCGACGACCAGGAACATCAGCAACGGCATCAGCTCGGCCATGCTCAGAGCACCTCCTGCTGGTGCTCGTCGTCACTATCGCGACGCCGCTGCCCGCGCAATACCTGCCAGCTCTGCAGGGCCGCGGCCAGTCCTTGCAGCATCAGCAGCAGCGGCATCAGGAGCAGCAGGCTCTTGAGCAGATAGACGAAGGGCAGGCCGCCCGGCTCGTTGGAGGTTTCCAGCCGTTCCCAGCTGACGGCCACATAATCCCAGCTGACGAACAGGATAAACAGGCACATGGGCCACAGCAGTAACAGGGTGCCCAGCAGGTTCACCCACGCCTTGCCGCGCGGGCCAAAGCGCTGGTAGAAAATGTCCACCCGCACATGCCCTTCATGGCGCAGGGTATAGGCGGCTCCGAGCATAAAGACCGTGGCATGCAGGTAAGTGATCACTTCCTGCAGACCGATCCAGCCCAGATCGAACCCGTAGCGCAGCACCACGACGACAAAGGTGACGACGACCATCGCGCCGGTCAGCCAGGCGATGGCGCGCCCGCTGTATTCGCTCAGATGCTCGAGAAACTGGCTCAGTTTGTCCATGGGGCCGCGGGATCCGGATGGCGATCCTGGCCGCAGCCGGGGGGCGGCTCAGGGAATCGGCGAAGCCTCTCAGGGTTTACCCCAAGAGGAGTTATACACAGTCGGCTAAGTGCATGACACATTTATGAAAATATTCGGAAAATTGAATCTGAGCCCATAAAAACAATGCAAGTCATTGTTATTTATAATAAAACAGAAATTACTAATATTCTCGCCCCGAAGCGGTGCCGAAAAAGGCACCGAATCAGGAAAATCCCGTCGTTTCGTCCACAAAGTTATCCACAACAAAACAACCGGGCCGAGGGACGAGTTACGAGGGCCGAGGTAAAAGCCCGCAGCTTTCGCAGGGGCTAAAAAACCTCGCCCCTCGTCCCTCGTCCCTCGTCCCTCCCGGGGGGAGCGAGCGAGAGCGAATCCCGGGACGCGATGCGCCGCGCCAGGATGCGCCGGAATACCAGCGGATCCTTGATATGCGTGATTTCCCCCTCGCGCGGGAAGTGCATGTCGTAGAGCCGCGAGAGCCAGAAGCGCAGCGCGGCGGCACGCAGCATCACCGGCCAGGCTTCGTGCTCGGCGTCGGAAAATTCCCGTTCCTGGCGATAGGCGTCGAGGAAGGCCTCCAGGCGCGGCGGGTCGAAATGGCCGTTTTCGTCGCAGCACCAGTCGTTGACCGTGACCGCCACGTCATAGAGCAGCACGTCATTACAGGCGTAATAAAAGTCGATGATCCCGGTCAGCGTGTTACCAATATACAGGGCGTTGTCGCGGAACAGGTCGGCATGAATGACGCCGCGTGGCAGGTTGTCATGCCGGTGCTGTTTCTGAAAGGTGATCTCGTTGTCCAACAGCCCGGCATCCTCGCCGCTCAGCCGAGGCAGAACCTGCTCGGCGGTTTCCACCCACCAGTGGGGGCCGCGCTGGTTTTCCCGGTAGCCGGTAAACGACTGGCCGACCACATGCAGATGGCCGAGTGCCCGGCCCAGCGCGGCGCACTGGGCCTGGTTGGGTTCGTCCACGCTCTTGCCTTCCAGGCGCAGGACCAGTGCGGCCGGCCTGCCGTTGAGGGTGCGCAGATAATGGCCTTCATTGTCCGCTTCGGGATGGGCGCTGGGGACCGCGTGTTCGGCCAGGTGCGCCATCAGATCGAGAAAATAGGGTAACTCCTCCATCGACAGCGCTTCGAACAGCGTCAGCACATAGCGACCGCTGGAGGTGGTGACAAAGTAGTTGGTGTTTTCGATACCGGCACTGATCCCCCGATACTCCACCAGTTGCCCCAGCGAGTAGTGGCGTAAAAATGCTTCAAGCTCGTGGCGCTCGACCTTTGTATAAACCGACATATCGGATTTCAGCCAGACTCGTTAGTGTAAATGGTCGCCCTGTTACCAGCGTTTGAGGATCCACTGGTTGATGGTCGGATTATCCAGATCATTTTTTCGGGTATCCACCGCGCCGTCACCGTCGGTGTCGATAAAATAATAGGGCACGCCCTTGTTGGGTGTCACTTTGACATAGCGCAGCTGACCGTTGATACGCACCTCTTCGATGGTGCGATCCTCGCGCTGAATAATGGTGACTTCCGGTTGCGGAACATCCTCATAACCTTCCAGCTCCTCCGGCAACGGCGGGGGCGGCGGAGGCGCATCGTCGGCAGCCTGCAGGGGCCCGGCGAGCAGCGACAGGCTGATAAAAAGGAACAGAGCAGTGCGTTGTCTCATTGATTAACCGCCTTACAGGTCCAGCATGATCTCGGCTTCTTCGGCCGAGGGCTCGAAGCCGCTGTATTCATAATGTTTAAAGATAGCATCCAGGATCGCTTCGGGCTCGTCCAGAATCTGGATTAGATCGAGATCCTCGGCATTGATGGTGCCCTCGTCGACCAGGGTGGTGCGGAACCAGTCGAGCAGGCCGGCCCAGAACGGTTCATGGACCAGGATGATCGGAATACGGCGGGATTTTTTGGTCTGCACCAGGGTCAGGATCTCGGCCAGCTCGTCCAGCGTGCCGAACCCGCCGGGCAGCACCACGTAGGCGGCGGCATATTTAACGAACATCACCTTGCGCGAGAAAAAATGGCGGAAGGAGAGCGAGATATCCTGGTAGGGATTGCCGGCTTGCTCGTGTGGCAGCTGGATATTGAGCCCGATGCTGGGGGACTTGCCCTCGAAGGCGCCCTTGTTGGCCGCTTCCATGATCCCGGGACCGCCCCCGCTGACCACCGAAAAGCCGGCGTTGGACAGCGCCCGGGCGATCTCGATGGTTTTCTGGTAGTAGGGATGGTCCGGTTGGTTGCGGGCCGAGCCGAAAATGCTCACCGAGGGGCGGATCTGCGCCAGGCGTTCGAAACCTTCGACAAACTCCGCCATGATCTGGAAAATTTTCCAGGATTCGCGGGTCAGCATGGTATCGTTGACCGGCAGCATTCCGGGGTGTTTGTGCTTATCGTCCATTATGATCGGTCCGGCCCTGTCTCATTGTCGGCTGTGGTTGTCGGCGGCGAGCGGCCGCAATATCGCGGCCGGGCAAGTATAATGCATCCTGTGGAGCGAGTTCGACAGATTCGGCCACGATTATCACATAACGGTTGACCACTACCCATGTCTGACAAGCAGAACAAGCCTTTTATCCTGGTCGACGGATCTTCTTATCTGTTCCGTGCCTACCATGCGATGCCCAAGCTGACCAACTCCGACGGCGAGGCGACCGGCGCCATCTACGGGGTGATCAACATGATCCGCCGCCTGCTCAAGGATTATCACCCCGAGCATATCGCCGTGGTGTTCGATGCCAAAGGCAAGACCTTTCGCGACGATCTCTATGCCGAGTACAAGGCCAATCGCCCGCCCATGCCCGACGATCTGGCCGAACAGATCGAGCCCATTCACCAGATCATCCAGGCCATGGGCCTGCCGCTGCTGTGTGTGCCCGGCGTGGAAGCCGACGATGTGATCGGCACCCTGGCCCGCCAGGCCGAGGCAGAGGGGATCGAGACCATTATTTCCACCGGCGACAAGGACATGGCCCAGCTGGTGGATGCGCATGTCACCCTGATCAACACCATGTCCGGCAGCGTCAGCGATGTGGCAGGTGTGCAGGCGAAGTTCGGCGTGACCCCGGAGCAGATCATCGATTACCTGGCACTGATCGGTGACACGGTGGACAACGTGCCCGGGGTGCCCAAGGTGGGTCCCAAAACGGCGGCCAAGTGGTTGCAGGAATACGGCTCGCTGGATGCCATCATGGAGAACGCCGACCAGTTCAAGGGCAAGGTGGGGGAATACCTGCGCGATTCGCTGGATCAATTACCGCTGTCCCGCGATCTGGTCACCATCAAATGCGACGTCGATCTCGATGTCAGCCCGGATACGCTTAATCGCGGCGAGCCCGACAACGCGGCATTGCGCGATTTTTATCAGCGTTATGAATTCAAAAGCTGGCTCAGCGATCTGCTGGGCGAGCAGGCGGAGGCCGGTGACGACAACGGGTCGGATAACGCCGGCGACAAGCCGGCCTACGAAACCATCCTGGATCAAAACGCTTTCGAGGGCTGGCTCAAACGGCTCAAAGCGGCCGAGCTGTTCGCCTTCGATCTGGAGACCACCAGTCTCAATTATATGGAGGCGGAGATCGTTGGCTGCTCGTTCGCCATCGAGCCGGGCAAGGCCGCCTATCTGCCGGTGGCACACAACTATTCCGGTGCCCCGCAACAGCTGGATCGCACGAAAGTCCTCGAACAGTTAAAGCCGCTGCTCGAAGATCCCCGCTATCCCAAGCTCGGCCAGCACATCAAATACGACATGAACGTGCTTGGGCGGTATGACATTGAACTGGAGGGCGTGGCCTTCGACAGCATGCTCGAATCCTATGTGCTGGAGAGCACCGCCTCTCGCCATGACATGGATACCCTGGCGCTCAAGTACCTGGGCCACAAAACCATTCATTACGAAGATGTCGCCGGCAAGGGGGCCAAACAGGTGACCTTTGATCAGGTGGCGATCGAACCGGCGACGGACTATGCCGCCGAGGATGCGGATGTCACCCTGCGCCTGCACCAGACCCTGTGGCCCAAACTCGAGGCGATTCCGTCGCTGGCCAACGTCTTCAAAGCGATCGAGATGCCGCTGATGCCGGTGCTCTCGCGCATGGAACGCCGCGGGGTGAAGCTGGATGTGGCCATGCTCAACAAGCAGAGCAAGCAGTTGGCCAAACGGCTCAAGGAGCTGGAGCAGGCCGCGCACGAGTCGGCCGGCGAGGCGTTTAACCTTGGTTCGCCCAAACAGCTGCAGGCGATCCTGTTCGAAAAACAGGGCCTGCCGGTGGTGAGCAAGACCGCCAAGGGCCAGCCCTCCACCGCCGAGTCGGTGCTGCAGGAGCTGGCCGATCAGGGCTACGAGCTGCCGCAGCGGGTGCTCGAATGGCGCGGCCTGAGCAAACTCAAATCCACCTACACCGACAAGCTGCCGGAGATGATTCACCCCGACAGCGGCCGGGTGCATACCTCCTATCAACAGGCGGTGGCCGCCACCGGCCGGCTCTCCTCGACCGAGCCCAACCTGCAGAACATCCCGGTCCGTAGTGAGGAAGGGCGGCGCATTCGCAAGGCGTTTGTGCCGGAGCAAGGCTATCGCATGCTGGCCGCCGACTACTCGCAGATCGAGTTGCGCATCATGGCCCATCTGTCCGGCGATAAAGGGTTACTCGATGCCTTTAAAAATGGCGAGGACATTCACCGCGCGACCGCCGCCGAGGTGTTCGGCGTGGCGCTGGACAAGGTCAGCAGTGAACAGCGCCGCTCGGCCAAGGCGATCAACTTTGGCCTGATCTACGGCATGTCCGCCTTCGGCCTCGGCCGCCAGCTCGGCATCGGACGTGGTGAAGCACAGCAGTATGTGGATCGCTATTTTGATCGTTACCCCGGCGTTAAACAGTACATGGACGATATCCGCGAAAAAGCGCGTGAACAGGGTTATGTCGAAACGGTCTATGGTCGGCGGCTTTATTTGCCCGAGATCAACACCAGCAACCACACCCGTCGCCAGTACGCCGAGCGCACCGCGATCAACGCCCCCATGCAGGGCACCGCCGCCGACATCATCAAGCGTGCCATGATCACGCTGGATAGCGTGATCGAAAAAGATCAGTTGCCGATCTGGATGATCATGCAGGTGCACGACGAACTGGTCTTCGAAGTCCGCGACGACGCCGTCGACGAGGCGACAAAGGTGATCCGCGACAACATGGTCAAAGCCGCCGAGCTGTCGGTGCCGCTGGAAGTGGATGTGGGTGTGGGGGACAACTGGGATGAAGCGCACTAGACGGGGAACACGGCTGGTCGCGGCCGATTGATGTGCGGGTGTGCCGCGACTAACATGGGCATAAAAATAAAAGGGTAATTGATAGAAAAACCATGGCCGCCAAAGAAGCCAAAGCCCGGATCAAGATCAACAGGCTGCTGGAGGAGTCCGGCTGGCGATTCTTCGATGACGCCAAAGGCAAGGCCAACGTGGTCCTGGAGCCGAACGTCAAGTTGACCCGCGCCAAAATTGATGCGCTGGGTGAGAATTTCGAGGATACGAGCAGCGGCTATATCGATTTCCTGTTGCTGGATGAGCAGGGCTACCCACTGGTGGTACTGGAGGCCAAGGCCGAGGACAAGAACCCGCTGATTGGCAAGGAACAGGCCCGCAGCTACGCCCGTTCCCAGAATTGCCGTTTTGTGATTCTCTCCAACGGCAATCTGCATTACTTCTGGGATCTGGAGCAGGGTAACCCGAATATCATCACCCGCTTTCCCGAGCCGGAATCCATCAGGGGCTACCAGGATTTCCAGCCCAGCCCGCAACGCCTCATCACTGAGCAGGTGGGCAAGGATTATATCGTCCTGACCCAGATGCCCGGCTACGCCAACGAGGCGGGCTGGAAGAATCAGGAAGAGCGTCCCGCATTTGTCGAGAAAAATCGCCTGCGCTTCCTGCGCGAATATCAGAAAAAGGCAGTGCAAGCGATCCAGGATGATGTGGCCGACGGCAAAAGCCGCTTTCTGTTCGAGATGGCGACCGGTACCGGCAAAACGCTGACTGCTGCCGCTGTTATTAAAATGTTCCTGCGCACCGGCAACGCCCGGCGGGTTCTGTTTCTGGTGGATCGGCTGGAACTGGAGGATCAGGCCAACAAGGCCTTTACATTCCTGCTGAAAAACGATTTCACTTCAGTTATTTATAAAGAGCGGCGTGACGATTGGCGTAAGGCGGAAATCGTCGTCACCACAGTCCAATCGCTGTTGTTCAACGACAAGTACAAGCGCCTGTTTTCACCCACCGACTTCGATCTGGTGATCTCGGACGAAGCTCACCGCTCGATTGGCGGCAATGCCCGCGCCGTCTTCGAGTATTTCGTCGGCTACAAACTGGGGTTGACCGCAACGCCCAGGGATTATCTGAAAAAATTCAGCGACGAGAACCGGACAACCCGCGATCCGCGTGAACTGGAGCGGCGCCTGCTGCTGGACACTTACCGGACCTTCGGCTGTGAGTCGGGGGAGCCGACGTTTCGCTATTCCCTGCTGGACGGGGTGCGCGACGGCTTCCTTATCAACCCGGTGGTCGTTGATGCGCGAACCGATATCACCACCCAGCTACTGTCGGATGAAGGCTATGCGGCCATGGCCGTCACCGAAGAGGGTGAAGATGCGGAACAATCTTTCTACCAGAAGGACTTCGAGAAGAAGTTTTTCTCCGATGCGACCAACAGGCTGTTCTGTAAAACGTTTTTAGAAAACGCACTGCGCGACCCCATCAGCAACGAGATCGGCAAGAGCATTGTTTTCTCTGTCAGCCAGAACCACGCCGCCAAATTGACCCAGGTGCTGAATGAAATGGCGGATATACTGTACCCGGGAAAATACCAGTCAGATTTTGCGGTGCAGGTGACGTCACTGATTCCCGGCGCCCAGCAATACACCATCAACTTCACTAACAACAACCTGATGGGGTCGGCCAATTTCCTGGACAGTTACCGTACCAGCAAGGCGCGGGTCTGCGTCACGGTGGGGATGATGACCACCGGTTACGATTGCCCGGACATCCTGAACCTGGCGCTGATGCGCCCGGTCTTCTCGCCGCAGGATTTCGTGCAGATCAAGGGGCGCGGTACCCGCAAGCATAATTTTACCGAGCAGGTGTTTGATCCTGTGCTTAAAGAGGACCTCGGTGATCAGGAAAAGACCCGCTACAAGCTGTTCGATTTCTTCGCCACCTGTGAGTATTTCGAGGAAAAATTCGACTACGACGAAATCCTGAAGCTGCCTCGCCCGGGACAGGGGCAAGGTGGTGAAGGCCCTGAGCCCCCACCTCCGCCGCCCCCACCGCAGGGTTACGAATATACCGGCGAGGATCTCATCGCCTCATTCGGCGAGCAGCAGATCGGTGAAGAGGGAATGAAGATCGATCGCATGTTCTTCAATAAATTCGAGGACAGGGTCAGGGACGATCCGACCTTGCAGGAACAGATCGAAGCCGGCCAGTGGGACAAGGCGCTGGAATATGTTCACACGCACCTGTTCGACAAGCCCGAGGAGTACTTCAATCTCGAAAAGCTGCGCCGCGCCGCCGGGGTGGACCGCAGGCTGACATTGCGGGAGATACTGGAGAAAGTCTTTGGACTGATTCCGCATTTCAAGTCGAAGGACGAGCTGCTGGAGGACGAGTTCCAGGATTTCCTGCTCGACTGTCCGGCCGAGGAGCTGGAGCAGCATGCCGACGCCATTGTCGCCATGAAGTATTTTTTCAAGGCCTATGCCACCGACAGCCGTCTGCGCGATATCATCGAGAACCGGCGCCTGACCGACCTGCACGTCAACCCGACTTTCAACATGGCCGATTACAAGGCGGTACCGAAGGCCTGGCGTGAACGCATCCCGGAGTACGTAAAAGATTACGTCTCCCTTAACCAGTTTGTGTAGAGAAAACAGAATATGCTGGATTCCGATACCCGACGCCGCATCGATACCTGCCGCGACATCCTCGTGGGCAAGGTGCCCGATCCCAAGTCGCAGGTGGAGCAGATCACCATTGCGCTGATCTACAAGTTCATGGACGACATGGACGCCGAGGCGGAGGCCATGGGCGGCAAGCGCAGTTTCTTCACCGGCGAATTCGAGAAGTACGCCTGGCCCCGGCTGATGGCGCCGGACATGGGCGGATTCGATACGCTGAGCCTTTATACCGAGGCGATCCAGAAGATGAACGAGAACCCGGGTGTGCCGCCGCTGTTCCGCGACATCTTCAAAAACGCCTATCTGCCGTACCGCGATCCAGAAACCCTGCGCAGCTTCATCAAGGAGGTCAACGGCTTTACCTACGACCACTCCGAGCGGCTGGGGGATGCCTTCGAATACCTGCTCTCGGTGCTCGGCAGCCAGGGCGATGCGGGGCAATTCCGTACCCCGCGCCACATTATCGATTTCATGGTGGAGATCACCGATCCCAGGAAGGACGAGACCATCCTCGATCCGGCCTGCGGCACAGCGGGTTTTCTGATCTCCGCCTACAAACACATCCTTAAAAATAATACGAAAGACTACAAGGCGCGGCAGGAACTGGAGGCTTACGAGGAGCAGGGCGTGTCGATGGAGGCTCTGACCCTCGACAACCCGTTGCACTACCGGGGCGATCTGCTCACTCCGGATGATAGAAAGCGGCTCGCCGCCAACATCCACGGTTACGACATCTCCCCGGACATGGTGCGCCTG
>CAYOOC010000086.1:0-2868 GCA_964405505.1 uncultured Thiohalophilus sp.
AAAAAGGCGCAACCAGCGGGTTGCGCCTTTTTGATGTCAGGAGAACAGGTTAAGTGATAAATGTTTATTTTTCGTGATCGAGCTTGGCCTGTTTGGAGGCCAGCTTGAGATTTTCGCGGTTTTTGGAAAGAATGCCGGGACCGATGCCCTGTACTTTCTGCAGGTCTTCAACTTTCTTGAACGGACCGTGCTGGTTACGGTATTCGACGATCGCCGCGGCTTTCTTTTCACCCACACCGTTGATGTTGGTGGCCAGCTCCGTGGCGTTTGCCGTATTGATATCCACCGGTCCGGCAAAGGCAATTCCGGCAAACAGCATGCTGAGAGAGAAAACGAGAGTTTGAATCAGTTTTTTCATGGGTGACTCCTTGTCGATTGGTTATTCATCGTCCTGACGCGAATAATTATTGTCACTGTACAAGACAGATTCAAGTTGGTGTTTGTAGGGATTTTCGGAAAGTTTTGTAGGACAAGTCTTACACGGCAATTTTGAATGTTTAATGCTGAATTTTTAATTAGTTGGCGTGGCTATGCCACACCAAAATTAAACATTTAAAATTCAACATTCAAAATTTCCCTATCAATTGTCAACTATAGAGTTGATTCTATCTCGTCCAGCGCCTGCATCGGATCAGCGGCCTGGGTGATCGGGCGGCCGATGACGAGGTAGTTACTGCCGGCGCCGATGGCCTCGGCCGGGGTCATGATTCGGGTCTGGTCGCCGCTGGCGCTGCCGACAGGCCGGATGCCGGGGGTCACCAGCTGAAAATCTTCCGGCAACGTCTGGCGCAAGCGGCTGACTTCCTGTGAGGAGCAGACGACGCCGTCCAGACCGCTCTGGGCCGCCAGTGAGGCCAGTTTCTCGACGTTATCCATCGGTTCGCCGGACAAGCCGACTTCGTGGAGATCCTCGACGCCCATGCTGGTCAGGATGGTGACACCGATTAATAAAGGCTGGCGGGAGGATTGGGCGATGGCATCGCGGGCGGCGCGCATCATTTTCGAGCCGCCCAGGGTATGCACGTTGATCATCCAGACGCCGAGTTCGGCCGCCGCGGCACAGGCTCTGGCCACGGTATTGGGAATGTCGTGGAACTTGAGATCCAGAAACACCTCGAAGTCGCGAGCGACCAGCTCGCGGACCAGTTGCGGACCTTCGGCGGTGAACAGCTCCTTGCCCACTTTCAGTCGACAACGTGCCGGCGAGACTTTGTCGACAAACTCCAGGGCCTCGCGGGCATTGGCATAATCAAGGGCAACAATCACCGGTGATGAACAACGCACCTTACTCTCCTTCTACACCGTGAATCGGTTTAATGGTGTTCCAGTGCTTGCAGCTTGGGCATTGCCAGTGCAGGGACTTGCCACTGAAACCGCAATGGACGCAGTTATATACAGACTTGTTGGTCAGAATCTGGTCGGTCACGTCTTTGAGGACATGCAATTTATCGCGCACCGAATCGCTGGCCTGCCCCATGTTCAGTTCGATCAGCCGATCCATTCCGCGTACCGACGGTCGTTGCTTGAGAAAGCGGGTAATAAACTCCGTGGACGCCAGTTCGCCGTCGCGTTCTTCAATCAGATCGGCCAGCACCAGCATGGTGGAGATGCCCGTGTATTTATCCAGCAGCGTTTTAAAATAGTCGATGGCTTCGTCCTTGCGTTGCAGCGCCTTGTAACATTCAAGCATCGGCTGGATAACTTCGGAAAGATACTCGGGGTCCTGGTGTTCGATACGTTGGTAGGCCTTGAGTGCGGCCTTGTAATTGCCGGCGCTGCGTTCGATGTCGCCCTCAATCATACTGGCCCGCACGCAGTGACGATCCTCGGCCAGCGCGCGGCGTAACAGTTTCAAGGCACGTGAGGGTTCGCCCTGACGCAGTGCCTGATCCGCCTGTTCGCAGTAGAACTGGGCCACCATAAACGACAGATCCGTATTGGCGCTCTGTTCCAGTCTATGTGCCGCGCGGATGGCATCATCCCAGTCCTTTTCCTGCTGATAGATCTCCACCAGATGTCGCAGCGCCGCCTCGGAATGCGGTGCACTGTCCACGAGCTCACCGAACAGAGACTCGGCCCGATCCAGCAATCCCGCGCGCATGTAATCCTGCCCCAGTTCAAACAGGGCCAGGGCACGTTGGGATTTGTTGAGTGTCGGGCGTGCGATCAGGTTTTGATGAATCCGGATCGCACGATCCACTTCGCCCCGGCGACGGAACAGACTGCCCAGGGCCAGATGCGTTTCCACGGTCTCGCTGTTGACATCCAGCATCTGAATAAACAGGTCGATCGCCTTGTCCTGCTGTTCATTCAGAATGTAATTGAGGCCCTTGATATATTCACTGGGCATTTCCAGGCAACCGTCATCGCGACGGCGCGCGGCCGTGCCCCGGCGCCCCAGCAACCAGCCGGATAATGCCGCCACCGGCAGCAGCAAAAAGAGAATCTCGATACCCATCAATGTTCGTCGCGCAGCGGCAGGGAACGCAGGTTATTGACTTCTTTTTCCGCCACATCCACCGCCTTGCGCAAACGATGGATCTCCCGCTTCTGGCGCAAGATAGCGCCGGCACTGGCCAGGACCCCGAGAATCGCACCGAGGATCATCGCCACCAGCATGGACAAAGAGAGGGGAATGGCGAGGCTGTCGAAGTAATAGTTGAATTGCACCGGCTCGGCGTTGAGCACGGCGAATATTAAGCCGGTGATGACCAGCAGCACGATCACAGCGATATAAATGATCTTGAGCATCTTTTATCCTCATTCATCCCGGTTCTGAGTTCTGAGTTCTTAGTTCTTAGTTCTTAGTTCTGAGTTCTTAGTTCTTAGTTCTTAGTTCTTAGTTCTTAGTTCTTAGTTCTTAGTTCT
>CAYOOC010000086.1:2968-11027 GCA_964405505.1 uncultured Thiohalophilus sp.
CTACAAGACAGTTACCAGAACCTGGTAACTAGCAGCTAGCCCCGCCCGAAGGGCCCTAGCATGTAGGCCCGATAAAGCAGAGCGGTATCGGGCAAAATCTGCCGGACACCGCTATCGCTATGTCCGGCCTACCTTACTTTTATCCTCATTCATCCCGGCGGATAAAGTTATCCATTTTTAGCAAAAAGGTGCGTGGAACGCACCCTACAGAATCAAGGGAGCAGATCCTAGTTACTAGAACCTAGCACCTAGATACTAAAAAGGCGGCAGGAGCCATGCTCTTGCCGCCTTTGGAATGGTAGCCACCCTCTGATAACGAATCAACCGGGCTGGATCTCGACCCGTTCCATGCTTTCGTTGACCCGCTCGCGCAGCTCCTTGCCGGGCTTGAAGTGCGGGACATATTTGGCTGCCAGTTCGACCGAATCCCCGGTTTTGGGATTGCGGCCGATGCGTGGCGGCCGGTAATGCAAGGAAAAGCTGCCAAAACCCCGGATTTCGATTCGCTCGCCATTGGCCAGTGTGGTCGCCATGTGATCCAGCATGGTTTTCACGGCCAGCTCTACATCCTTGTAGGCTAATTGACTTTGCTTCTGCGAGAGAATCTCAATCAATTCTGATTTTGTCATAATCCGTCCTTCAGGGCAGACTTGCAACAGCCCGGTTGTGGCGTTATTCGTTGTTATCCATCTGTTCCTTGAGCAGATCGCCCAGGGTCGTGGTGGCGCCAGTGCCGCCGCTGTAGTCCTTCATAGCGGCTTTTTCGGCATCCGAGTCAATGGCTTTAATTGACAGGGAAATCTGGCGGTTCTTGCGATCCACGCCGGTGAACTTGGCTTCAACGGTTTCGCCTTCCTTGAGGACGCTGCGCGCGTCTTCAACACGGTCCTGGGAAATTTCCGAGGCCCGCAGGTAACCTTCAATGCCGTCACCCAGATCAATCGTGGCGCCCTTGGGATCCACTTCGGTGATGGTGCCCTTGACCACGCTGCCTTTGGCATTTTCCGCCAGGAAGTTGGAGAAGGGATCCTTGTCGAGTTGCTTGACGCCCAGGGAAATGCGTTCGCGTTCCGGGTCCACTGAGAGAACTACCGCTTCGATTTCATCGCCCTTCTTGTAGTTGCGCACGGCTTCTTCGCCGGGTACGTTCCAGGAGATGTCGGACAGATGCACCAGGCCGTCGATACCGCCGTCCAGACCGATAAAGATACCAAAATCGGTAATGGACTTGATGGTGCCGCTGACCTTGTCGTTCTTGTTGTGCTCGGCAGCGAAAGCTTCCCAGGGATTTTCCTGGCACTGCTTCATGCCCAGGGAGATACGCCGACGCTCTTCGTCGATGTCCAGCACCATGACTTCCACTTCATCACCCAGCTGGACAACCTTGCTCGGGTGAATGTTCTTGTTGGTCCAGTCCATTTCGGACACGTGTACCAGACCTTCCACGCCTTCTTCGAGCTCCACGAAGCAGCCGTAATCGGCAATGTTGGTCACCTTGCCGAACAGGCGGGTGCCTTCCGGATAACGGCGGGAGATATCGACCCACGGATCGTCGCCCATCTGCTTGAGGCCGAGAGAGACGCGCATGCGTTCGCGGTCGAACTTGAGGACCTTGACTTCGATCTCGTCACCAACCTGCACGATTTCGCTCGGATGTTTGACGCGCTTCCAGGCCATGTCGGTGATATGCAACAGACCGTCAACGCCGCCAAGATCGACAAACGCACCGTAATCGGTCAGGTTCTTGACCACGCCCTTGACCACGGCGCCTTCCTGCATGTTCTCGAGGATGGCTTCACGCTCGGCGCCGCCTTCTTCCTCGACCACGGCACGGCGGGAGACCACGACGTTGTTACGACGCTGATCCAGCTTGATGACCTTGAATTCGAGATCCTTGCCTTCGAGATAACTGGTATCACGCACCGGGCGCACATCCACCAGGGAACCTGGCAGGAAAGCGCGGATATGATCCAGCTCGACGGTAAACCCGCCCTTGACCTTGTCGGTAATCATACCGGTCACGGTTTCACCGGCTTCATGAGCGGCTTCGAGTTTCGTCCAGGTTTCGGCGCGCTTGGCTTTCTCGCGCGACAGACGGGTTTCACCAAAACCGTCTTCGACCGAGTCCAGCGCCACTTCGACGTTGTCGCCGATACTGACTTCGATGTCACCGTCTTCGCCGACAAACTGGGAAACGGGGATGATGCCTTCGGACTTGAGACCGGCATTGACGACCACGAAGTCATCGTTGATATCGACAACGGTGCCGGTAATGATCGCGCCGGGACGCATCTGGGTTTGATTCAGACTTTCTTCAAATAACTGTGCAAAGCTTTCGCTCATGTTGGATTTCGCCTCAGGTCACTGCGTGACCTTGTCTGGTTGCAGCCGAAACTGCGGGGTTGATTAAACACACAGGCGGAACCCCGGGGTTCCGCCCACTTCATTGGCCGCTATACGGCAAAACGGTCCCGACACCAGGCCAGGACCTGTTCGACCACCTGGTCGATGTCCAGCGCGGAGGTATCCAGCACAATGGCATCGGCGGCCGGTTTCAGCGGCGAGGACTGGCGTTCGGTATCGCGCGCGTCCCGCTCGGTGATCTCCCGTAGGAGGCCGGCCAGACTAGCACTTATTCCCTTTTCTTTCAACTGTTTATAACGCCTTTCGGCGCGCACTTCGGCACTGGCGGTGAGGTAGATCTTGAGCCCGGCATCGGGGAACACGGTGGTCCCCATATCCCGCCCGTCGGCCACCAGGCCCGGGAACTGGCGAAAATCGCGCTGGCGCTGCAACAGGGCCTCTCGCACCGCCCCCATCGCCGCCACTTTGGAGGCATCGTTGCCGATCTGCTCGGTACGGATGGCGTTGCCCACCGGCTCCCCGTCGAGTTTGGCGACCACCTCGCCGCTGTCCGGCAGCACTTCGAAATCCACGTCCATTTGCGCGGCATAGCCCGCCAGGGTCTCCTCATCGGCCATATCAATACCGCGCCGGGCGACGCCCAGCGCCACCAGACGATAGAGCGCACCGCTGTCGAGCAGATGCCAGCCCAGCGTCCGCGCCACCCGGCTGGCGATGGTGCCCTTGCCGGAGCCGCTGGGGCCATCGAGGGTCAATACCGGTGCCGATTCACTCATATGTTAGCCTCCTGAACAATCGCCAACCCGGCACCGGCGGCCAGCTCCACGAAGCCGGGGAACGAGGTAGCCACGTTCTCACAGTCCCGAACGCTAATCGGTCCGGCGGCGCGCAAGGCCGCCATGGCAAAGGCCATGGCGATGCGATGATCGCCGTGGCTTTCCACGGCGCCGCTCCCCAGCGGACCGCCGCGAATTACCATGCCGTCCTCGGTGGGGCAGGCATCAATGCCCAGCACCCGCAGGCCGTCGGCCATGACCTGGATCCGGTCACTCTCCTTGACCCGCAGCTCGCGGGCCCCGGTCAGCACGGTTTCGCCCGCGGCGCAGGCGGCGGCGATAAACAGGGCCGGAAACTCGTCGATGGCCAGCGGGACCTGATCCTCGGGAATATGAATGCCTTTGAGCGGTGCGCTGCGCACCCGCACGTCGGCCACCGGCTCGCCACCGACGGTCTGCTCGTTGCTCAGGGTGATATCCGCTCCCATCTGGCGCAGGATGGTAATCACCCCGATACGGGTCGGGTTAATCCCCACATGCTCGAGCGTGATATCCGAGTCCGGTGCAATGCTGGCCCCGACCAGGAAAAACGCGGCCGAGGAAATATCCGCCGGCACATCGATATTGCAGGCCGAAAGCTTGCCGCCGCTGGACAGACAGGCGGTGGCGCCGTCCCGTTGCAGCGGATAACCAAAGCCTTGCAGCATTTGTTCGGTGTGATCCCGGGTCGGTGCCGGCTCGGTCACACAGGTCTCGCCCTCGGCATACAACCCGGCCAGTAACAGGCAGGATTTGACCTGGGCGCTGGCCACCGGCATCGCATAGTGAATGCCGCGCAACGGCTGACCGCCGTGAATCCGCAACGGCGGCGTGCCGGCCTCGCTGGTATCAATCCGCGCCCCCATCTCGGCCAGCGGCTCGGTGACGCGCTTCATCGGCCGTTTGTTCAGCGAGGCATCCCCCAGCAGGGTCGAATCAAACGGCTGGGCGGCCAGCAGACCGGCAAGCAGGCGCATGGAAGTGCCCGAGTTGCCCAGATCCAGCGGGGCCGCCGGTGCCCTGAGACCATGCAGGCCAACTCCCTCGATCACCACCTGCCCCGCTGTGGGGCCTTCGATCATGACGCCCATGGCCCGAAACGCATTCAGCGTGGCCAGATTATCAGCCCCTTCGAGAAACCCGCTGACCCGGGTCGTGCCCTCGGCCAGGGCACCGAGCATGATGCTGCGATGGGAGATCGACTTGTCACCCGGGACGCGTAACCGCCCCTGCAGCTTGCCGCCGGGCCGGACTGTAAATAAAGAAGGAGATGTATGTTGAGTCATAACCGTTACCGATTTGCGTCAGCATCAGGCCGTGCTGCGTTTTCTTCGTTGTTCGTCTTGTGAATCCGGCGGGTGTGCCAGGCAAAAAGAATTGTCAGATAACTCAAAAACAGCGCGGTGAAAGTATTACGATATACCGGTGATGGATCTGTCAGGGATGCGATGCTGATAATAAGGATCAACAGAACCCCGGCGAAGGCGCTTTCACGGGATTCACGTCGCGTACCCACGAAGAAATATAACGGATAAAAATATAATGTCAGCAACGCGGCCAATCCCAGTATCCCCTTGGAAGCCAGCGCCTCAAAATAGGCACTGTGTGAGTGCCTATGCCTGGCGGCAGCGTTATGAATACGCCCTTCCCGGGCATACTCTTTGACCTTATCAATAAAATTATATCGCCCAACCCCGAAAACAGGCTGCTCGGATGCCGCTAAAGCCGAGGCCCTCCAAAGCTCCAGGCGCGCACCCACGCTACCGTCACCATATTTGTTCCTGGTATCGGGATGCTCATGCAGATAGGAAAAATAATCATCAACATCAGATACGGCTCTGTCAACACGATGCTTGACGACATCCATCTGGAAGTAGCCCACCGCTATGATAACAATCGCCACAATAGTGAATAACACCGAGTTCCGCGCTCGAAAATAATAAACTAAAGAGACCAGAATACTGGCTAACAGCGCCAGATAAGCACTACGCGCGCCCGACGTCAGAATCACAAACAAGCCAAGCAGAGCAATAAAAATCACTATGCCATTACGCCAATGATACCGGGCAATGTATCGAAACCAGGGTAATTGCAGCGCGACCATTAACAGCAAAACAGGCCCCACAAACAGGGGGCCATAGGCACCACCTGTACGTGAAGTATTCAAAACAAAGTACTCATACAAGCCGGACCCGACGGTAACCATCAGACCAATCAACGACCCAATCCACAGATAACGCCATAAATCATCATATCGGCGTATGAGCAGGTAAAAGGGAATGATGAGCAAAAATTTCAGTTCATTACCCAGCGCCTTCACACCGGCATCATCCCAGCCATTGGCGGTAATCGATAAGACGGCGACGATGAAATAAGCGCCGAGAATCCAGAGCAAAACCTTCTCTTCGCGATACAGCGGTGGCGCGGAACTCCGTTTTATCGGCCACAGGATCAGACTGGTGAGTATCAGCAGGCCAAAGAAGGTACTGGCCCAGTGCTCCACATAAATCACGCCAATGGGAAATAGCAGCACCCACAGGCGAATGAGACTCATCGATTCCAGCGGAAAATAGCGGGTAATCGGGGCAAAACGAGAGGCTAACATCATGGTCGTTTTAAATTGTCCGTCACTGGCAGAAATCATCCCGCCGCTGCTTGGCATGGCGGAAAATTTCGAGCAATCGTTGGCTGTCCTGACGGCGTACCGCGTCGGTCAGGGCGTGCAAATCGGCGGTGAAGCGTTCCAGGCTCTCGACCAGCGCATCGCGGTTGGCCAGACAGATGTCGTGCCACATTTGCGGATCGCTGGAGGCGATGCGGGTGAAGTCGCGAAAACCGCCGGCAGCATAATCGAAGATCTCCTGGCTGTCATCCTGGCGGGCCAGGCTGTCGACCAGCGCATAGGCCAGCATGTGCGGCAAATGGCTGGTGGCCGCCAGTACGGCGTCATGATGGGCCACGCTCATTTCCACCACCTCGGCACCGGCTGCTTCCCAGAGCCCGCGAACGGTTTGCACGGCCGCGGGGCTTGTCGTGTCCCCGGGGGTGAGGATCACCCGGCGCTGGTCGAACAGTTCGGCGAACGAGGCTTCCACCCCGCTCTGCTCGGTCCCGGCAATAGGATGGCCCGGCACAAAGTTGGCAGGGAGCCCGTTAAATACCTGCTCCGCGTCGGCCACCACACTGCCCTTGGCACTGCCCACATCGGTAATGATCGTGTCCGCCGACAGGGCCGGGGCGATCTGTTCCAGCACCGGGCGGATGGTCCCCAGGGGGACGGCCAGTACCACCACCTCCGAGCCCTGGCAGGCAGTGGCCAGGTCGGTCTCGACGGCGTCCACCACGCCCAGTTTACGGGCAATCTCCAGCTGTTCGCGATAGCGGCCGGCACCGACGAGGGTGGTCACGGCATTGGCCCGACGCAGTGCCCGGGCCAGCGAGCCGCCAATGAGGCCCACACCGATGATGGTCAGTTTATTGATGATCACGGGATGTCCTGTCACGGTGTTTGCAGAATCGCTTCCAGCGCCTCGATACAGCGCTGGTTTTCCTTCTCGCTCCCGACCGAGATACGCAGATGTTCCGGCAGCTCGTAATTGGCCACGGGGCGCACGATAATTCCCCGGCGCAACAACTGTTCGTTGATCTCGGCCGCCGCACCGACTTTGACCGTCACAAAGTTTCCGGCCGAGGGGATGTAATCCAGTCCCAGCCGGTCGAACGCGGCGTAATACTGTTGCAGCCCGGCGGCATTGAGCGCGACGCTGCGTTGCAGATGTGCCGTGTCGGTCAACGCCGTTGCCGCCGCGGCAAGCGCCAGGTGATTGACGTTAAACGGCTGGCGGACGCGGTTTAAATAATCAGCCACCTCGGGATGCGAAACCGCATAGCCGACCCGCAAGCCGGCCAGACCGTAGGCCTTGGAGAAGGTCCGTGTCACGATCAGGTTGGGAAACGCCGCCAGCCATTGCAGGCCATCGGGATAGTCCATCAGCTCCATCAGCGGGTCGGAAGCGTATTCAAAATACGCCTCGTCCAGCACCACCAGTACATGCGGCGGAATCGTTTTTAAAAAATCATGCAACGCCGGTTTAGAGAGCCAGGTGCCGGTCGGGTTGTTGGGATTGGCAATAAAGATCAGCCGGGTACGTTCGGTAATCGCGTTGGCCATCGCATCAAGATCATGGCCCCATTCTTTTGCGGGAGTGACTACGCCTCTGGCCCCGATGGCCCGGGTGACCAGCGGATAGACCGCAAAAGCATGCTGCGAGAAAATCACTTCATTGTCCGGCGTCACGAAGGCCCGGGCAATCAGTTCCAGCACATCGTTGGAACCATTACCCAGCGTAATCTGCCCCGGCTCGAGATCGAAACGCTTGCACAACGCCTGTTTGAGAACAAAACCGTTACCGTCCGGATAACGACTCAACTCGCTCAGGCTGTCGCTGATCGTTCTCAACACATCGGGGGACGGCCCCAGCGGATTTTCATTCGAAGCCAGTTTGATAACCCCCGACAGCCCATACTCACGCTCCAGCTCTTCAATAGGCTTGCCCGGCTGATAGGGTGTCAGTTCACGAACCCCCGGGGCGGCCAGATCGGAAATATCAACTTTTTCTGCTAATTGCGTCATGTGGTTTTAACTCAAAAATCTCTGCATCGTTTGGCTGCCGGTCTCAGTGCTGAGTTCTAAGTTCTAAGTTCTGAGTGCTGAGTTCTTAGCACTTGGGACTTAGAACCAGGCTAATCTCTAGGTCAGGTTGCGCATAGCGCTACCTGACACTTGCTCGGGAATCGTCACATAGACTCCGCCAATGTGACCTACAACTAGCAGCTAGCCCCGTCCGAAGGGCTTCGTGGGAGGCGATTCCATCGGCGAC
>CAYOOC010000087.1:0-10848 GCA_964405505.1 uncultured Thiohalophilus sp.
TAACAAGTCATCATGCCTTTCCGTTTTCCCAACCCGAAAGATCAACAGCCCCTAGGGGCTGGTTACTAGATTCGATAGCCTAGGGTGTGCACAGAATTCCCTGGCATTTTTGATTCGAGCTCAGGCCTCTATATGAAAAATATGTGGGAGGCGATTTCATCGGCGACTCTCTTGCAGGATTGATCCTATCGCGGCTGAAAGCCCCTCCTACAGAAAGGGTGGGCTACCATTCAATACCTCTCTCTTTATTATGTCTGTTTACCTGAAGCGCGCTTACGAACCTCCCGAACCCGGTGATGGTTATCGGGTGCTGGTGGACCGGCTCTGGCCACGAGGTCGTTCGAAATCCGAGCTGAAAATCGATGACTGGATAAAGGCAATTGCACCGTCGGATGCATTGCGCAGGGCGTTTCATGATGGCGATCTGGGCTGGGGTGAGTTTCGCAAGGCTTATCTTGGTGAACTCAAACAACATCGGGATGATCTGCGGCGACTGGTTCAAATTGCCAACCGCGGCCGGCTAACTCTGGTCTTTGCGGCGCATGATGAACGGCATAATAACGCGGTGGTGGTGAAGCAATACTTGAAGATGCTCGGCGCCGGCTGACGGGAATGGTGCCAAGCAGTTAGCTCCTGGTTCTCAGTACTCAGTAAGGAGCATTACATGTCATTCCGGCCTTGAGCCAGAATCCAGTGGCGTGCCCCCATTCGAGACTGGATGCCGGCTTTCGCCGGCATGACGGGGAGAGTCGGGGGTGGTCTATCCTGCCAACTGAGAACTGCCTACTGCCAACTTTCTCTTCAGCACTTTTTACCCCGCCACAAAGATCGTTTGTTGTTCAGATTTAACCTGTTTGATCGGGTAGCCGTACAACGTGCTTAGCCTCTCCGGTGTCATCAGCGCTTCGCCCGGCCCGCCTTCCACGTTGCCGTCTTCATGCATCAGTAACACATGATCGCAATAGCGCGCGGCGAGGTTGGGATCGTGCAGGACCATGACCATGCTTTTTTGTCGGTCATGGGTGAGCCGTTGTAACAGGCCGAGGATCTGATGCTGATGGCGCAGGTCGAGATGGTTGGCGGGTTCATCCAGCAGATAGAGCTGTGGCTGCTGGGCCAGCAGGGTGGCGATATACAAGCGGCGGCGTTCGCCACCGGAAAGAGTCAGCAGATCGCGTTGCTCGAAGCCGGCCAGGTCCACCTGTTGTAAGGTCTCGCGCGCCAGGGCGAGATCCTGTTCGCTTTCCCACTGCCAGGCCTTGAGATGGGGGTGGCGGCCGGTGAGGACGGTTTCGATGGCGCTGCCGGGAAACGCCTCTTCGTTGGTTTGTAACAGCAGGCCCACCTGGCGGGCAAACTGCTTGCGCGGGATCTGATCGAGGGTCGTGCCGTTCAGCTCGATACGGCCGGTGTAATCGTGATGCAACCCGGCAATGGTGTGCAGCAACGTGGTCTTGCCGCTGCCGTTGCTGCCCAGAATCCCCCAGCACTGGCCATCCTCGATCTGCAGATCAAACGGCTGACAAAGTCGCCGCTGGCTACGCTGCAGTTGCAGTTGCTCGAGTTGCAGCTTCACTGGCGCGATCCCCGATAGAGCAGGTACAAAAACAGCGGCACGCCGATAAAGGCGGTGAGGATCCCGACCGGCAGTTGCTGCGGCGCCAGCAGGGTGCGGGCCACGGTGTCGGCCAGCAGCAGCAGGCTGGCGCCGAGCAGGGCGGCGGCGGGTAGCAGGATGCGGTGATCATGATAGCCCAGCAGGCGAATCAGGTGCGGGACCACCAGCCCAACGAAGCCGATACTGCCGGCCTGGGTGACGGCGGTGGCGGTCAGCAGGGAGGCGATCACATAGATTGCCAGATGCAGCAGATCGGTGCGGATGCCCAGCGAGCCGGCCACCAGTTCGCCGCGGGTCAGCACGTTGAGCTGGCGGGCCAGCAACAGGCTGGCAAGCAGACCGACCAGCAACACGATCGAGGGCAGCGCATTGGCGCGGGCGAAACCCATGTCGCCCATCAGCCAGAACATCATGCGTTGCAGATTACTCTCCGGTGACAGGTTGAGAATAAAGCCGATGGCCGCGCCCCAGCCGGCGGCCAGCACCACGCCGGTCAGCAGCAGGCGGTTGCTGTTCCACTGGCCGTGGCCGCGCGATAGCACGAACACCAGCAGCATAGCCACCAGTGCCCCGACGAAGGCGCTGCCGGTCAGTAAGTTACCGCTCACCCCTGCCAGCATGGCCAGCAGGGCCGCCACCGAGGCCCCGCCGGAGATACCTAATATATAGGGATCGGCCAGTGGGTTGCGGACTAGCACCTGCATCAGGCAACCGGCCACCGCCAGCAGGGCGCCGGTGGTCAGGGCGGCCAGGCTGCGCGGCAGGCGCAGTTCCCACACCAGCTGGCTGGCAAGTTCCGCGTCCGGGCGCCAGAGTGCGTTCCACACCTGCGCGGTGTCCAGGGCCACGCTACCGCTGGTCAGGGAGATGCCCAGACTGATAAGGCAGAGTCCCCCCAGCCCCAGCAACAACCCCCATGGATGGCGCGTGGACATCAGGCCGGCTTACTCGCGCAGGCTCAGGATGGGCCAGCCGCGGGCGCTGGCGTGATCGGCCAGGGTCTCGTCGGGGTCGACCGCTACCGGGTGGGGGACGCGCTCCAGCAGCGGCAGGTCGTTGTGCGAGTCGCTGTAAAACCAGCTGTCGGCCAGATTCAGGCCGGTCTGTTTCAGCCATTGCTCCAGCCGCTGGACCTTGCCTTCGCGAAAACAGGGAATGCCGCTGACCTGGCCGGTGTAGCGACCGTCGACCTGCTCGGGATCGGTGGCCAGCAGATCATCGACGCCCAGCTCCCCGGCAATCGGTTCGGTGATAAAGCGGTTGGTGGCGGTAATGATCAGCAGAAAGTCGTCCCGGGCACGGTGTTTGTCCAGCAGGGCCCGGGCCGCGGGGGTAATGCGTGGACGGATTTCCTGAGCCATGAACCGGCGGTGCAATTCATTCAATTGTGACGGCGGGATCTCGCTCAACGGGCGCAGACTGAAGGCCAGAAACTCCCGGATATCGAGCTGGCCGCTTTTGTATTCCTCGTAAAAGCGGTGGTTCTCCCGCTCGTAGGCCTCGCCGTCGACCCGCCCCTGTTCGGCCAGAAAGCGGCCCCACAGATAATCGCTGTCACCGTTGAGCAGGGTATTGTCGAGATCGAAGATTGCCAGGGCCACGCGTGTTCCTCCCGCTTGCACAAAAGGGGGCATGATAACCCAAACGGCGGGGCGAAAAGCAGCCGGGCGAGTCGGGCGGCTGGCACCGGTCGAGTATATGAGTGGCTACTGAACTACTTAACTAACTGAAATATATGATATTATCAGCCTTGCCAAGGGAAAATTTGCGAGTGCCCGGGGGCTGTGAAAGAATCTGGTGCAGGGCTTTAAAAGGATGTGGCAAGTGATTGATTCGGAAGGATACAGAGCCAATGTGGGCATTATTTTATGTAACCCGGAGGGCAAACTGTTCTGGGCCCGGCGGATTGGTCAGCAGGCCTGGCAATTTCCCCAGGGCGGTATTCGCCGCGATGAAACCCCGGAGCAGGCGCTGTTCCGCGAGCTGGCCGAGGAGATCGGCCTGGCGCAAAATGATGTGGAACTCATTGGCGCCACCCGGCAGTGGTTGCGCTATCGTCTGCCGCAAAAACTGATTCGCTATCACCGCGAACCGGTCTGTATTGGCCAGAAACAGCGCTGGTTTTTGCTGCGCCTGATCGCCCCGGAGAGTAAAGTGAGTCTGGATGCCAGCGAGACGCCCGAGTTCGATTGCTGGCGCTGGGTGACCCCGGCGGAGCCGGTGCGGGAAGTGGTCCCGTTCAAGCGCCAGGTATACCGACGCGCGCTGGCGGAGCTGGGCCCGTTATTACAAAAAGCGAGCGGTAAACTGGTTTACGGCCAGCTTGCCTGATAGCGGCAGCATCATCACCCTGTGTTATTCTGCCTGAGACAGGTCAAATCCTGATCCCACTGTATGGACCCTTATGCTTGATACCTTACGTCGATTAATCGAAGAGGTGAATCTGGCGCGTAATCTGGAGCAGGCGCTGGAGATCATTGTTCGCCGTGTCAAACAGGCCATGCAGGTGGATGTCTGCTCGGTGTATCTCACCGATCAGGACAACGAATACTATGTCCTCAAGGCCACCGATGGCCTCAACCAGAGCAGTGTCGGCAAGGTACGCCTGAGCCAGGAGCGCGGCCTGGTCGGTCTGGTGGCCAAGCGCGCCGAACCGGTCAATCTGGATAACGCGCCCGAGCATCCCCGTTTTTGTTATTTCCCCGAGTCTGGCGAGGAGCCGTATCACGCCTTTCTCGGCGTGCCGATCATCCATCATCGCAAGGTGGTCGGGGTGCTGGTGGTCCAGCAGCACGGCAGTGAAAAGTTCGATGAAAACAGCGTGACCTTTTTGATCACCATCGCCGCCCAGCTGGCCGGGGCGATTGCCCATGCCGAGGCCAGCGGCGAGGTGGAAATCCTGGGCCAGGTGACACCGAACCATCCGCATGACAGTCGACCGATCAGTGGTTTGCCCGGCGCGCCGGGCGTGGCGATCGGGACGGCCAAGGTGGTGTATACCCTGGCGGACATCGACGCGGTGCCGGATCGGCGGGCCGACAACGTGGCGGCTGAGATCGAGGCCTTCAATGCCGCGCTGGAAGCCGTCAAACAAGATATCAAGAACCTGTCGGCCCAGTTTGTCGACAAGTTGCCGGCCGAGGATCACGCCCTGTTCGATGTGTATATGCTGATGCTCGACAGCGACAGTCTGGCCGGTCAGACCCGGCAGCGTATCGAAGGCGGCAACTGGGCACAGGGCGCATTACGCCAGACCATCCAGGATCACGAACGTATCTTCCGCGAGATGGAAGACAGCTACATGCGTGAGCGGGTGGACGATGTGCGCGATCTGGGTCGGCGGATTCTCTCGCACCTGCAGCAGGATACCCAGAAGTCACTGGCATACCCGGATGAGACCGTGTTGGTGGGCGAGGAGATCAGCGCCGCCATGCTGGCGGAAGTCCCGCCGGAGAAGCTGGCCGGGGTGATCTCGGTGCGCGGTTCGCGAACTTCGCACGTGGCGATTCTGGCCCGGGCGCTGGGTGTGCCGGCAGTGATGGGGGCGACCGATCTGCCGGTCTCGCGCATGGACGGAGCTGAGGTGATCGCCGATGGGTACAGCGGCCGGGTCTACGTGGCGCCAACCCATCCCATTCTGGAAGAGTATCGCCGGCTGGTCGATCAGGAGGTCGAGCTTTCCGAGGAACTCAAGGCGCTGCTCGAGCTGCCCTCCGAAACCCTGGATGGTGAATATATTCCCCTGTACGCCAACACCGGTTTGATCTCGGATATGACTCCGACCCGGGAAAGCGGCGCCGAGGGGATCGGTCTGTACCGCACCGAGTTTCCGTTCATGATCCGCCAGCGCTTCCCCGGTGAGGACGAACAGCGCGCCAACTATCGACAGGTTCTGGAAGCCTTCGCGCCGCGGCCGGTGGTGCTGCGCACCCTGGATGTGGGCGGCGACAAGGCGTTGCCCTATTTTCCGATCCAGGAAGAAAACCCGTTTCTGGGCTGGCGCGGCATTCGTATTACGCTGGATCACCCGGAAATCTTTCTGGTGCAGATCCGTGCCATGCTGCTGGCCAGCGCCGGGCTGGATAATCTGAATATTCTGCTGCCGATGATCAGCGATGTCAGCGAGCTGATCGACAGCCTGAGCCTGATTCATCAGGCCTATGAAGAGTTGCTCGAAGAGGGACAGGAGATTCGCATGCCCAGGATCGGCGTGATGATCGAAGTGCCCTCGGCCGTCTACCAGGCCGGTAATCTGGCCAAGCGGGTCGACTTTCTTTCCATTGGCACCAACGATCTGACCCAGTATCTGCTGGCGGTGGACCGCAACAACTCACGGGTCGCCGAACTATACGATTCCCTGCACCCGGCGGTCATTCGCGCCATCCTGCAAGTGGTGGACAGTGCCCGGGTTCACGGTAAACCGGTCAGCGTCTGTGGTGAAATGGCGGGCGACCCGGCGGCGGCGATCCTGTTGCTGGGCATGGGAATACACAGCCTGAGCATGAGTGTCTCCAGTCTGTTGCGAGTGAAATGGGTGATACGTAACCTGAGTCGCGAGCGCGCCTCGGAGATCCTCAGCGAAGTGTTGGTCATGGAAAACGTGCACGAGATTCGCCATTACCTCAACGAGCGCCTCGAAGAGGCCGGCATGGGCGGGCTGATCCGTGCGGGAAAATGATATTGTTCTCTCGCGGAGTCGCAAAGGCGCAGCAAAAAATACGCTATGTTGCGTCACCCTTGGCGAGCTCTGCGTCTCTGCGAGAGTTATTATTTAATCAGGCATAACTCATATGCAACAGCAGTCCCATGAAGTGGGTGTCGATCGGCATCTGAATCTGCATGAACTGATCCATGCGCTGGTGGAAGACGGCCGGCTGGATAAACAGATCTCGGATGAGTTTCTGATCCCGGCGCGTACCGGGCGACTGGAAATCCATCCGCTGGTGATCATCTCGCAACAGGAGTGGGACGATCAGGCCCGTCCCGGCAAGAAGCTGACGCTGGAAGTCTTGACCCAGTGGTTGGCCGAGCGTGCCGGCTTGCCCTATATGCGTATCGATCCACTGAAAGTCGATGTTACGGCAGTGACGGCGGTGACCTCGTCAGCCTATGCCGGCAAACATCGGATCCTGCCGGTCAAGGTGGATAAACACAAAGCCGTCATCGCTACCGCGGAACCTGACATTCGCAGCTGGGAAGATGAGCTGGCGCATGTCACCGGCCTGCAGATCGAGCGGGTCATCGCCAATCCGCTGGATATTTCCCGTTATCTCAACGAGTTCTATTCGGTCAGTCACTCCATTCGCCGCGCTACCTCGGACAAGGACTCGGTCAATATTCCCGGCGTCTCCAACCTGGAGCAACTGGTGGAGCTGGGCAAGACGGGCAATCTGGATGCCAATGACAAGGATGTGGTGCAGATCGTCGACTGGTTGCTGCAATACGCGTTCGATCAGCGGGCCAGCGATATTCACATGGAACCACGGCGCGAACAGGGGCACATCCGCTTTCGCATCGACGGCGTCATGCACCATGTTTACGACATGCCCACACCGGTAATGACCGCGGTCTCCAGCCGCATCAAGGTGCTCGGGCGCATGGACGTGGTGGAAAAACGCCGCCCGCAGGACGGACGCATCAAGACCCTGTTGCCCGAAGGCGGCGAGATCGAACTGCGCCTGTCGACCATGCCGACCGCCTTTGGTGAAAAACTGGTACTGCGGATTTTCAATCCGGATGTGCTGGTCAAGGATTTCGCCGCGCTGGGCTTTTCTGCGAAGGAGATTACCGGCTGGAACCAGATGGTAAACCAGCCGAATGGGATCATACTGGTCACCGGTCCGACCGGATCGGGCAAGACCACCACGCTCTATTCCACGCTCAAGCAACTGGCCCAGCCGGAAGTGAATGTCTGCACGGTGGAAGATCCGATCGAAATGGTCGAGCCGGCGTTCAATCAGATGCAGGTGCAACACAACATCGGGCTCGACTTCGCCAGTGGTGTACGGACCCTGTTGCGCCAGGATCCCGATATCATCATGGTCGGCGAGATCCGCGATAAAGAAACCGCCGAGATGGCGATCCAGGCGGCCCTGACCGGCCACCTGGTACTCTCTACCCTGCATACCAACGATTCGTCCTCGGCCGTGACCCGTCTGCGCGAGATCGGCGTGCCGGCCTACCTGATCAACGCCACCTTGCTGGGCGTGCTGGCCCAGCGACTGGTGCGGACCCTCTGTCCGAATTGCAAGGCCCCCACCGAGGTGGATCCGGATCTGTGGCAGGCCCTCACCCGGCCCTGGAAAATGAGCGGCGAGCCGACTTTCTACGGCCCGGTCGGTTGCGACGAATGCCGCAACACCGGCTACATGGGACGCATCGGGATTTACGAAATGCTGCGCATGAGCCCCGCCATTCGCCACCAGCTGGGCCCGGACAGCGATGCGGCGGAGATCCGCCACACGGCGATCAACGAAGGCATGATCAAACTGCGCATCTCCGGCGCCCAGAAAATCGCCCAGGGGCTGACCACGATGGAAGAGGTGTTGAACGTGGTGCCGCCGGATAGTGAAAGCAGCTAGGGGCTAGAGGCCAGGGGCCAGGTAAAGCAAGGCTTGTACTGTAGGCCAGATTGCGCGCAGCGTTAGCTGGCGCCTGTGCCTTAATTCGAGGTTGTGCCACATAAGCTATCGTCAACGTGACCGAGGCTGCTATAAATTGGGTTCTGGTAGGTAGTACTAGCCACTAGCCCCTAGCGACTAGAACCTGATCCCCGGTGTGTTTTTACACATCGGGGATCAAGCGTGGTTGAGTTTTAACGAGTAGCGCTTGATCTGGGTGAGCAGTTCGGCGTGGTTGAACGGCTGGACGATATAATCGTCGGCACCGGCCTGCAGACCGTGGCTGACATGTTCCATGGTATAGTGCTCGGCCAGCAGCAAGACCGGCGTGTTGCGCCAGCCGGGCATTTTGCGCAGGGTCTCCATGAACCGGCACTGGTTGTCGCTGACATAGGCGACATCCAGAAAGATGAGTTCGGCCGGTGGCATTTTGGCCAGCAGGCGGGAGGCGATTTCGCAGTTGGTGGTGCTGACCACGTTGTAGCCTTCACGACTCAGCAGATAGTCCAGCAGATAAGCGGTGTGCACGTCTTTTTCGAGTATCAGGAGTGTTCCCTGACGATGGATTCGTGCTTTGGCCATTAACAAAATACCCGGTTTGTCCGACACTGGTGAAGCCCTGTAGGCCTCATCTTCTTGGGGTATACATCGGCAGCGCGGCGGGGCGGCTTTAATCCTGCTTTGAATCTGTGACGCAGGCACGGATTTTCAGCGGCCGGTTGTAAGTGAATGATTATTAAGTGGTAAATACCAGATGGATACATTGACACATGGCCTGAGCAGCGTCCTGCTGGCACGGGCCACGGCCTCCGAAACCCCGGATCGGGCGGCCATCTCGGCCGGGCGGGTCCTGTCGCTGCGCAGCCGCCTGCTGGCCGGGTTTCTGGCCGGCATTTTCCCCGACAGTGATTTTCTGGTGCGGTTGATCGATGGACCGTTGAGTTATCTCAAATACCATCGGGGGATCACGCATTCGGTTGTGATGTTGCCCTTATGGGCCGGGCTGTTATCACTGTTGTTTGTCCTGTTGTGGCGCGGTCAGTATCACTGGAAAGCGTTCTATGCCGTGTGTGCCATGAGCCTGGGGATTCATATCTTCGGGGATGTGATCACTTCCTTCGGTACGATGATCCTGGCGCCATTCAGCCACGCCAAGTTTTCTCTGCCTTCAACCTTTATTATCGATTTCTGGTTCAGCGGAATCATTATCCTGGCCCTGCTTGTGGCGTGGGCCTGGCGCCGACAGGGACAACAGGTGGCGCTGGTCGGCCTGGCCACGCTCGCAATGTACATCGGGTTGCAACATTTTCAGGCCTGGCAGGTGCGGGATCTGGGTCGGGAATACGTCCAGCAGCAGAATCTGGAGCAGGCCAAAGTGCATGCCTTGCCGCAACCCCTGTCGCCGTTTAACTGGAAGATCGTGATCGAACAGCCACAACAGTATCACGTGAGTTATGTGAACCTGCATCGCCAACAGGTCATTCCCGCGCCAGGGGCGCAGGCGGGCATGCTCGAGCGGATCAATACCATCTATCAGCCATTGAACCGGCTGAACTGGCAGACGTTACCCCGTTATGGCGAGGGCATCGGACGCGAACTGGCGCAGAATGTCTGGCACCAGGATGTGTTGAAGGATATTCGGGATTTCATGCTGTTCCCCGCCCTGTATCGTATCGAACAGCGCGAGCAGGGGCTATGTGCCTGGTTCGAGGATCACCGCTTTATTCTGGGCGATACCCGTAACGTGCCGTTTCGCTTTGGTGCCTGTCGTAACGGCGACAGTGACTGGCAGCTTTATCGTCATCAGGGCGATCACCTTGTTCCGCTATCGCCCTGAACGGTTATTGAATCGCCTGGATTTCACCGAGTTACTCACTTTTCTGTTGTCAGCTTGGGGTGCAGCAGATTTACCGATGATTTGACGTTAGCCTGGCCGGGCACTATGCTTTACGAAATTGCCGTCGATAGGAAATCGGTATGACGACTGTAACAGTTTCCGAGAAATATCAAATAGTTATACCCAAAGAAGTACGTCAAAGCTTGGGCATCAAGCCCGGGCAGAAGATCGAGGTGGTGGTCTACGAGGGGCGGGCCGAGTTTATCCCGGTGCGGGATATGCGCAGTATGCGGGGCTTTCTGAAAGGGATCGATACCGGGATTTCGCGTGACGAGGATCGGGTGTGAATGTCGTCGATTCCTCCGGATGGTTGGAATATTTTGCGGACACCACCAATGCCGATGCTTTCGCCGCTCCCATCCTGGAGACCGAAAATCTGATTGTGCCCAGTATCAGCTTGCTCGAAGTCTTCAAGCGGGTACTGCAACAGCGCGGACAGGATGCTGCCCTGCAGACGGTTGCCCTTATGAAACAGGGTCAGGTTGTGCCGCTGGATGAAACACTTGCCCTGCAGGCGGCAAAGCTGGGACTTGAACACAAACTGCCGCTGGCGGATTCGGTCATACTGGCAACGGCACAGGCTTTCGATGCCACGCTGTGGACGCAGGATACCGATTTTGATGGCATCGACGGTGTCCGTTTCATAAGAAAAAAATAATGGGTCTTCACCCGTTGTAGTGGGTCGACGTTTCGTATTTCTCGGGCATTAACGA
>CAYOOC010000088.1:0-9994 GCA_964405505.1 uncultured Thiohalophilus sp.
CAAGCTGCACGATCCCGAACAACCGATCGAAATCCTGCGCACCATTCACAGCTTCGATCCGTGCATTGCCTGCGCCGTACATGTGACCGATACTGAGGGTGAAGAGCTGATGAACGTCAAGGTAGTCTGAGAAGGAGGCATTGATCATGCATCATCGAATCAAACAGGGATTTTTTTCCGTTTCGGCACTGTTGTTAAGCGGAACGGCTGTCGCCCACCCCTCCCGCGAACACCACCAGGGGCTGGTCGAGGGAATATGGCACCTGCTGACCCAGCCGGATCACCTGCTCATGCTGCTCGGGGGGCTGGCCGTTGTCCTGTATACCAAACGCAAGTTGACCACCGTGCGACAGTCACAACGGATCAAGGACGAATAACCCATGTGTCTGGGCATCCCCATGCAAATCATCGAGATCGACGGCTACAACGCCCGCTGCGAGGCCAAGGGCGTGGAGCGCACGATCAGCCTGTTCATGCTCCAGGATGATGCTGTCGCCCCCGGCGATTACGTCATGGTGCATGTCGGCTACGCGATCCAGAAAATCAGTGAACAGGACGCCCGCTCCAGCTGGGAACTGTTCGACGAGATCCTGGCCGCCGAATCGGCTCTCTCCAATGCATGAACTGTCGATATGCCAGAGCATGTTGAGCCAGATCGAGGCCGTGGCCCGGGAAAACCGGGCCACCGCGGTGCACCGGGTCAAGGTCCAGATTGGTCCCCTGTCCGGCGTCGAGCCGCAATTACTGCAGCAGGCCTTTCCGATCGCGGTCGCCGGGAGCATTGCCGAACATGCGGTGCTCGATATCGAGCTGCTGCCGATCCGGATCGAATGCCAGCAATGCGGCGGCGAATCCGAGGCCACCGCCAACAAACTGATCTGTGGCCACTGCGGTCACTGGCAGACCCGCCTGCTCAGCGGCGATGAAATGCTGCTGGCGAGCCTGGAACTGGATCGGCCAACAGATGAACAAGCGGCTAATGGTTAACAAAACAATATTCACCACCAAGACACGAAGGCACCAAGATGAAAAAAAGAACATAATGAGCAATAACACCTGGTGAACCTTTGTGTCTTTGTGCCTTCGTGGTTTGGCTTTTTAATCTATTCGGAGGAAGTCGGTATGTGTGATACCTGCGGCTGCAACATTACTTCCGGTAACCGGCACCTGCTGCAACCGGCCGGCAAGCTGGAAAAAACCGCCGACGGCAAATCGGCGGTGACGGTACTGCAGAGCCTGTTATCGGAAAACGATCACCAGGCGTTGCATAATCGCCAGCACTTCGACAAACACCGGGTTCTGGCGATCAACCTGATGTCCTCCCCCGGCGCCGGCAAGACCGCCCTGCTTGAGGCGACCATCGACGCCCTGGCCGGACGCTGGCGCATCGCCGTCATCGAAGGGGATCTGGAAACCGAGAACGATGCCGACCGCATTCGCGCCAGGGGCGTCACTGCCATCCAGATCGCCACCGGCAGTGCCTGTCATCTGGATGCGCACATGGTGCACGCCGCCCTGCATCAGCTGAACCTGGCCGATTTCGATCTGATCTTCATCGAGAACGTCGGCAACCTGGTGTGTCCCGCCAGTTTCGACCTGGGCCATCACCATAACGTCACGCTGTTGTCAGTCACCGAAGGCGATGACAAGCCGGCCAAGTACCCGGTCATGTTTCGCGCCGCCGATCTCATGCTGCTGACCAAGACCGATTTGCTGAAAGTGCTGGATGATTTCGAGCCGGCCAAAGCCGAGCAGTGCCTGCGCCAGCTGGCCAACCCGGCACCGGTGATTGAACTGGCCGCCCGCCATAACCAGGGCATGCAGGCCTGGCTGGACTGGCTGGATGAAGCTGTATCCGCGCAACATGAGCGCCTGCAACAGGGCGAGACCCTGATCCCGAAAACCCAGAGTGACGGGGCTCAATGGCATCAGCCCGAGGCACAACCGGCCCCCGCCCATCAACACGCGGAATAACCGATGAGCCTGAGCGCCCAACAATGGCTGCAACAGATCCGGCAGCTGCCGTTGCCAGAGAAAGTGCGCATCATGAATGTCTGCGGCGGACATGAACGCTCGATCACCCAGGCCGGCTTGCGCAGTGCCCTGCCGCAGCAAATTGAATTAATTCCCGGCCCCGGCTGCCCGGTCTGTGTCTGTCCCGAGGAAGATGTCTTCGAGGCCATCCAGATCGCCCTGCACGAGGATGTCATCCTGGTCGCCTTCGGCGACATGCTGCGCGTGCCGGTGAATGTCCGCAAGAGCGAAGCCCGCTCGCTGGAACAGGCCAGGGCACGGGGCGCTGACATCCGCCCCATCGCCTCGCCGATCGAGGCGGCACAGATTGCCCGCGATAATCCCGATAAAGACGTGGTGTTCTTCGCTGCCGGTTTTGAAACCACCACCGCGCCGGTCGCGGCCATGCTGGCCGAAGGCGCGCCGGAAAATCTGTTACTGCTGCTTTCCGGACGGCTCACCTGGCCGGCGGTCGCCATGCTGCTCGAATCCGAAGATGCCGGCTTCGATGCACTGGTGGCGCCGGGACATGTGGCCACGGTCATGGGATCGGATGAATGGCGCTTCGTCATCGAGGATCACGGCCTGCCCGCCGCCGTTGCCGGCTTCAACAATGAGAGCCTGCTCGCCGCCTTCTATTCCAGTTTGCGCCAGTTACTGGAGAACAGGCCGTTTCTGGATAACTGCTATCCGGAGCTGGTCACCGAACAGGGCAATGCCCACGCGAAAACCCATTTGTACAAGGTCATGGAAGTCACCGACGCCACCTGGCGCGGTATCGGCACGATTCCGGCCTCGGGGTTTGGCTTGAAAAAAGAATACCGTTTGCACGACGCGCGCGAGAAGTTCACCGGTTATCAGGACGACGCCCGCAAACGGGCCGGCGAAATGCCCCCGGGCTGCGACTGCGCCCGGGTGGTACTGGGCAAGATCTACCCCACCGAGTGCAAACTTTACGGCGCCGCCTGTACCCCGCGCAATCCCATCGGCCCCTGCATGGTCTCCGACGAAGGCGCCTGCCGCATCTGGTGGAGCAACGTCCGCAAACCGGCTGCCTGACTATCAGGTACTAGATACTAGGTACTAGAACCTAGTACCTGAAAGCCCGATTCCACCGTTACCATACAAAGAAGAAATCGAGCGTAGTTCGCCCCCTATTCTTCTTATTCAACTTTCCGGACAACATTCGGCGTAACTGGCAACACCTGCACGACGTTCATACCAGCCCCGCGTGCGATTGACCACGTTGACCGCCGCCAGCATCACCGGCACCTCGATCAATACACCCACTACCGTGGCCAGCGCCGCACCGGACTGAAAGCCGAACAGGGCGATCGCTGTAGCCACCGCCAGCTCGAAGAAGTTACTCGCCCCGATCAGTGCCGAAGGCCCGGCCACACAATGCGGTGAACGGACCCAGCGATTGAGCAGATAGGCCAGACCGGAATTGAAAAAGACCTGGATCAGAATCGGCACGGCCAGCAGCACGATGATCAATGGCTGGGCAATGATCTGCTCGCCCTGAAAACCGAACAGCAGAACCAGCGTCAGTAACAGGGCCGACAGCGACAGCGGGTGCAGGCGTTTGAGTGTCTTATCCAGTTTGGCAACACCGTGCTCCCGGCTTAACAGCCAGCGGCGCCACAGATTGGCAAGGATCAGCGGGATCACGATGTAAACCACCACCGACAACAACAGGGTATCCCAAGGGACAGTAATCGCGGACAGTCCGAGCAACAGGCCGACGATCGGGGCGAAGGCAAACACCATAATGGTGTCATTCAAGGCCACCTGGGCAAGGGTAAAGTGCGGTTCGCCACGAGTGAGATGACTCCAGACAAACACCATCGCGGTACACGGCGCGGCCGCCAGGATAATCAGCCCGGCGATGTAAGAGTCGATCTGCGCCGCCGGCAACCAGTCAACAAACAGATAACCGATGAACAACCAGCCCAGCAAGGCCATGGAAAACGGTTTGACCGCCCAGTTGACGAATAACGTGACCCCCACGCCGCGCCAGTGCCGGGAAACATGCTTCAAGGCATGTAAATCGATCTTGAGCAGCATGGGGATGATCATGATCCACACCAGCACGGCCACCGGCAGATTCACTTGTGCGATTTCCAGCGCACCGATCGACTCGAAGGCTGGCGAGAAAAAGTGTCCCAGGCTAATCCCGGCAACAATACACAGAGCAACCCAAAGGCTCAGATAACGTTCAAACAGCCCCATTTCGGCTCCGGCGGATCGTTTTGCCGTGGTTTCACACTGCACACTCATTTCGACTCTCCCGCTTGCGTATACTCTGTCATCAGACGCTCAAGCAGATCCTGCACCCGCTCGCGCACTTCATCCCGGGTTTCACGAAATACCTGCATAACCTGCTGTTCATCCCCTTCCGCTTTGGCGGGATCACTCAGTGGCCAGTGTTCCTTTTTAACCGTTGCCGGCAACGCCGGGCAATGTTCATCGGCGTGGCCGCAGACGGTCACCACGTAATCCGCCCGGCCCAGCATCTCGTCGGTCACCCGGGTGGATTCCTGATCAGAAATATCGACGCCCGCCTCGGCCATCACCGCGATCGCACGCGGATTCTTGCCATGTTGTTCGATCCCGGCGGAGGCCACATTCAACCAGGCGGGCGCCAGCTGTCGTGCCCAGCCTTCGGCCATTTGCGAGCGACAGGCATTGCCCGTGCACAAAAAGAGTAAATACATTGTTTGCTCAACCGGTTAACAGCAACTTGAGAGGTCAGGTGTACAGCAGGCGCCGCTGTTTTGCTCCGCATCGGGGCGTTCGTCAAAGATGGCCGCACTTTCCAGAGTGTGGAAACTTTCCCAGGCAATGCCCTGTGGATCGGTCGTCCAGTATTTATCGGAGCGGGCATAACAACAGGTCGTCCCTTCCTGTGCCATACCATTGATATCCGCCTGCTCCAGGCGCCGACGAATCGCCTGCAACTCATCCCCGTCTTCGGCCTGGATGCCGACATGATCCAGACCCGGCTTGCTGCTCCGGGTGGAAATAGCAAAGTTGACCGCCGGATCGGCCAGATCCCACTTGGCGTAATCCGGCTTCGTCACTGTCGGTTCACAACCGAACAGCGCCGAATAAAACGCAATATTGGTGTCGAGCTGCTCGACCGCGATATGAACATGTAAACGACTCATGGTAAATCCTCCGGGGATTCATTCGGGATTCAATCAACCCGTTCAGGCGCAGCAGCGTCCATCGGGGCGATTGGGCATGTGTTGCAGGAGTTTGCGATCCTCGGCAAACGGGGCCTGCTGGCCGACCCCGCGGGCGGTCTCGCTCAGGACCTGGCTCGCCCATTCGGGCAACTCCGGGTGCAGGCGGTAATAGATCCACAACCCCTGCCGACGGTCGGCGACCAGCCCCGCCTCCCGTAACTGCGCCAGGTGCCGGGACACCATCGGCTGGGAGACCTCCAGTGTATGGGTCAGCTCGCAGACACACAGCTCCCCTTCCTGCTGCAACAGCATCAGCATGCGCAAACGCAGCGGGTGGGCCAGCGCGGCAAAAAAATCATCTGTGAGTATCGACATGGTCTATATATACGAAATATCGTATATATTGTCAAGCGTATATAGTTACACAAAATAAAGGCCGCCGAAGCGGCCCTGAACAGCTTACTCCATCATCATGCCCGGACCGCCCATCATCCCGCCACCATACTGACGGCGCAGCTCACGCAGCTGTTCCCGCTGCTCGGCGCTGAGTTGATCCATCATCCGATTGCGAGCCTCGAGCCGGTCCTGGAACATCTGTTTGCGCAGCGTCGCCATTTTGTCGTAAATCCGGCTGGCTGCGGTCGTGTCCGGCTTATCCGCCGCCATGATGTCCTGCAGCTGATGGCGCAGCTCCATCATCTCGCCCATGCGCTCCCAGTTCTTTTTCTGCATCTTGCGCTGCATATCACGCATTTGCTGACGTTGTTTTTCATCCAGATCGAGCATCGTCATGGGCCCCATTCCCTGCATCATGCCCATACCGTTCATCACGCCACCCATCATTCCCTGACCTTGCATCATGCCCTGACCTTGCATCATGCCCATACCACCCATCATGCCGCGCCTCTGCATGTGTCCCCGGTAATCATCGTCATCCATGTGTCCCATCATTCCCATGCCGGAACCGCCATGCGCACTGGCAGTCAGAGAGAACGGGAAAAGCAGACAAAATATCAAAATACCGGATAGCGTTTTGTGCTGTTTCATTTGGCACCTCCTGATTGGCAAAACAGTAACTCCTGTTATGCACAAGCGAAGCAGATTTCCTGGTCCTGTCAACGTATTGAAAGTGATTATCGAAAAATAACCGGATAACACAGATAAAAAGAATCGGTAGCCATGCCGAGTTAATCCGGCACAGACAGCCAACAAGTCAATCAAAAGATTAGAATGAAAATGAGTACGGGCTTTATTCTAAGAGCATCTCGTCTATATTGCCTGTCTTAACCAAACTGGATGCCCGAATTAAAAACTCGACGTCAAAATTTGCTTGAACATGCCATTCTTTTCAGTCCTTAATGGTTTATCCTAAAATTGATTCAGCAGATTCATGAGTCACCGTCGGTCATCTGCGTCACGATCAGTTTTGTATCTGTATATCATGCAGGGTATACGGGATCCCACCGGTACCCAGGCCTGACTGGCGTAACCCGGCAAAGGGCATCCAGTCGACACGGAAAGCGGTGTGCTCGTTGATCATTACTGCCGAGGCATCCAGGCGACTGCTGGCAAATTTTGCCCTGAAAAGGCTGTCTGAAAACACCGCGGTCTGGAAGGCCCAGGGCAGGCTATTAGCACGGGCAATTGCCTCCTCAATCTCGTCATAGGGATAGACACAGACAACCGGACCGAATATCTCCTCGTGACTGACTTTGGCATCGTCCGGGGGATCATAGAGTACGGTGCAGGCATAAATGGTTGACGGTAATGGCTCGCCACCACACAGCAGTTCAGAATCGGCACTGACTGCCTCATTAACCCATTGGCCAATCCGCTCGACTTCAGCAGGACGAATCAGCGGACCGACCTCAGTCTCTTCCAGCGTCGGATCCCCGACACGTAAACTTGGCCGGTATGATAAAAGCCGCCTTTCAACAAACAGGGGATGACAGCGTCAATATCAGCATCCTTCGCCACAATGACCGGCGCGGCACCGCCGTGTTCCAGAGCACAGCGGGTGCCCGGCGCAAGTTGCGCACGTAACGCCCAGCCAATCCGGGCACCGCCGATGAACCGAAAAAGCCGACGCGCGGATCGGTAACCAGTGCCTGACACCCAGCCGTTGGCAGGCCAGCCTCGCGCAAAATCCCGACCAACCGGAAGCAGGAAGGCACTGACTGCCACAACCACACCAACAGGTTCGGCAATAGTGAAGGCCTGCTTGCCAGCCGAAGCCGGGTTGCTTCCATGGGAATGACTTCACCTTCATCATTGCGCAAGCACTCGACGCACAGATTCATCGTCCCTTCTTATAGTTGAATATTTGCTCAATAATCGCGAGTATGGCAGTACTTGAACGATCGTTCAAGTTTGTTATGCTGAACGTGTAAATAGCAAATTGCTTGAGGTGTGCCTCCATGTCCCACCCCGCCGAAGATGTGACAGGAAATCTGACAAGGGATCATCGCAACAGTCGACGCCTGGTCCAAACCGCATAACTGCGCGGCAAGCCCTGTTTAACGATACCAGAAGCGAGCCTTAATAGTATGATGCCAGATAGCGAACAAAACACGATGCGGGATGTGCTGCACTATCCGCCAGAATATTTGCATGCTGATGGAAACAGACTCCTGATTCCGGTTACCTACAAGCGGACCTGGGATGACGGATTCGGAGCAAGAGGCTGGAAACTCGATATAGCCATTGACGATCCGGTGATCATCGCCGCCACCCGGGAAACGGGCGAGAAAATCAATACCTCCGTATTCGTGCATGACATACTCGATCATTTTCTTTCCGGCTTCGGTATTAGCGGCCATCGCAGCGAAGCGATGGCCCTGATTCAGCTTTCAAAACGTACTGGCTCCGACCCCGCATCCGATTACGAGCAACTGGTCAAAGAAGATATAATCAATGGGCAGATTAATGGAGAAGAATTGATCGATTTTTTGCCAGAGGAACTCCGTGCATTAGTTCCCGACGGTACTTCTGGTTCCGAAATCATTGCGTCGTTGTCCAAGCAACTTGGCAAAGATCGCTTGTTCGAATTACTGATCGAGAATTTTTTTCGAATCGGTCATGAAGGAGAGGGTCACGCAGATAACACCTGGCAAAGACTTGGACTGGACAAAAACAAGCAAACGCAGTTGGGGCTGGCACTACAGAAGCTTCTCGATATCATTGACGAGGCTGTCGAACAGAATGACTTTGAGGAACTGAATGGGAAAATTGAAATCACCAGCGATTATGTCAGCTTCCATACTCTATCTCGCCATTTCAGCCAGTCCATTGAGCAACCCCGAATCAACATTGCGGACAACCAGCTCTGAATCAACAAACCCGCCTGATGGCGGGTCTGCCAACTTTTACAGCAACAGCGCTGCTGTTTATTATTTTCCCCTTAACTCCGGACGTTCCTTATATCGAACATCACGCACTGAATAGGGCAACGGATTGATATAGGTAAACCCCTGGTGCTGAAGATAGGCGATCTCGGGAAAACCCGCCGGCACTACCGTGACAAAACCGTGAAAGTCATCCGGCGCATAGCCCGCCGCCCGCAGAGCGTTGTTGCACATACGAAATTCCACGCCCATGTCCGCCAGCTGTTTCATCTTGTCCATCACGCCCTGGTACTTGACGTAATTTTCCTTGGCGAAAGCACGTAGCTCGGGACCATGGGTGACCACCACCATCTTGCCCTTCAGAGGTTTCATGGTATTTTTGACGAATGCGTACAGGATATTCAGTTTGTTGGGATCCTCGTAGTTGGCATCGAACACCGCATCGATTACCGGATACTCGTGCATATTGGTCGTCGAGGTACCATAGGGTGACATCGCCTCCTCGGCTGACAGCGGATTGCCAAACATCAACATGCCCATCACGCTTAACAGCGCCAGCCGAGGCCAATGGCCCGCTTTCATTATCTGTTTCATCGTTTTCCCCTTTGATTCATACGGAAATGGTGAGCCCTTGAACAACTGTCAAGCACAATGACAGTTTAGCCATTATTGAGCGATCGCTCAATATCCCGGGGAACAGCCATGAAAAGAGGAGAAACTGACCACTATTGCCACCGAAGGAACCCTTGACCGGTAGCGTGCCCAGTGGCCCCGCGCGGATAACCCCGTCCGGTTGCGGGAGGCCCGACGACCATCAAAGCCCAGCGGACCAGAAAGTCGTCATCATACGACCATCAACTACAAAGGAATGCATGGAATCACGAGCGACAATTGAAACACTGGATGCGCTCCAGCGCACGCGATAAACGACGCTTCGGTTCAAAGGCAATAACCGAAACACACAACAGATTACGAAATAAATCCTGAAAAAGGAGTCTTAATGACGTTGGCGGAAAACACAAAGCCCGGGCTAAATTTCACATCCCGGGCTTTGTTGTAGTTGGGGTGGCTGATGGGAATCGAACCCACGACAACAGGAGCCACAATCCTGCACTCTACCAACTGAGCTACAGCCACCATAGAACAAGTATCTAGATTCTAGTTACTAGCCGCTAGAACCTGGGTATTGGCGCGCCCGGCAGGATTGCCTCGGGACTTCCCTGTCCCTCACCCTGCGGGCATCGCTTCGCGATGGCCAAATCGGCGGTCCTGCCGATTTGTCGAACCGGCTTTAATTTATCGCAGGTTCTCGTCCTCACCTCAAAATTCGCAATGGCGTTATCTGTGACCTACAACCCCATTGCTTGGTGCACCTGGCGCGCCCGGCAGGACTCGAACCTGCTACCCTCGGCTTAGCTTACCCGCTACAGCTTTCGCTGCCGGATT
>CAYOOC010000089.1:0-9884 GCA_964405505.1 uncultured Thiohalophilus sp.
ATTCGAAAAGCATAATATTAAGCGCGCGGACCGCCTGATTGGCAATCCGAACTTACAGTTAAAGGGTTCAAAGCCCTTATCGTAAATTATTTTCTCCGCGCCTTTGCGCCTCCGCGAACTCCGCGTTATTTCCATTCGACCCCGAGAAATGAGTGTTATTCACACTCCGCCGGCAGGCCGTCGAAGAATTCGACTTTGCCGGTCTCCAGGCAGTACTCGGCGCCGACCAGTTAAAGGGGTCAAAGCCCTCATCGTAGGATTGCTGCGCGGAAATGATTAGCAGTCATCGAGCAGCGAGGGGTCGAACCACCGCAACCTTTTGAATGTTCGAGGTTTTTAGCCTAAATAAAGGCTATCTGAGGCCTTAAACGGCTCATTTCATGGATGAAAACACTGCTTTAAGGATGAAGCCGACATGCCGGCGCCAATCGCCATGTCTTATCCCATTATATCTGGCACATTATCCATCGCTGTCATCGCCATGAATTTCTGCTCAAAATCGTCAAAGACTTCGGTAAAAGGAGTCGATGACACATGGTGAGATGAATAATTCTCGTTTGTCACCACCCCTTTTTCCCTACCAGAATATTATGCGTAAAAACGCTCTTGACATACTAAAAATGGTATATATACTAATTATAGTATGTGGGTAATTTATGAACACAGGCGTGTTTCCAGGCAGCTTGATTCAATTCCAGATGACGTACTGAAACGGTACGAAAAATGGAAAGATATCGTAACCCTGTCGGGCCCTCAGGGGCTGCGCAAAATCAGAGGGTTACGTGACGAATCGCTGGGCGGTGAATGGAAAGGTCACCGCTCCTCCCGCTTAAATCAACAATATAGAGTTATATACAGGGTCGAGAAGGACAAGATTCTCGTTGAAGTTGTCAGTGTTACGCCTCACGATTATCGGAGGAAATGACATGAAAGAATATACCAGAGCCAAAAAACGGGTGGATGTCTCGGTTGGTGAGTCGGTTCGGATTATGCGCGAGCTACAGGAACTCAGCCAGAATGAGCTGGCTGAATTGACCGGCATACCACAGTCAACGATCTCAGCTATAGAAAATGATCGGGTTCAGTTGGGCGTCGAGAGGGCGAAAATGCTGGCCAGAGCGCTACACTGTCACCCGGCGGTACTCGTATTCCCGGGATGGGATACTCAACAAGAATCAGCCGCATAATAACTGTATCGGGTCTGAACTACCGCTGGGTTATCGGGAACTTCGCTGGAAAACTTCAAATGCCTGACAATCACAGCCACAGGGATAAATTTGTTGCAGCGTTCCAGATTATCCCATGTTGCGGGTGTGATGCTTGCGGAGCTCATGATGATCTCCGAGTCCGACTGGAAAAAGTTCAAGAAAAAATAGTCGGCTCTTGAGCGATTCTGTGGTGCCGCCATGGTGGAGTTCGAGGAAGCTATCGTTAATCGCGATGCATCAAACCACGAAAGATATCTCTATTTGTACAAGCTCGTAGAGAACTACGATAAGCGGTTGGCATTACTATTCAATGACCACAGCAGGTCGAAGGCTGTCATACAACTCACATTGCTGCGCGACGAAGGACTGGTAACAAATGATGAGGTGGAAGCTCTGTCTGAAGAGTTGAAAAAATCCACCGAGCCAGGCCATCTTGAGGAGTGAGTTAAAGGGGGCCAGGCCCTTATCAAATCGTAGACTGTCGTTATTGCCCGAAAAACCCGAAACGGGTACCCACTATAACGGTTGAAGACCCAAATTATTTCTCCGCGTCTCTGCGAACTCCGCGTTATTTCCATTCGACCCCGAGAAATGAGTGTTATTCACACTCCGCCGGCAGGCCGTCGAAGAATTCGACTTTGCCGGTCTCCAGGCAGTACTCGGCGCCGACCACCACCAGGCCGTGGTTGGCAATGAGTTCCTCGAGGATCGCCGAGCCGTGACGCAGGTGATCGCAGGAGGCGCGGACGTTGGCGCGCACGGCCTTGTCGATCAGTTCTTCCCGCGGCATGCTGGGGTTTCCTTCCAGCAGATTTTGCACCGCCGGGCTGACCCGGCTGACGATGGAATGCAGGTTGGGCGACTGGTTTTCGGTCGGGCGCTGCAGCTCATCCAGCGTGGAGGTGATCGCGCCGCAGTTGGAATGGCCAAGGACCACCACCAGTTTGGTGCTGAAACGATCCGCGGCAAACTCAACGCTGCCGACCTGTGAGGGAGCCACAATGTTGCCCGCTACCCGAATGACGAACAGATCGCCCAGTCCCTGATCGAAGACCAGTTCCGCGGGGGCGCGCGAATCGGAACAGCCCAGGATAATGGCAAACGGTTCCTGGGGATTGTTGGCCATGTCCGCGCGCTGGGTATAACTCAACAGGGAGTCGATACTGCGCACATTGGCCGTAAAACGTTCGTTACCTTCACGCAGCCGTTCGAGGGCCTCGCAGGCAGAGAGCATGGGTAGTTTAGACATATAGTTTTTTATCTATGATTTGCTGGGTAATGATAGCCCATTCGGGCACGGGTGAACATCACCCGTGCCCGTTTACCACAGATAAAACGAAGGGTTATTCCCAGCCTTTTTTGGTCGCGACCATCACCCCGAGGAACATGCCCACCACGGCCAGCAGGGATTCCAGGGAGAGGGTGGAGAACCCGGTCAGACCCTGGCCGACGTTGCAGCCGTAGGCGACCGTGGCGCCGATGCCCATCAGCGCCGCCCCGAAAATGGAGCTGCCCAGCTTGCCCGCAGCGATGGGGGTAAAGCGGAACTGGCCCCGCAGCAGGCTGTAGACAAAGCCGATGGCGGCCAGCCCGATCACGAAGGAGACCGCGTAGGAGAGGCGCGGGGTGTCGCCGGCGATGACCAGCATGCCGATACGGGACATGGGACCGGAGGCGGTGATCCCCGACGGGGCTTTGGGGTTGAACATATCGAACGCCAGTACCCCGGTGACATACCAGCTGCCCACCACGATCAGCCCGATGATGCCGCCGGCGACCAGCAGGGAGATCTGCCCGCCCCGCTTCCAGCGCAGGGCGATATAACCGGCCAGCAGCGCGCCGATCACCAGGACCACCAGCCAGCCGGGCAGGCCCAGAATGCTGGCAATCCCGGCATCGCCCGAGCCCAGGGTGATTGCGGTCACGCCGGTGAGCCACAACCGCACGGATTCCAGCAGGCCAAACTGGGTGATGGTGGCGAAAATGATGAACACTGACAGCACCAGCAGGGCCCGCAGATCGCCGCCGGCGGCGTTGACGAAGACTCTCGCGGCGTCCTGGCCGCCGAGGCTGGCCCCGATGCCGAACAGCAGACCACCGAGCAGGACGCCCAGCCAGTCGAACTGGCCGTTGCGATAGCCGGCACTGGCGATATCCACCGTCCCGGATGCTTCCAGCCAGTATGTGCCGAGGATCGCCACCAGCATGGCCGTGGCCACGGCCAGCAACTGGCGGTGACTGGCTTCGCGATAGACATTGCGTACCGCCTGCATCATATCCAGATCAAAGTGTCGGGCAACCAGACCGTAGAGGAGACCGGCCAGCAGGCCGCCGGCGATCAGATAATTGGTGACATCCTCGAACATGCTTCCCCCTGATAGTGTTTTTATTCTGGCCCTGAATGTTACCCAATTCATTCTGATGACACCATCATAAGCAGGGAAATAGACTGAAAAATCAGTATCAGCGTTGTGTTATACCCCTGTGCGATAACAAACAGCGGGACTGTGAAGGGCATATCGCCCCAAGGTTTCACCGCTGTCGTAACAGGGGTAGAATGCTTGTTCGTTATGATTCATAACCTGTATTTGCAGGGGCTATTCCCTGCACCCATTGATGGTTTGGTATGAGCGCCAACGCCCCACAACACAGTCCCCCGGAGATTCGCGAAAAGCTGGTTCGCCGCTTCAAGGCATTGTTGCCGGCCGAGCAGGTGTTATACAGCGATGAGGATCTGCGCCCGTATGAATGCGACGGCCTGTCGGCCTATCGCAAGTTGCCGATGGCGGTGGTATTGCCCGATACCATTGAGCAGGTCCAGACCATCTTAAAAGCCTGCAGCGAATTTGATGTGCCGGTGGTGGCGCGCGGTGCCGGCACCGGCCTGTCAGGCGGGGCCCTGCCGCACGAGCAGGGGGTGCTGCTGAGCCTGGCACGCTTTAACCAAATCTTGCAGGTTGATCCCCAGCAGCGGATTGCCCGGGTGCAGCCGGGGGTGCGTAACCTGGCGATCTCCGAGGCGGTGGCCCAACACGGTCTGTATTACGCCCCGGATCCGTCATCGCAGATCGCCTGCAGCATTGGCGGCAACGTGGCCGAGAACGCCGGCGGCGTGCATTGCCTCAAGTATGGTCTGACGGTGCACAACATCCAGCAGTTGAAAGTGGTCACCATCGACGGCGAGCTGCTGACCCTCGGTGGTAGCGGGCTGGATGCGCCCGGGTATGATCTGCTGGCGTTGATGACCGGCTCCGAAGGCATGCTCGGGGTGATCGTGGAAGTCACCGTAAAGTTACTGCCCAAACCGGATCGCGCCCAGGTGATCCTGGCCGCCTTCGATGATGTCGTCAGGGCGGGAGAAGCAGTAGGTAATATCATCTCCGCCGGGATTATTCCCGCCGGACTGGAAATGATGGACAAACTGGCTATCAAGGCGGCCGAGGATTTCGTGCATGCCGGTTATCCGGTTGGCGCCGAGGCGATTCTGTTGTGCGAGCTGGACGGCACCAACGAGGAAGTCTCGGCCCATGTCTATCAGGTGCGCGAGATATTGAATCAAAGCGGTGCAACCGAAGTGCGCACCGCGCGTAATGAGACCGAGCGCATGACCTTCTGGAAGGGACGCAAGGCGGCATTTCCGGCCGTGGGCCGCATCTCGCCCGATTACTATTGTATGGACGGCACCATCCCGCGCAAGCACCTGCCCGAAGTGTTACGCAAGATGGCCGAGTTATCCAAAGCGTATGAACTGCCGGTGGCCAATGTCTTTCATGCCGGTGACGGCAACCTGCATCCGTTGATCCTGTACGATGCCAACAAACCCGGCGAGCTGGAACGCACTGAGGAATTCGGTGGCAAGATACTGGAGTTATGCGTGGAAGTCGGCGGCACCATCACCGGCGAACACGGCGTGGGCATGGAGAAGATCAACCAGATGTGCGTCCAGTTCGATGCGCTGGAGCTGACCCAGTTTCATGCGATCAAAAACGCGTTCGATCCCAAAGGCCTGCTCAATCCCGGCAAGGCCGTTCCCACCCTGCATCGCTGTGCCGAGTTCGGGGCCATGCATGTGCATCACGGGGAACTGCCGTTTCCCGAACTGGATCGATTCTGAACATGGCCGACATCAGCGAACAGTTACAACAGCAGGTGCAAACCGCCCTGGAGAACCAGCAGCCACTGGCGATTCGTGGTGGCAACAGCAAGGCGTTCTATGGGCATGCTGTATCGGGCACGCCACTGGAGACAGGCAACCACACAGGGATCGTGACCTACGAGCCGACCGAACTGGTATTGACCGCGCGTGCCGGCACCCCGCTGGAAGAGATCGAACAGACTCTCGCCGAACAGGGCCAGATGCTCGCCTTCGAGCCACCGCAGTTCGGCGAAGGGGCCACGCTGGGCGGCACCGTGGCCTGTAACCTGTCCGGTCCGCGCCGGGCCACGGCCGGGGCGGCGCGCGATTTTGTCCTCGGCTGCAAACTGATCAACGGCCGGGGCGAGATCCTGCACTTCGGCGGCGAGGTCATGAAAAATGTCGCCGGTTACGATGTCTCGCGATTGATGGCCGGGGCGCTGGGAACACTGGGGGTGTTACTTGAGGTCTCGCTCAAGGTCTTGCCCCGTCCCGAGGGTGAACAGACCCTGGTCCAGGAGTGCTCCGAGGAGAGTGCGATTAAACGCATGAACCAGTGGGCGCAGCAGTCGCTGCCCATTTCGGCCACCTGTTATGACGGGGCGAGTCTCTATGTTCGCCTGTCCGGTACCGAAGGGACCATTACGGCCGCGCGCAAGCTGCTCGGTGGCGAGCAAGTGCCGCCGACCCGGACCTGGTGGCACAAACTCAAGGAACAGCAACACGCCTTTTTCACCAGCAATAAACCGCTCTGGCGTCTGTCCCTGGCCTCCACCACGCCGCCCATCCCGTTAAAGGGCAAATGGCTGTATGAATGGGGCGGGGCGCAACGCTGGCTGGTCACCGACGAGCCGGCCGGGCGGATCCGTCAGGCGGCGGAAAAAGCCGGCGGTCATGCGACACTCTATCGCGGCGAGCCTGGCGACCTGGACGTCTTTCACCCGTTACCCGAGGGCCTGATGAAACTGCAGCGCTATCTGAAACAGGCCTTCGATCCCAAAGGGATATTTAATCCGGGGCGGATGTATAAGCAGATCTAAGTTGGCAGTCGCAGTTGGCAGTTGGCAGAACGTTCCGGATCGATTCCCTCTCCCCGGAGGGGAGAGGGCCAGGGAGAGGGGATAAAAACAGGCTGTTTTCTTTTATAGAAACGAGTGCTCGCCGAATCGAAACAGAGTAAATCGACTCAATTATGCAAACCAATATCAGCCAACAGTATCTCAATACCCCCGAGGGGCGCGAAGCCAACGACATCCTGCGCGCCTGTGTGCATTGCGGCTTTTGTACCGCCACCTGTCCGACCTATCAATTGCTGGGGGACGAGCTGGATGGGCCGCGTGGACGGATTTATCTTATCAAGCAGGTGCTGGAGGGGAATGCGGTCAGTCACAAAACCCAGCAACACCTGGATCGGTGTCTGACCTGCCGGGCCTGCGAGACTACCTGTCCCTCCGGCGTGCGCTACGGACGGCTGGCGGAGATCGGCCGCGAACGGGTCGAGGAGAAGGTCAAACGCGGCAAGTTCGAAGCCCTGCAGCGCTGGGCATTACGCAAGCTGGTACCCTATCCACGGCGTTTCGCGCCACTGGTCAGGGCCGGGAATCTGTTCAAACCGTTTATGCCCGCGGCATTGCGTGACAAGGTGCCGGCTATGCAAGCTGCCGGTGCGCGCCCCGAAGTCACGCACCCGCGCAAGATGCTGGTCCTCGAAGGCTGCGTGCAAAGTGTTTCTACCCCCCATACCAATGTTGCCGCCGCCCGGGTGCTGGACAGGCTGGGTATTGAGTTGCTCAGCGCCGAGCGGGCCGGCTGTTGCGGTGCCGTGAGCCATCATTTATCCGCTACTGAAGAGGGGCTGGATTTCATGCGCAGCAACATCGCCGCCTGGTGGCCGCATATTGAAGCCGGTGCCGAGGCGATCGTCATCACCGCCAGTGGCTGCGGTGCAATGGTCAAAGAGTATGGCGATCTGCTCAAACATGATCCCGCCTGGGCCGAACAGGCCGCGCGGGTCAGTGACCTGGCCAGGGATATCAGCGAAGTGTTGCGTGACGAAGATCTGTCGCAACTGGACCACAACTCGGGCTACAGCAAGGTGGCTTTCCATAGCCCCTGTACTCTGCAGCATGGCCAGCAGGTGCACGGTGTGGTGGAAACGATTCTGCAAAACGCCGGGTTCACCCTTACCGAAGTACCCGATCCCCATCTGTGCTGCGGCTCCGCCGGGACCTACTCGATCCTGCAACCGGCGCTGTCGCAACGATTACTGGATAACAAACTCGCTGCCCTGCAAGGTGATGAGCCGGATGTGATCGCTACCGCTAACATCGGTTGTCAGATGCACCTGGCCAGCAAAGCCGGCAAACCGGTGAAACACTGGATTGAACTGCTGGATACGACAGGGTGAAAGTAACTATTTTTGTTGCAGAAATGGTTATTCCTGAGTTTGATTTGTGAGTTTAACCCAACCGGTTCAGGGAGTGGACAAGTCGGTTAAAGATAAACTTTTCTGACAAGAGCTTTGCTGCAAGTATCCTCTTTCCTGGAGAGAGAAAATGCAACCACGGATCAGCATGATTACCCTGGGCGTGCGCGACCTGGCGGTATCCATCAAGTTTTATGAAGAGGGTTTGGGTTTTCCTCGCATGGACTCCCCACCAGAAGTGGCCTTTTTTACCCTCAGTGGTACCTGGCTGGGTCTATATAGCCGGGAGGCTTTGGCCGAAGACGCCAGGGTATCATCGAGTGGAAGCGGCTTCGCAGGATTTACCCTGGCGCACAATGTTCACTCTGAAGTAGAGGTCGATGAGATCATCGGCCTGGCCGGCAAAGCCGGTGCAACCATCGTCAAAAAGCCGGCGGAGGTTTCCTGGGGAGGTTATAGTGGTTATTTCCGGGATCCCGACGACTATCTTTGGGAAGTTGCGTACAATCCGTTGTTCTGGGTGGGGCCGAAAGATGATAAAGACGCCCAATAACCAGGCCAGTTCAGAGTACCATTGGGACAGTTGAACAAGTGGGTTCCCTGATTCAGCAAATTTATCGCCATCCTTACCGCTTTTACCTGGTGTTGTTTACTCTGGGGCTTTTAACCTATTTTTTGCTGGATTACTGGGTAGTCGATCTCGAGGCACGTGATGATCGCGGCCGTACGCCGTTATACCTGGCGGCGGAACAGGGTGAACCGGAAACCGTCCGGCGCCTGCTCGACAAGGGTGCGGTGGTTGATGCCCGGGATAATTGTCTCTGGACACCCCTGATGCGGGCCGCGCAGAATGGCCATCTTGCCGTGGTCCAGGTCCTGTTGCAGGCCGGGGCCGATATCAACGCCAGAGACAAGGATGGCTATCATGCGCTGACCGCCGTGGTGATTACCAACCAGGTGACGATGCTCGAATACCTGATCGAACAGGGGATTGCGCTTGATATACAGGATGACGAGCGAGGCTGGACGGCCCTGATGTGGGCAGCCAGTGAAGGCCGTCGGGAAATGGTCGAAATACTGCTGGAAAACGGTGCAGACAGGGCAATACACAGTATTGATGGTAAAATCGCCCTTGATCTGGCGCTGGAACACCACCATGTTAAAATCGCAACACGGCTGGCAGAATAACCGTTTTTGAACGGCGCTGGCGATCTTGTGCATAAGGCGTCCCGGTAAATCATGCCGGGTACTGTACAGATTGGAGTATCACACACTGGCATTACAAGAGAAGAGAAGCATGGCAGATCTATTTGAAGAAAAGGCCCGGGATTGGGATACCAACGAGATGATTACCGCACTGTCATCCGGCATCGGTTCGGCCATTATCGAGCGTATTCCGATGAATAATGAAATGACGGTCATGGACTTTGGTGCCGGCACCGGCTTGATAAGCGCGCATATCGCGCCGCATGTCAACAATATCACGGCGGTGGATGTCTCCGAGTCGATGCTGGAAAAGCTCGCCGCCAAGCCGGAATTACAGGGCAAGGTGGAAGTCTGCTGTCAGGATGTTCTCGAAGAACCCCTGAACAGGGATTTTGATCTGATCGTCAGTGCCATGGCCCTGCACCATGTGGAAGATACCGAAAAACTGTTCCAGCGCTTTAGCGACCTCCTCAGGCCCGGCGGACGGGTCGCCCTGGCGGATCTGGACAAGGAGGACGGCACCTTCCACCCGGCCGACGTGGAAGGGGTCTTCCACCACGGTTTCGAGCGAGATGCCCTCGAGTCGTTAATGCGCGAGCAGGGCTTCAGCGATATCCAGTTCAGCACCGTCCATGTGGTTAACAAGGAAGAGGGCGACTACCCCATTTTTCTGGTGACCGCCAGCTACGGATGATTTCTGACAGTGTGCCGGTACAGAAAATTCTAAGAGCTTTACCACGAAGACACGAAGAAAATAATTTGTATACTTCGAAACTTTGTGTCTTTGTGGTGAAAATCAGGCCTGAAGAGATGTTATGTCAGGTAGCACTGCGTGCAACCTGACCTACACTGTTTCTGCCAACTGCCAACTGCCAACTGCCAACTGCCAACTGCCAACTGCCAACTGCCA
>CAYOOC010000090.1:0-9595 GCA_964405505.1 uncultured Thiohalophilus sp.
GTTGAATGTTGAATGTTGAATTGCGGACAGGCATTTAATTCAAAATTCAGCATTAAAAATTCAAAATTACTTTATGTCCTCTGCGACTCCGCGCCTCTGCGTCCTCCGCGTTTATTCCCAGCAGCCTGTCTAATATCTACGCGGTGCCGCCGACGGTGATGCTGCTGATCTTGAGGGTCGGCTGGCCGACGCCGACGGGGACGCTCTGGCCTTCCTTGCCGCAGACGCCGACGCCGCTGTCCAGTTGCAGGTCGTTGCCGACCATGTCGATCTTGTTCATCACGTCCGGGCCGTTGCCGATCAGGGTGGCGCCCTTGACCGGCCGGGTCACCTTGCCGTTTTCGATCAGATAGGCCTCGTTGGCCGAGAAGACGAAACGTCCCGAGGTGATGTCCACCTGGCCGCCGCCGAAGTTGACGGCGTAAAGGCCCTTGTCCACCGAGGCGATGATCTCTTCGGGCGCGCTGTCACCGGCCAGCATGTAGGTGTTGGTCATGCGCGGCATCGGCAGGTGGGCATAGGATTCACGGCGGCCGTTGCCGGTGGAGGCCACGCCCATCAGCCCGGCGTTCATCTTGTCCTGCATGTAGCCTTTTAATATGCCGTTTTCGATCAGGACGGTATGCCCGGTGGGCGTGCCTTCATCGTCCACGTTCAGGGAACCCCGGCGTTCGGCCAGGGTGCCGTCGTCCACCACGGTACACAGTTTCGAGGCGACCTGCTCGCCGATCCGTCCGGCAAAGGCCGAACTGCCCTTGCGGTTGAAATCGCCTTCCAGACCGTGGCCGACCGCTTCGTGCAGCAGCACCCCGGGCCAGCCCGGTCCCAGCACCACCGGCATGCTGCCGGCCGGCGCGTCGACCGCTTCGAGGTTGACCAGCGCCTGACGCACGGCTTCGCGGGCGTAGTGCAGGCCACGTTCTTCCTGCTGAAAATAGTCGTAACTGATCCGGCCACCGCCGCCGGCACTGCCCTGCTCGCGGCGACCGTTGTGTTCGGCAATCACGTGCACATTGAGGCGCACCAGCGGGCGCACATCCGCCCCCAGGGTGCCGTCACTGGCGGCCACCAGCACCACCTCCTGCACGCCGCCCAGGCTGACGATCACCTGCTTGACCCGCGGATCCTGGCGCCGGGCTTCCCGATCCAGCGCCTGCAACAGCGCGATCTTGTCGGCTGTAACGAGCGAATCCAGCGGATCGCCGGGCTGATACAACGCATGCCCGTTGTGTCGTTGCCAGCTTTGCACCTGGCCTGACTGGCCCTGGCGGGCGATGGCGCGAGCGGCATTGGCCGCTTCGCTAAGAGCAGGCAACACAATCTCGTCGGAATAGGCAAAGCCGGTTTTCTCGCCGCTGATGGCGCGCACGCCGACGCCCTGTTCGATGTTGTGGCTACCTTCGCGCACGATGCCATCTTCCAGTACCCAGGATTCCTGGCGGGCAAACTGGAAATAGAGATCGGCGCTGTCGATGCGGTGCCCCATCAGTTGATCGAGGGTGCGTTGCAGTTCCTGTTCGCCGAGACCGGCGGGGGACAGCAGGGTTTGCTGGGCAATGTCGAGTGCAGGTTGAGTCATGAGATCACTTTACAGGGTATTTTACGGTGTTGCAGCGCCGGGAAGTTGCGCCGGGTATTGGCAATGCGTTTGGGATCCACCTCGGCACTGACAAAGCCCGAGCCGCTGGGCAGCTGGTCCAGGATCAGGCCCCAGGGATCCACAATCATGCTATGGCCATAGGTTTCCCGGCCATTGACGTGATAGCCGCCCTGCGCGGCGGCCACCATGTAGACCAGGTTTTCGATCGCCCGGGCGCGGACCAGCACTTCCCAATGGGCCCGGCCGGTGATGGCGGTAAAGGCCGAAGGCAGGGCGATCAGCTCCACACCCTGATCGGCCATGCGTCGGAACAGTTCGGGAAAACGCAGGTCATAACAGACCGCCAGCCCCAGCTTGCCAAACGGGGTCTCCACCACGGTGGGTTCATGCCCCGGCTCGATGGTTTCCGATTCATTGTAGGTTTCGGCATTCTCTTCCAGATGCACATCAAACAGATGGACCTTGTCATAGCGGGCGACCTGCTCACCCTGATCGTTAATCAGCAAACAGGCGGCCCGAATCCGGTGGTCATCCTCCGATTGTAACGGAATGGTGCCGCCCACGATCCAGGTGTTGTGTTTTCTCGCCTGTTCGGTGAGAAACTCCTGCATCGGCCCCTGCCCCGGCGCCTCCCGGTGTTTGACCTTGTCGGTTTCCTGCATACCCATGATGGCAAAGTTTTCCGGTAACACGATCAGCTCGGCGCCGGCATCCACCGCCCGACCGATCAAACGGCCGGCCTCGGTCAGATTGGCGCTCACATTGGGACCGGAAGCCATCTGGATAGCTGCCACACGTTTCATCAGGATACCTCGTTAATAATGCAGGGAAAAATCGTTCGGGATTACTCGACGTGCTCCTCGGGGAGTATCGTCATAACAGGTGGGGTTTTGTTGCCGCCCGAAACCACTTCCAGCTCTATAACATCGATATTGGCGCGGCCGACACGCATTTCAAGATCGGTGGAGGGCACACCCAGGGTAATCAGCCAGGCGCGCAACTCGGCCGCCCACAGACTGCCCCTATCACCACCGGGATGATGAATGCGCAGGCGGGCATTGGCTGTCGCCTGAAAATCCTGCATGGCCCGCGACAGGGCCGGCATGGCCACGAGCGACTCGGGGTTGCGTGGCACGGACCATTGCTCCCGGGTTAATTGATGCGCGGTATCAATGGCCGCAACCGTGCCACAGAGACACAACAGGATGACGCTCACAAAGGTTTTCATGCGCCTAGAATACCATTAAACCGGCCGCGAGGTCAGGTTCCGCCAGGCGGCGGTTACTTCCCGCTGTTATCCAGCGGGGTAATGACCGGCTCTTCCCAGCTGCCGGTGATGTGATAACGTTTTGCCGAAGCCTTGTCGATGCCGCCGCCAAACAGCTTCTCTAGAAACAGAATGGCCGCGCCCACCTGGGTCCCGAATAGCAAGCCACTGGCCACGGGTAAACTGTCGCCCACCTGCGGAATTACCGTGACCCGTTGATCGAAGTCCCGCTCTGCCAGGCCGGTTCGCCCCTGGATCAGGATCTTCGCACCCGGGGCATCAATCTTCAGGGCCTTGTTGTAGGAATTCCCGCCGCGCAGCTCGAAATCGCCCTGCATACGATCGAAGTGGAAACCTTCCTGAAAGGTGTCACGAAAATCGAGCATCAGCCGACGCGGCAGGGCCGACAGACTGAACAGGCCCAGTAAGCGACCAGCGCCGGGTTTGACATTGACCAGACTGCCATCCTGAATCTGCACGGCAATATTGCCCGTCAACAGACCCGCTTCAAAACCGATGGGTGGCGCACGCCAGTGCAGTTCACCGCGGCTTTTCAACTCGCCGCCCCCGATGATGGCGGCAAAACCGAGGTTATCGAGCAACTGACCGAGATTGGGACTGCTCAGATCATAATTGAGCTGCGTGGAATGCCGCCCGAGTTCAAACCACCAGTCACCACTGACATGCAGGCGCAGGAGCTCGCCCTGCAACTGCAGTCTTTGCAGGCGCAATCCTTTCTGCAGCGAACGCAGCTCGAAATCGAGCTGGCCCAGTAGATGCCCACCGTACTGAAATTGTTCGATCCGCCCGCTGATACCCGGCAAATTCGTCGGTGGCGGAGAATACGACGCCGTCTGTGCAGAAGACGTCGGGGTCGCCTGTTCGGGTTCTTCCATCCGGGCCAGCGCCAGTCGTTGCATATCGATCCGGATCGGAAGCTGCCATGAACGAACCGCATCCCCCCGGTCGTCATTTACGTATTCGACAGTCCGCCGCCACTGGCCCGGATCAATCCCCTCCAGTGCACCGCTTACCAGCAGGACCCGTTCGTCGGGCAATGATAACGACGTTGCCGTACCGCAATGAACCACGCCCCGCTCCAGCTGCATCCGACCATCACGTTGCGCCAGCTCGAAACGCGTGGTCAATTGCTCGCCCAGGGTTAATGAGACCCTATTACGCTCATCCCCGAACCGGGCTTCAGCCAGCAGCCGCATCGCCTCCGGGGCGGATTTGTTCAGGGGCACCGGCAAATCCGAGCGAATGCCTTCCAGGGTTGAGTCGATGCGTAATAGCGGTTGTTGCGTCGAGCTTGCATCACCCTGTAATACCACGGCACCATGCCAGGAGGTGTTCCCCGAGACCCGGTGCGCCCAATGTGGGGCAAGACGTTCAGCCAGTCGTGAGGCATTAACTCGTCCATGTGCCAGAATACTGATCTGGCGATCGCGTTCGGACTCGCCCGAGGTATTCAGTTCCAGTGTCACCGGCTCATCCAGCAAACGTGCCTGCAATGATCTGGAACTGACTCCGACCTGGTTAAAATTCACCTCTCCCTCGATCGATCGCATCGCCAGCTTTTCATCCAGCAGATGGAGCTGGCCGTTACGTAAAGTGATCTTGCCCTCATAACGCGTGGGAGCCTGTTTCTCCATCCGTGATCCGAGCGGGATCCATGCCTGGAAACGGGTATGTGCCGTTCCCTCGATACGGGATTGTTCGATGAAACGTGAACCACCGGGTGCGATCGGGCTTTGAGTCAAGAACCGCCCCACATCGTTCAACTTGCCGTTGGCGTCCACCTGTAATTGCAACCGGGGATTGCGAAAGCTGGCAATGCGGGCCCGCGAGGGTGACAGCCGGGTATCGAACAAACGCCCCTGACGGGTCAAAATCTCCATCCCATCACTGGTAAAGGTGGCCGATAAGTCAATACCTGTGATCGCCGGCCACTCCTTTCGATAATCCAGACGCACATCCCGGGCATCCAGGTCCACCTTGAACTGTCCGCGCTGATCGCGAAAAGGAAAGTCGCCCAGCCGACCATTAAACACCAGCCCGCCTTCACTGACATGGCCGCTGATAATACTGCGATCCAGCCAGTTCACCAGCTTTTGTTTCATGATGCCGGTCGGATAATAACGATTGGCATGTTCCACCTTGCCGTTTTTAAATCGGGCCTGCAGATCCATATAGGGTGACATGGAACGGTCTTGCGGCAAACTCAATAACAGGCTGGCCGCCAATTGTATGTGGTCGGTGTCCACCTCCAACTGTTCGCTTTGTAGCTGCCAGCCCTGCTCGCTGCGCAACCAGCGTAACGTGCTGTCAAACCGGTTTGCCGTCAACGCCTCGCGAAACAGGCGCGGCGCATCGATACTGGCAAAACCGGAATGTAAAGCAACCCGGCCCCGGCGATGATCGGCATAAAGCTGCCCCTGCAGACCGGTGACGCCTGGCAGATTATGCCAGGGCTCGAAGGAAAGGTGCTCGAAAGCAGCCTGCAACCGGTAACGGGGTTCCTGTTGTGCATTGCCTGTATGATGAAAGTGCAGACGCTGGACATCCCCCACCGGCTTGACGCTTTGCAAAAATTCGCGCTGCCGTTCATCGGGCAGGTTAGTCTGCAACAGCAGGCCGGCAACATCCTCGATTCGAAAATAGTCACTATCCACTTGCCATTCGGGTGCCTGTGCCTCGTTACCCCGGGTATGGTGAATACTGAAACGGGTTTGCGGCCAGACATCGCCGGAGCTCATGTACTGGAAACGGTCCACGTTCAACGTCCAGCCATCGTCACGATTATCGACATCAAACAGCCCCCCCATCAATCGCACGTGATAGGGCTCGTCCATAATCGGCAACGACATATCCAGATCGTAGGCGGTGAGATCGCCACTGAGTTGCGCTATCGCATTATCTTGCCAGGTCCCCCAGAGTTGGAAATCAGCGATCCCCGAATTGAGGCTGACGCCCTGGTATTCAGGTTTAACGCCCCATTTATCCAGCCGTATCGCATCACCGCGCAGATAGATATCGCCTTTCATCTCACGCGGATTGAGGATGTCACCACGAACATCCATGGCAATTTCAAAATTCTCGCCCATGCGTGCGGGCAGTTTGACCTTGCCGTTAAGCTGATGGCGCTGATTGTTATTACGCAGCACCAGATTGACATCATCAAAACGCAGGAGGTTGCCGTCCTGTTTCAGATCTTTCCAGATAATTGTACTGTTGCGCAGGGACAACCGGCTGCGTTTGAACAACCAATCCGCCAGTTCCCCCGATCCGCGCGGTCTGTCGGTCTGAAAAGTTTTTTCAAGATTGGTCACATCCACGCCCTGCAACAGGAATCGTCCATCCTGTTGCCGGGTTATCGCCAGCTGAATTCCATCAATCGTAAAATTACGCGGCACGACCTGGCGCTGGCGAACAGAGTCGATCAGAGCTATGCCCAGCCGTGCCTGGTCGAAGCGTACCAATTCACGCTCGCCGGTTTTATCCAGCATATAGACATCATCGAAAATCAGTGTGGGAGTAAAACCGACCAGCCGGGCATCCATAGACTCGATTCTCACCGTATGGTCCAGGAAGGCGCTGGCCAGCTCTTCCAGATCCGAACGGTAAGCAGTCAGGTCGGGTAAAAATATACGGAACAGGGAGACCAGTACGGCCAGGATGACAACCACTGCCGCCAGGCTGTACCAGAGGATACGCCGAAGAGTGCGCAGGTATTTTTTTGCCGTGGCCACGTTAAACTATCGTCACTCTATCCGGGTGCAGCCATCATCGGTTACATCAGCACGACATCAAACTGTTCCTGGGTGTATTCCGACTCCACCTGGAACTTGATCGGCTTGCCGATGAACTCTTCCAGCTCCGCCACACTGGTTGACTCCTCATCCAGCAACATATCCACCACCGGCTGGGCAGCCAGAACCAGAAATTGCTGAGCATCGAACTGACGCGCCTCGCGCAGAATCTCGCGAAATATCTCGAAACAGACCGTTTCCGAGGTCAACAGGGTACCGCGCCCGTTACAGATAGGACACGGTTCACACAGGATATGTTCCAGACTTTCGCGGGTGCGTTTACGGGTCATCTCCACCAGTCCCAGGCTGGAGACTTCGGTGATGTGGGTCTTGGCATGGTCCCGTTCGAGACTCTTCTCCAGCGCCCGCAAAACCTGACGTCGGTGTTCGATATCCACCATATCGATAAAGTCGATAATGATAATCCCCCCCAGATTGCGCAGGCGCAGCTGACGCACGATCGTCTGGGTGGCTTCCAGATTGGTCTTGAAAATGGTCTCTTCAAGATTGCGGTGGCCGACGAAGGCGCCGGTATTCACATCGATGGTGGTCATTGCTTCGGTCTGATCGATAATCAGATAGCCACCGGATTTGAGTTGCACCTTGCGTTCCAGGGCGCGACGAATTTCATCCTCGACCCCGTATAGGTCGAAAATGGGCCGCTCGCCCGGATAATACTCAATCTGATCGGCCAGCTCGGCGATAAACTTGGCAGCGAATTTTTCGACCTTCTGGTAGGTTTCATTGGAATCGATGCGGATTTTTTCAATATCACTGCCGCTGAGGTCGCGCATGGTCCGCATTACCAGGGGTAGGTCCTCGTACAGCAGATTGCTGTCATCGCCATTGCCAGTGGTGCTCCGTTCCTGAATCGACGTCCACAATTTCTGCAGGAAGCACATGTCGTTATAAATCGCCTCATCGGAAACCCCTTCGGCCACGGTACGCACAATGTAGCCTCCCGGTTCGAACTGCGGGGCATAGCGGGCGACGATCTCTTTCAGGCGCTGGCGCTCGGCCTCCTCGTCGATTTTTTGCGAAACGCCGACATGTTCGGCACCGGGCATGTAAACCAGATAACGTGATGGGATGGAAAGCTGGGTCGTCAGCCGCGCGCCTTTGGAGCCCATCGGATCCTTGACTACCTGCACCACCACGTCCTGGCCTTCGCAGAGCAGTTCCATGATGGTTTGCGAGTTTTTCTCGCCCTCACTGTCATTACGCACGGCAATATCGGAGACATGCAAAAACGCCGTGCGATCCAGTCCCATCTCGATAAACGCGGCCTGCATACCGGGCAGCACCCGGCTGACCTTGCCACGATAGATATTCCCCACCAGACCGCGCTTGCGCGCTCGCTCGATGTGCACTTCCTGCAACATGCCATTTTCCACATAGGCGACACGGGTCTCCTGTGGGGTGACATTGATTAACAGTTCTTCACTCATACTGCCCGCTCACTCCTGATTCGGGAATAATCCGATACCGGTCTGTTGTAATAATTGTGCGGTCTCGTACAACGGCAATCCCATCACACCCGAGTAACTGCCGTGCAGTTCACGGATAAAGGCCGCCGCATACCCCTGAATGGCATAGGCGCCCGCCTTGCCCTCGCTTTCACCGGTTTGCCAATAGCGTTCACATTCCGCCCGGTTCAATTCACGAAACGTCACCTGGCTGATATTCAGTGCCTCGTATTCTTCACAATTGATCAATACCACGCTGCTGAGGACCTGATGGGTCTGTCCCGACAGCCGCTGCAGCATGGCGATGGCTTCCTCCCGATCCTGCGGCTTGCCCAGGACCTCATCGTCAATAACGATGACCGTGTCGGCGCCGAGTACCGGTCGCGGCACTGCTGGATCGATCAGCCCCTGGCCGGCGCGCGCCTTGTCCCGCGCCACCCGGCGGACATACGCCTCGGGCGCTTCGTTATCCAGCCGGGTCTCGCTGATCGCGACATCCAGCAACCGGTAACGGACGCCGATCTGCCTCAGCAATTCGCGACGCCGCGGCGAGGCCGATGCCAGATAAATATCAAAAGGCTCCATACCTGTGAGTGTACCCTGTTCCGGCCCCCGGTTTCAGTGCCCGGCACGGCCCGTTCGGGATGGGCCCGGTTTTTGTGCTATTTATGGTATGGATGGTGCTTGAGTATGCTCATGGCCCGGTACAGCTGTTCTGCCACAATAATGCGCACCAGCGGGTGAGGCAAGGTCAGGGGGGAGAGTGACCAGCGACCCGCGGCCTGTTGCAGGCAGCCGGGTGCAAGACCGTCCGGGCCGCCTATCATCAGGGCGATGTCCTGCCCGCCCTGCAGCCAGTCGCGCAACTGATCGGCCAGCTGTTGTGTCGACCAGCTCTTACCCCCGCCATCGAGCGCCCAGAGCAGGCTGTTCTTCGGCACCGCTGCCAGCAGCTTGTCACTTTCCTGCTGTTTGAGTTGCTCGACGGCACTGGTCTTGCCGCGTTTGGCCAGGGGAACCTCGACCAGATTCAGGCGACACTCGGGCGGCATGCGCCGAGCATATTCCTCATACCCCTGCTGTACCCAGCCGGGCATTTTGCTACCCACTGCCAGTAGATGAATCTGCATGCCTGCCTGCCGGTAAAAAAAACGATGAATTCGGTGTGATCAGATTTTTGTCAGTGCTGTTGAATGACCACCGAACACACCGAATGCACTGAAGACACTGACAATCCTCATTTTAGTTTCGGTGTGTTCGGTGTGTTCGGTGTCGTCAGTGGTCATCCTGCACTGTGACGGGCTACTCCCGCTGCGACAGACAACACCCGTTTATTTCTCGACCGCCGCCGGACTCGCCTCGCCCCAGAGTTTTTCCAGGTTATAAAAGTCGCGTATCGACGGCTGCATGATATGCGCCACCACATCGCCGAGATCGACCAGCACCCATT
>CAYOOC010000091.1:0-9399 GCA_964405505.1 uncultured Thiohalophilus sp.
GCGTGGTATGCACGGCGGTGAAATAGAGCACCAGCACCACCCAGGTATAGGCGGCCTCATATCCGCCGAGTAACAGGATGGCGATGTTGGCCAGAATCAGCAGCACCCCGGCCCAGAGACTCGCAAACAGCGTCTGCTCCAGATGACACCGGGCCAGCGGCACGGTCTGCCCGACATGCCGCCAGTACAGCACCAGCAGCACAATAAAGGCGATCCCCGGCACCAGCAGCAGATTCACCAGATAGAGCGATTCGGCGGCAATAGCCAGGGATTGTCCCGGCGGAGGTTGTTCATTGTCCGTAGGTTGCATAAACCACTTCCATTAACGCTTCGACGGTCTCCTCGTCATCGGTCAACGGTTCAATCAACGCGGCACGGCAGGCCTCGGCCGGCTCGAAACCGCTTTGAATCAAAGTCGCGGTATACACCAGCAGGCGGGTGCTGGCGCTCTCTTCCAGATCGTGTTCTTTCAGCTTACGCAGCGACTGTCCCAGTGAGACCAGGCGTTTGGCATTGAACTCATCCACCCCGCCTTCCTGCATGACGATCTGCTGTTCCTGCTCAAACGGCGGGTAGTCGAAGCGCATGGAGATAAAGCGCTGGCGGGTGCTCGGCTTCATGCCCTTGAGCAGGTTCTGATAACCCGGATTATAGGAGATCACCAGCATGAACTCCGGTGGTGCCTGCAACTCTTCGCCAGTACGCTCGATGGGCAGGATGCGCCGGTCATCGGACAGCGGGTGCAATACCACTGTGGTGTCCTTGCGCGCCTCGACCACCTCATCGAGATAGCAGATGCCACCCTCGCGCACCGCGCGGGTCAGCGGACCGTCCACCCAGTAGGTCGAGCCATCGCCGATCAGATGCCGGCCAACCAGATCGGCCGAGGTCAGATCGTCGTGACAGGAGACCGTGTACAACGGCCGGCCCAGCTGTGCCGCCATATAGCTGATGAAGCGGGTCTTGCCGCAACCGGTCGGCCCCTTGATCAATACCGGCAGCCGGTTCTTCCAGGCGTGCTCGAACAGGGCGATCTCGTTGGCCGTAGGCAAATAGAAAGGCTCATCCCCCTGACCCTGCCCGGCCATCTGTTTTGCAATTTCATTCATATCGCCTCTCCTATAGGTTTCCCAGCCACCAGGCCAGTCCGATCAGACCAATCACGCCAACCAGGTAGACCGTGACGATCATGCGCCATAACAAGCGGCTTTGTCTCAAGCCCATAAAGATATCTGCCACCAGCTGGGTCTTGAGCAGGGTGGCAATCAGCAACAGCGTCACCACGCTGCCACCGGACAGTCCCATTTCGCCCACCACCAGCATCGTGAGGGTCAGTCCGACCAGCGCCAGCCAGACCCACGTGCACGGTCGCACCAGGCTACCGGTACTTTTGCCGACGGTCGTTTCCTTGTGAGTCCGGGCGTCCATCATCGCAGCTCAGCGGATCACATAAACCAGCGGAAACAGGATAATCCAGACCAGGTCCACCATGTGCCAGTAGCTGGCCCCGGTTTCCATGCCGGTATGTTCCTGCGCGGAGTAATCGCCGTTACGGATCTTGACCGCGAGGATGGTAAGAATCACCACGCCCAGTATGACGTGCATAAAATGGAAAAAGGTCATCGACAGATAAAACATGTAGAACGTATTACTGCTCAGCGTAATACCTTCTTCGTATTTGGCATAAAACTCGAACAGTTTTATGAAAATAAAGATGCTGCCCAGCCCGATCGCCGCCCACATCCATCTGGCGGCCTGTTTTTGCAGACTCTCGCGGATTGCCGCGATAGAGCGAACCACAAAATAGCTGCTGGTAATCAACACCAGCGTATTGATCGCCCCGGCGGTGCGGTTCAGCTGCAGCTGGGAAGCATTAAAGAGTTCGACATTCTGACTGCGCGCAAAGGCATAGGACAAAAAGAAAATACCAAATGCCAGTAATTCGGCGTAAATGACAATCCAGATAACAAAATCGCCCGGCGGATACTCCTCCTTGCCTGTTGCCAATGTTGTCATCTGTTGCATAATCCGTGTGGAGAAAGTCAGGGCCCGGCCAACTACTGGCCGGGCCCTTCCTGGACTTACCCGGCCTTATGCCTTGGCCGGAGCAGTCCGCTCCTCGCCTCCTATGAAGAAGCTGACAATGTACGCGACAAGACCGATCAGGAAGAACACACCGGCCACTTCACGCATCCAGTAGAACAGGGCAATCTTTTCCTGCACCACCATGAACGGCTGGGAATCCTCGGCAATCCGCTGCAGCCATATCTGCAAAATACCGGCGCCGGTCAAAAACAGCGTGATGAACACCATCGCCACGGTCATCAGCCAGAAAGACCACATCTCCAGCACCTGTGACTTGTCGCTGTTGGCGGCCGCCCGGCCACGCAACATCGGCATGGCGTAGGAGATAATCGCCAGCACGATCATCACATAGGCCCCGTAGAAGGCCATGTGGCCGTGGGCCGCGGTGATCTGAGAGCCGTGAGTGTAGAAGTTCACCGGCGCCAGGGTATGCAAAAAGCCCCATACGCCCGCGCCCAAAAATGCCATCACCGGGGTCCCGATGGCCCAGAGCATGGCGGCCTTGTTGGGATGCTGGCGGCGACGACGGTTGGCCATATTAAAGGCGAAGATCACCATCATGAAGAACGGAATCGGCTCCAGGGCGGAGAAGATGGAACCCCACCATTGCCAGTATTCCGGGGTACCGATCCAGTAGTAGTGATGGCCCGTGCCGATGATGCCGGTCAGCAGGGTCATGGCAATAATGACATACAACCATTTTTCCACCACCTCGCGATCCACACCGGTCAGCTTGATCAGGACGAAGGCCAGAATGGCGCCCATGATCAGCTCCCAGACGCCTTCCACCCAGAGATGGACGACCCACCACCAGTAGTACTTGTCCAGCACCAGGTTGTGCGGATTATAGAATGCGAACAGGAAGAAGATGGCCAGGCCCCATAGACCGAGCAATAACACCCAGCTGACGACCGTTTTACGTCCCTTGAGGATAGTAATAGTCGTGTTATACAAAAAGCCGAGCACCACGACCACTATCCCGATCTTGATGATGGTCGGCTGCTCCAGGAACTCGCGTCCCATGGTGGGCAGTATCTCGTTCCCGGTGATCTTGGCCAGCGTGGCATAGGGCACCAACAGATAACCCAGCACGGTCACGGCCCCGGCCACCAGGAATATCCAGAACAGGATATACGCCAGTTTGGTACTGTGCAGCTCCGTTTCCGCCTCCTCGGGGACCAGGTAATAGGTCGCGCCCATAAAGCCGAACAACAACCAGACGATCAGCAGGTTGGTGTGCACCATGCGCGCCACGTTGAAAGGAATCTCGGGAAACAGAAAATCCCCGATAACATATTGCAAGCCCAGGATCAGACCGAACAGAATCTGACCGACGAACAGGGCAATTGCGGCAATAAAATAGGGCTTTGCCGCCATTTGTGATTGATATTGCATGATGGACTCTCCCCTTATCCCTGAATATTCGGCGGCCAGCCGGCAGCATCAATTTCCGAGGCGTATTTCAAAAATGCCGCCACGGCCTTGAGGTCCTCTTCGGACAGGTTGAACTGCGGCATACTGCGGCGTCCCGGAATACCCTCTTCCGGTCGGCTCTTGATAAAGGCGATAATCGCCTCTTCGCTGTTGCCGAAGCGCTTGTAAACATTCCCCAGCTCGGGCGCAAAGTAGGCTCCCTCCCCCAGTATGGAATGACAACCAACGCAGTTGTTCTCTTCCCAGACGGCCTTGCCCCTGGCAACCTCGGGGGTAATAGCCTCCCGGTTGTCCCGCTCGGGCAGCGCCTTGCTGGTATCAAACGTCAGGGCCAGAAACAGCAGGAAGAAAAATACGGCACTTCCATAAAACATATTCCTGGCCATGGACTTGGTGAATTTTTCGCTCATGGTTTTATCCCCTTCCTCCATTGAGTGGCAGTTGTATTTATACCCGTAGGGTATAGTCAACAACCTTGATCTGCGTCAAACTCAAAACCGGATTTCATGCTGAAATCCGTCTGAACAGATCGGGAGGGGGATCAGAGGAGATCGCGCAATCCCTGCACATCCAGCAGGCTGATATCGTTTCCCTTCACTGCGATCAGACCACCGGCCGAAAGCCGGGTAAGAATTCGCGAGAAGGTTTCCGGCTGAATGGAAAGACGCGAAGCGATCACACTTTTCGGTGTGCTGAGGTGAATTTCGGCCAGCTCGATCGCATCCTCCGGTAATTGTTCCAGCAGGAAGACGACCAGCCTGTAGGTCGCATTATGCAGTGTCAGATTGCTGATTTCATTGATGCGGGCATGCAGACGCCGGCTCATGCCGGCCATCAGCCGAAAGCAGGTCTGTTGCGATTCTTCCAGTATCTTGCGAAAGCTCTTCATATCGAAACTGTACAGTTCAGTGTCAACGAGAGCCTGTGCCGAGACGGGATAGCGTTTGGCCTGCATGAACATAATGGCTTCGGCAAACGTATCGCCGGGATAGAGGATTTCCATGACCTTTTCATCCCCGTCCATGGAAAGCGTGAAAAGCTTGATCTGCCCCTGGTGGACCAGATAGAAGCGGTCGGCGGGCTGGCCGGCTTCGAACAGGAGGGATTTGGCCGGCAGGCTGCAGCGCTGTGAGTTGCGCAGCACCCGGGTCAATTGCGCATCATCAAGTTCTTCAAACAAATAAACACGATGTAACTCGTCAAGTAACGCCTGATCTGCATCCATCTGTTAAAAGCCCTTGATTGTTAAATTAAGTTTGCCAATTGAGAATTGATCAGGGTCAAAGCCTAGCACACCATGATAGCTGCAGAATAGCGTACTGTTTCACCACAGGCTTTTCTGACATTCTCTATGAAGCTGCAACTACTGATTGCCGGCCAACTCCCAAGCTGCCTGGAAACCCGGGATATCTGGCAGTCTGCCTGCCATCAACAGGGCGTTGAGCTGGAGGTCATCGAGCTGGAAGACGCACAGGGACAACAACTGATTGACACTCTGGGGATCAAAAGCTTCCCGGTATTGCTGGCCGATGGCAAGGTCAGGGTCGTGGGTCGACCGGATCCGCAACGGGCCGCCAACATTATTAAGCAATTACTAATATCCTGAAAAACAAAACAACGGCCAGGCGCCGTCGTTGACCGAACTTTTCCTGTTCTCTCACGCCTTATCTGGTATACCTTGAAGGTTACGCTTGCCGACCTTGCCGGAGAACTTGCCATGCCATCGCTACGCTACGGATTGTTTCTCGCGATCCTGCTGCTGCCTCTCGCTTTGCTGGCCGACAGTCAGCGTGCGATAACGAACATCCTGCAACAAACCGAGCCGCCTGAAGGCATCGTGTTTGAAATCATCACCGCCGACAGCGAGGGTTTAAGCTGGGCGTTACCCCTGGCCCGCTCCTATATTGAGCAATTGCGTGAACAATTTCCGGCCCTGCCGATCGCCGTGATCACCCATGGTCAGGAACAGTTTGCCCTGCAAACCGGCAAAAGCGATGAAAGACCGGCAGTACATAAACAGGTCCGATCGCTAACCGACGGCGATATTCCGGTTTATGTCTGCGGCACCTATGCCGGCTGGCGCGGACTCTCGGACGAGGATTTCCCCGAGTATGTCAATGTGGCCGCCGCCGGACCGGCTCAGGTCAATGACTACGTGTCACTGGGCTATACCCGGGTGCTGATTCGCCAGCGACCGCACTAAACCAGCGTTCTGAATACCCGTCCATTTTACTGAGTCGCCTGAATCAAGGAGCAACGCGACGGATCCCGGTTTTGCCGGGATTCAGGTGGCACCGCTTCGCTTGTGCCACCCTACCCAGAGGGTGATCTCAGGTATTGGGAACCTTAATTTAGCCCGAAACCTTTTAATGACCGTTCAGCGGCCATTCAGCTTGCACCGGCTAGAGTCTCTCCAAGCCTCGGATAAACCGGGAACCCAAGGAGAACAGCCATGCAAACCTCGAAAACTCTCATCACAGTCCTGCTCACCGCCGGTAGCCTGTTGCTGGCAGGCCCGGCCAGTGCCGGCAACGGCTCACCTGGCCAATCGCATAGCTACCAGTCCAGCCATTACCAACAAGGTCAGCTGCAACGCGTGCACGACCGTTCCCACCGCAAATACCGGAAATACCAGCGCAATCACCATGGTAAACACAAACGCAAATACCTGGGGCACGACAGAGACCGGCATCAACCCCGCTATCATCAGCGCAAACATTATCGTCCCGATGTCATCGTGGTGCCACACGGCCGGCACCACCGGCACCATCACTACCGCTATCGCTCGCACCGCTCCTCCGGTCTGTCCACCATCACGGGCGGGGTGATCGGCGGTCTGGTCGGTAATCACATCGGCCACGGGGATCCGGTGGCCACCGGCATCGGTATCATGACCGGTGCCGTCATCGGCGATCGCCTGCGCCATTAACCACGCGGCCGGGTGCAGGCAAATGACTGGAGACAAACGCCCGGCTTGGGTATGCTGATAACCAGGCCGGGCATCGCCCCTGTCCGAAACATGTCTAACCCGCCACGGGAAAACGCCTGCATGATCCGTCACTTTCTTATCAGCGTCCTGTTTGTCATGCTCAACCTGATGCCGACTGCCGTCCCGACGGTGCATAGCGCTCCCTTACTAATGGTGAGTAACGGTATGTCACTGGATGCCGCCGTGCGCCAGGTCCGGCAACAGACCGGGGGACGCATTCTCTCGGCCGAGACTGTACAGCGCAATGACAAGCGCATCCATCGCATCAAGGTGCTGTTGCCCGACGGCACGGTCAGGATCATGACCTTCAACGCCGGCTAATCGGATGCGTATCCTGGTCGTCGAGGACGAACCCACACTGTGCCGCCAGCTGCAGACGCTGCTGGAGCAACACGGTTATGCCATCGATACCGCCAGTGACGGACGCGAGGCACTGTTTCAGGGACAGGAAACATCGTTCGATCTTGCCGTAGTGGATCTCGGACTGCCGCAATTGAGCGGCGTCGACGTCATTCACCGCTGGCGCGACGCCGGTCGTGATTTTCCGATTCTGATTCTGACCGCCCGCGGGCGCTGGCAGGAGAAAGTCGAGGGACTGGAAGCCGGCGCCGATGATTACATGGTCAAGCCGTTTCACGACGAAGAGCTGCTGGCCAGGGTGCGCGCTCTGCTACGCCGGGCCCATGGTCAGTCCAGGCCGGTGATCCGCAGCGGTCCGATCGCCCTCGACCTGCGTACCCAAACCCTCAGCGTCAACAATCAGCCCCAGGAACTGACTGCCTATGAATACCGGGTCGCCGAGTACCTGATCCTCAATCCGGACAAGGTGGTCTCCAAAACCGAACTCACCGAACACATCTACGATCAGGATTTCGATCGCGACAGCAACGTAATCGAGGTCTTCATCGGCCGGCTACGCAAGAAACTGGATAGCGACGGGACGCTCAAACCGATCGAAACCCTGCGCGGACGCGGCTATCGCTGGACGCTGGCAACCCGCGAAGGCGAGGCTTCGTGAGCCGGCTCTCTCTGCAGGCCCGGCTGCTACTGACCTCGCTGCTGATTCTGCTCGGGTTTGTGCTGCTGGTCGGTCTGGCGCTGGACAGGGCATTTCGCGAAAGCGCGGAAACCGCCCTGCAGGAACGCCTGCGCAGCTCGATGTTCGCCCTGCTGGCCGCCACCGAGGTGGAAGAAGACGGCAGCCTGCGTTTCAGTCGTGAGTTGCCCGGCTCACGTTTGAACCAGCCCGGTTCCGGTTTTTATGCCCGCGTTCAGCATGTCGACGATCCAGCCTCAAGCCTGCAATCGCCCTCCCTGCTGGGCGTCGAACTCCCTTTTCCTGACACCCCGGCGGCCGGCCAGGGCCAGTTCAGTCAGCTACAGGAAAGTACCGGCCCCGCCCTTTATACCTATACCTATACCGTGCGCTGGGAAACCGGGGAACAGGTTTATCCGCTGAGCTACTTTGTCGCCGAACGGATGGATCGCTATTACGCCCAAATCAACGAGTATCGTCGCAATCTGTGGGGCTGGCTGCTGGGCGCCACGTTACTGTTACTGCTGGCCCAGACGCTGGTGTTACGCTGGGGACTGCGCCCGCTGCGTCGCGTCGAGCGGGATCTGAGTGCCATCAAGGCCGGCCGGCAGGAACAATTGCAGGGCCACTACCCCCGCGAGCTGCGTGGCCTGACCGATAACCTGAATCTGTTGCTCAAAAGCGCGCAACAGCAACTGGCCCGCTATCGCGATGCGCTGGGCAATGTCTCGCACAGCCTGAAAACCCCGCTGACCGTGCTGCGCGGCACCCTCAAACAACAGGCGCATACCGACCCGGAACTGGCGCGTACCGCTCACGAACAGCTGGCACGCATGCAACAGATCATCGATTATCATTTGCAGCGTGCCGCCACCGCCGGTCCGGTGCGCCTGGGCCGCCCGGTGACGATCCGGCCTGTCATCCAGCGACTGATCAACAGCCTGCAAAAATCCCGTGCCGACAAGCCGGTCACCGTGCAGTTGCAGCTGGATGACAGCGCGTTGTTTTATGGTGATGAAGGCGATCTCTATGAACTGCTCGGCAACCTGCTGGAAAATGCCTTCAAGTGGTGCCGTGCCCGAATCCAGGTTAGCGCACGCAGCCAGCGCCCGGGACATCTTTTTCTGTGTGTGGAAGACGATGGCCCGGGGATCGACACCAGCGTCGCCGAACAGGTGCTGGAACGCGGCCGGCGCCTCGATCCCCATGTCGAGGGCCAGGGTCTGGGCCTGGCCATGGTGCACGAAACCGTGCTGCTCTATGGCGGACAGTTACGCATTGAAACCGGCGCGCTGGGCGGGGCGGCGATGATTATCGAGCTTCCCGCCGCCTGAGCCACCGGATACAGAATGAATATTCCACATGATGCGGCAGAGGCGGTCCTGGAAAGCCCTGCCGAACCACCTCGATCCTGAAAGTGATAACTGTTTCGAACTCAGCGATCTAGCCCAGCAACATGCGAATCCCCAGCGCATACAACAACAGGGCAAAGATTCGTTTTAACTGCGCCGCCGGCAGGCGATGCGCCAGACGCGCGCCCAGCGGGGCAAACAATACGCTGGTGGCGACAATGCCAGCAAAGGCCGGCCAGTAGACATAACCGCTGCTCCAGGGGGGCAATGCCGGCTCATTCCAGCCATTGAGGATAAATCCCGCGGCACCGGCCAGGGCGATAGGCAGACCGCAGGCTGCTGCGGTAGCCACGGCCTTGCGCATGGCCACATTGCACCAGACCAGAAACGGGACGGTCATAGTCCCCCCCCCGATGCCGACAACGGCCGACACAGCCCCGATCAGCGTGCCGGCCAGCGACAACCCCGGCCAGTTCGGCAGCGTGCGCTGCGGGTTCGGCTTG
>CAYOOC010000092.1:0-6424 GCA_964405505.1 uncultured Thiohalophilus sp.
ATCGGGCCTACCTGCTTTGCTTACTTCCTGAAAAACCAGAGAATCACGCTGATCACGATGCTGATGATGATCGCGCTGGTGATGGGGAAATAGAACCGAGCATTCTCCTTCTCGATGTAAATATCCCCCGGCAACCGGAACAGCCCGAGCCTGGATAACCACGGCCATAGTATCCCGGCGATGAGCAGGACAATGCCGATGATAATGAGGGTGCGTTGCATCAGCAGATACTGGATTCCAGGTGCTTGTGACTAGAATAAGTTCTCACCACGAAGACTCCAAGACACGAAGCTTTTAATATTGTGGACCTCGCGGCAAGACGTCCACGCAAGCGCTCTCCCGCGTGGAAAAGTAAGGGCTGATCCCGTCCAGCCCCGGGTCCGGATTTAGATGCAGGGTTGCTCAAGCGCCAGAGGAGCCACCTTTTTGCAAAATATCATTGCCGGATGGTGATGCCGGATTCGCTATCGCTTGTTCCGGCCTACAGCGTAATGCCAGGCATAAAGGTATTCCTTTGCGTCCTCTGCGCCTCTGCGACCTCCGCGTTATTTACAGTGCCTCAGAGAAGAGGTTATTCCATCGTTTTTACACCCTCTTTGGTGCCCAGCAGCAGCACGTCGGCCGGGCGCATGGCGAACAGGCCGTTGGTGACCACGCCGGGCAGGTTATTGAGGGCCTGTTCCAGTTTGGTTGGCTCCATGATCTCGAGGTTATGCACATCGAGGATGATATTGCCGTTGTCGGTGGTAAAGTCCTGGCGCAGCTCCGGTTCGCCGCCGAGTTTGACGATCTCGCGGGCCACCAGGCTGCGGGCCATGGGGATCACTTCGACCGGCAGCGGGAAGGCGCCGAGCACGCCGACCAGCTTGGATTCGTCGGCGATACAGACGAATTTCTTGCTCGCGGCGGCAACGATCTTCTCGCGGGTCAGCGCGCCGCCGCCGCCCTTGATCAGCTGCAGGTATTCGTTGGATTCGTCGGCCCCGTCCACATAGACCGAGATGCCGTCCACGGCGTTGAGATCGTAGACCGGGATCCCGTGTCCCTTGAGTCGTTCGGCGCTGGCCACGGAGCTGGCGACGGTGCCGTCGATCTTGCCCTTGATTTTGGCCAGCTCATCGATGAAGAAATTGGCGGTGGAGCCGGTGCCCACGCCGATGATGGTACCCGGCACCACGTGCTCGATGGCGGCCTGGGCAACCAGCTGCTTCAGTTCGTCCTGTGTCATCTCTTTTACTCCTGCCAGGCCATGTTTTCGGGCCGGTATCATTGTTGAACGGGTAATAGGCCATTATATTAGGCATTCCGGTCTGGTATCCACAAGCGACGGCCAGAAAGTCACCATTCCGGCAGGCCCCCAGAAGCAGCAGACTATGACTCAGCAATATGTCGACATGATTAATGCCGCCCCGGTTTACGATGTGGCGATCCACTCCCCGCTGGATCCGGCGCCGCGTCTGAGCGAGCGGCTGGACAATACCGTCCTGCTCAAGCGCGAGGATTTGCAGCAGGTCTTTTCCTTCAAGCTGCGCGGTGCCTACAACCGGATAATTCACCTCTCCGAAGCGGAGCGCCAGCGCGGCGTGATTGCCTCGTCGGCCGGGAATCATGCCCAGGGCGTGGCGCTGGCGGCCAAACGCCTGAATATCAACGCGACCATCGTGATGCCGCGCACCACTCCCGAGATCAAGCAACATGCGGTCCGGACGCTGGGCGCGAATACCGTATTGCACGGCAATGCCTATGACGATGCTTTTCGGCATGCCATGGAGCTGGTCGAGGAACAGGGCCTGGTTTTCATTCATCCCTACGACGATCCGCTGGTGATCGCCGGTCAGGGCACCATCGGCAAGGAACTGCTGGCCCAGCGCGAGCAGATCGACGCGATCTTCGTGCCGGTGGGCGGCGGCGGGCTGATCGCCGGGATCGCCGCCTATGTGAAAACCCTGCGCCCGGAGATCCGGGTTATCGGGGTCGAACCGGAAGATGCGCCGAGCATGTATAGCGCGTTGCGCGATGGCGAGCGGGTTCGCCTCGATCAGGTCGGAATATTTGCCGATGGTGTCGCCGTGCGTCAGGTGGGCGAGGAACCGTTTCGCCTGGCACGGGAATATGTGGACGAAGTAATCCTGGTGAGCACCGATGAGATCTGCGCTGCCATCAAGGACATTTTCGATGATACCCGTTCGATCACCGAGCCGGCCGGGGCACTGGCCGTGGCCGGGGTGAAAAAATACGTGGCCGACAAGGGCGTGCGCGGCCAGACCCTGATCGCGATCGACAGCGGGGCCAACATGAACTTCGATCGCCTGCGTCACGTGGCCGAGCGGGCCGAACTGGGTGAACGCCGCGAGTTACTGTTCGCGGCCACCATTCCCGAACAGCCCGGCAGCTTTCGCAAGTTCTGCGAAACCATCGGCTCGCGGGGCATCACCGAGTTCAATTACCGCTACGCCGATCCCGCGCAGGCGCATATCTTCGTCGGCGTGCAGATGCACGGCGAGCAGGAAAAACGCGAACTGTTCGCCCAGCTGGAGGCGGCCGGCTATCCCTATATGGACATGACCGACAACGAGATGGCCAAGCTGCACATCCGCTACATGGTCGGCGGCCGGGTCGATGGGGTGAAACACGAATGCCTGTACCGCTTTGAATTCCCCGAGCGCCCCGGTGCGCTGCTGCGTTTTCTCAACCACATGGGCGAGCACTGGAACATCAGCCTGTTCCATTATCGCAACCATGGCGCCGACTACGGCCGCGTCCTGGTCGGCATGCAGGTCCCGCCCGATGAAGAACCCATGCTGCAGCGCTTTCTCGACGAGATCGGCTATCGCTACTGGGATGAGACGGATAATCCCGCCAATGCCCTGTTCCTTTCAGGAACAGCGCAGTGACGAGGTACGAGGGACGAGTGACGAGGAAAATCGGCACGCAACCTCGTTGAACGTAGGAGCGGCTACGCCGCGAGAGACTTTGCCGACCGCATGGCCTGTCGCGCCAAAGGCGCTCCTGCAAACCCCCGATCCAGCTGGATTTTGGTTCTCCTCGTCACTCGTCCCTCGTAACTCGGCCCTGCTCTGGCCCATGGCCAGAGCATAAAAAAGGGGGCTACCGTCGCCGGTAACCCCCGATTTTGCGGGATTTCTCCCGTTTTACAGCCGGTGTCGCTTATTTTTTCTTGCGACGGGCTGTTTTCTTCTTGGTTTTTTTCTTGGCGACTTTCTTTTTCGCCTTCTTCTTGGCCTTTTTCTTGGCTACTTTCTTCTTAGCCTTCTTTTTGGCCTTTTTCTTGGCGACTTTTTTCTTGGCCTTCTTTTTCGCCTTCTTCTTGGCTACTTTCTTCTTGGCCTTTTTCTTCGCCTTCTTCTTGGCTACTTTCTTCTTAGCCTTTTTCTTGGTTTTCTTCTTGGCAGCGGTCTTCTTCTTGGCTGCCCGTTTCTTAGCGACTTTTTTCTTCGCTACTTTTTTGCGAGAAGCGGTTTTCTTCTTCGCGACTTTCTTCTTGGCTTTTTTCTTCGTTGCCATAGTTAACAACCCTCCGAGTTGAGCACTGAGTTTAGCAGAGTATAGCCAACTAAAATAAAAATGCTAGTAATGCAAATTAATTTTTTGCTGTTAGCGCTTGTATTGTATGAATTTTGGCTTCGATACGCCAGATTTCTGGTTTTATAACGACCGCGAAGAAAATTTTTTTAATTTTTTTGCGCTGGCAAAGAAAAATTTTGCCGATGAAGGGGGGTGTTAAGCAAGTATTCGGGTTTTTATTGCGTTGGATCGGCTTATCGCGGCACTGATCGGCATGCATCACGGGGTTTATACCGGCTTCGATACCGGTTGAGTGCTTTGATCGACGCTGTTGTCGCTGATTTTGGCATTCGGTATTGCAAAATTTGGCACAAGAGGACTTGTGAACGTCTCTGACAGGCCGTGTGAGTTAAATTTTTTTAATGATCTACAGCCATTGCATCGTAATAACCGCCCGTGAGTGAAGCCGAGACGGCTTCTGAACAAGAAAATTGCGCTATATCGGTTTGTTTTTTGGTTATGGACAGCGATGGAACGGTTGTTTTGCGCAAAACAAGGGCTGATGAGTGTCTTGATGGGCTGTCGATCGTTTGCTGTGAAGCCTGGGGAAGGGGATCGGATCGCGATTGTCGCCCCGATGACGCAAAAATTATTGCATGATGCAACTTTTTATCGCCTCGATCGGTTGAAACAACCTGGATCGGTTCGTTAACGGTGGATCAAACCGGTCGATTGCGTTATTCAGCGACCCTATAACAAAAAAAGCGGCCCGCAGGCCGCTTGATCAGCGTGCGATCCGGCGTGAGGGGTCAGCGTTTTTCCATTTTAAGGATGTGCTGCCAGTGTTTTTTGTCGACTGGCATGACCGAGAGGCGATTACCGCGCTGCAGCAGCTTCATCCCTTCCAGGGCTTTCTCCTGTTTCATCTCCTGCAGGGTGACGGTACGGGTAAATTTGCGCACAAACTTGATGTTGACCATGTACCAGCGCGGATTTTCCGGGTCACTCTTGGGGTCGTAGTAGTTGGATTTCGGGTCCCAGGCCGTGTGATCGGGGTAGCCTTCCTTCACCACCTCCGCGATACCGACGATCCCCGGCTCCTTGCAGTTGGAATGGTAGAAGAAGACCTGATCGCCCTTTTTCATCTCGTCGCGCATCATGTTGCGGGCCTGGTAGTTGCGTACGCCGTCCCAGTGATCGGTCTTGCGCGGCATCGCGGCCAGGTCATCGATGCCGAAAACATCGGGTTCGGATTTCATCAGCCAGTAATTCATGCGGATCTCCTCTTGGAACGTGGCCGGATTATTTCATAAATTTCCCTGCGGGGCGCGAGAGGCGTGTGACCGGGGGATCAGACGCCGGAGTGCAGCTGAAACCGGAGCAGTCCCTGTTCGGTGGCGATACCGTCCAGTGGTACGTCCCAGATGGCCGCGTCGATCTGTTCGACCTGCTGAAACGCATAGGCCGTTCCCACCAGCCAGGGACGTTGCCAGTGACGCCGGTAACGGCGAAAACCGAAGGTTCGATCGTAAAACCCGCCGCCCATGCCGACGCGGTTGCCCTGGTGATCGAACGCCACCAGGGGCATCAATACCAGATCCAGCGACATGGGGCTGAACAGCCGATCGCGGCGGCTGTGCGCCGGTTCGGGAATGCCGAAACGGTTAGGGATCAGCCGGGTGTCGGGGCGATAGGGTAAAAACCACATGCGTCGGCTATTGCGCGGGCCCAGTACCGGCAGATAGCACTGCTTGTTCCGTTGCCAGGCGTATTCGATCAGCCAGGTGAGATCGATCTCCCCGTCGTTGGGCAGATAGAAGGCGATGCGTTGTGCCAGATGAAACAGCCGGTGCCCGGCCAGCTGTTCGGCCAGGGCCAGCGAGGCCTCGCGTTGCTCGTGGGCCGATAACGCGCGGCGCCTGTCACGCATGCTAAAGCGCAGGGATTTTCGGTCGGTCATGGTGTGATAGTAATATTTTCAGGAATTTATGTCACTCGGCTATGGGGGGGCTAAACAGCATCGCATATGAACCACTGAAAACACCGAAAAGCACTGAAGGCACCGAAGAAACCACGTTGCTTCACAATACGATGCGTTTGACTTGCAGTGAGCTGTGTCCGAAATTCAGGAGCAGACCGACGCGCAGCCCGGTTACCTTCAGATAATTGAGTGTCTGGGCATGATGTTCCGGGGTAATTGAGGATGTAGCCTTAATCTCGACCAGGATTTTATTGTCTACGACCAGATCGGGAATATATTGGCCGACAATAGTTCCGTCCTCGTCCCGAACGGGCAGGGAAACCTGACTGGTGACACGCAGCTCCTGTTTGCGAAGCCGGTTCACCAGAGTATTTTCATAGACTTTTTCCAGAAATCCAGGACCGAAGTAACAGTGAATTTCGTAGGCTGTCTGGCGAATTTTGCCGGTCAGTTCTTCGTACAGCAAACCGGTGGCAGGCAGCCGGGATGCTGGGATGCTGGTGCTTTCGGTGTCTTCAGTGGATTCGGTGTTTTCGGTGGTCTCCACATTCATGCCCTCCTGGCCTGAGTGTCCCTGTCTAATTGCTGGGAAGATCCGAATGAATAGGGTGGGCGCGCCCCCGCCTGTACCGTGGTGATCTTCGTCTTGAACCAGGGGTTCAAGGTGGGAGCGTCTTCCGGCGTATCAGGCTTTCCGGTCGGGGCCGGACTTGCACACAACACCGGAGTTCGGCTCCCGGGGATGTGTTTATCGGCTCAAGAATATCCCGATCGACTCACGCATACCGCAGGGGGCGCCCATTGACTCGGTTACCGGCGTCAGATTTCCATCTGCCGGGTTTTGAACAGGGCATCCTCGATCTTGTCCTGAATGCCCTTGATGCGTCCACTGACATCACTGTCCATTTTGCTGTCGGG
>CAYOOC010000092.1:6524-9274 GCA_964405505.1 uncultured Thiohalophilus sp.
TCCACCAGCTGGTTGCGCTCGGACATCAGGTTTGTCTGGCTGTCGCGCAGGGTTTTATTTTCCTGCTGCAACCGGTCTACGGCCTTGATAAGGTCGTCGACGCGGGTTTCAAGCTTTTTCAGGTCCAGTTCGTCCATCAAATATCACTTATAAGTCGTTGTTATCACTGATTCGGGACGCAAATTCAGTCTATGGCTCAATATAGAGCGGCGGCCGGGCAGGGTCAACGGGCCGTTCAGCCAAAAACCGCCATTTGGCCTCCGTGACTGTTGCTGATCGGGTAAATGGCTTATCCTCTCGATTTCAGCTGCCGTATACCGTTTATATAGATGACCGAATCACTGCCCGATTTTGACCTGGTCGCCGACGCCCTGCATGCCCAGGGTGCCGATACCGACCCGGCGGAAAGCCACGGCCTGTTGTGCGCCATGTTCTGCACCATTCAGGGGCTGGACGTCGACAGCTGGCTGGCCCTGGTGCTCACCGGCCCGAGCCGGGATGCCCTGGCGCCAACCCCGGAACCGTTGTTGACCCTGTTCGAGGAGAGCCGCAAACAGTTCGACAGCGAACAGTTCGACTTCCATTTATTATTACCTCACGACGAGGCCGCCCTGGCGGTCCGGGTGGAAGCGCTGGGCCACTGGTGCCAGGGCTTTTTAACCGGCCTGGCCGCCGGCGGCATCCAGCAACCGGAAAACCTGCCCGGCGAACTGCCCGAAATCATCCAGGACATGCTGGAAATCTCCCGCGCCGAAGGCTATGAGCTCGAGGACGACGGCGAGGATGAAGCCGCCTATGCCGAACTGGTCGAATACCTGCGTATGGGCGTCCTGCTGTTTCGCGAGGAGTTGCGCCGACAGTACTCGAGCGCGGGTGACGGTGAGGTGCCGATACATTAAAACACAGGGCCGAGGGACGAGGTACGAGTGACGAGGAAGGCGAACCCCAAAGGTTCGCAGGGGCGGCTGTGCCGCGATAGATATTGCTAACCGCACGATCTGTCGCGGCTAAAAGCCCCTCCTACAGCCTCCGACTGAGAGGTTTTTCCTCGTCACTCGTACCTCGGCCCTCGTTACTGAAACTGACAACTTGTAACTTTAGTGATGAATACACAGGAATTTACCAAGCGTCGCAAGCACCTGATGGAACTGATGGGGCCGGATTCGGTGGCGATTCTGCCGGCGGCGCCGCAGCGGATGCGTAATCGCGATACCGAGTTTCATTATCGCCAGGACAGCGACTTCTATTATCTGACCGGTTTTCCCGAGCCGGAGGCGGTGGTGGTGCTGGTGCCGGGGCGCGAGCATGGTGAATATATTCTCTTCTGCCGTGAAAACGATCCCGATATGGAAGTCTGGAACGGGCCGCGTGCCGGTCAGGAAGGGGCGGTGGAACGCTACAGGGCGGATGATTCGTTTCCGATCGACGATATCGACGACATCCTGCCGGGGCTGCTGGAGAACAAGGAGCGGGTGTTTTACACCATGGGTGCCAGCCCGGATTTTGATCAGCGCCTGATCGGCTGGGTCAATCGATTGCGCAAACAGTCCCGTGCCGGGATTCATACCCCGGGCGAGTTCGTGTCACTGGAGCATCATTTGCACGACATGCGCCTGTACAAGAGCAGCCAGGAGATCAAGGCGATGCGCAAGGCGGCCAAGATCTCCGCCCGGGCGCATATTCGCGCCATGCAAAGCTGCAAGCCGGGGCTGTATGAGTACCAGATCGAGGCCGAGCTGTTGCACACCTTCATGCAACAGGGGGCGCGGTTCCCGGCTTACCCGTCCATCGTCGGCGGCGGCGCCAACGGGTGTATCCTGCATTACATCGAAAACTATTCGACCTTGAATGACGGCGATTTGCTGCTGATCGACGCCGGCGCCGAGTACGATTATTACGCGGCGGATATCTCGCGTACCTTCCCGGTTAACGGCAAGTACAGCAAGGCGCAACGGACCCTGTACGATATTGTCCTGGAGGCCCAGTACGCGGCGATCGAACAGGTCAAACCGGGCAATCACTGGAACGATCCGCATGAGGCGGCGGTCAAGGTGCTCACGCAGGGGCTCAAGGATGTGGGGATTCTAAAAGGCGGCCTGAAAAAACTGCTCGAGGACCAGGCCTACAAGCCCTATTACATGCATCGTACCGGCCACTGGCTGGGTATGGATGTGCATGATGTGGGCGACTACAAGGTGGATACCGAATGGCGCGTGCTGGAGCCGGGGATGACCCTGACCATCGAACCGGGATTGTATATCTCGGCGCGGCACAGCGAGGTGGCAAAAAAATGGCACAACATCGGCATTCGCATCGAGGATGATGTGCTGGTGACCAAAGAAGGTTGCGAAGTACTGACCCGGGATGTTCCCAAGGATCCCGACGAGATCGAGGCATTGATGGCCGGATGAGCGCGCCGAACCCGAATGAATTCGATCTGATCATTGTCGGCGGCGGCCTGGTCGGCGCCAGCCTGGCCTGTGCACTGGCCGACTCCGACCTGCGGATTGCCGTAGTCGAGGCGCATCCCTTCAATACGCAGCAGCATCCCGGTTTCGACGCGCGCACGGTGGCACTGGCCTACGGTTCACAACAGATCTTTGCCGCCATGGGGTTGTGGTCCGCGATCGAGGCGCAGGGGGTGACGCCGATTCGGGAGATTTATGTCTCCGATCGTGGGCATGCCGGCAGTGCGCATCTGGATGCCGATGAACAGGGACTGGCGGCGATGGGCTATGTGGCGGAGATCC
>CAYOOC010000093.1:0-9237 GCA_964405505.1 uncultured Thiohalophilus sp.
TGCCAACTGCCAACTGCCAACTGCCAACTGCCAACTGCCAACTGCCAACTGCCAACTATTTTGTTTTGTGGGAGGCGATTTCATCGGCGACCAGCCTGCCAAGTTCGACAAGTCGCGGCTGCAAGCCCCTCCCACAACAGAATGTTCCTGTCACTGCATTCTATTAGACAAATGCCCGATAGCGCTTCGCTATATCGTGCCTGCCGACTGCCAACTAGTTTCTAGCAACGTGCCGGTAGAGAAGATTCTAAAAGCTTTACCACGAAGGCTCGAAGACACGAAGAAAACAGTTGTTATACTTCGAGACTTCGTGTCTTCGTGGTGAAAAAACTGATATGAGTCTGTGAGCTACAAACTGCCCGGGCTGGCCAGTTTGCAGTAATCGTTGCCGGTTTCGTACTGCAGGGTAACGTGATCGATACCGAAGCGGCGATGCAGTTCATCGCTGGCCTGTTGTACCAGCGAATCGTCATCCGGGAATTGCGGGACGACCAGATGGGCGGTGAGCGCGGTTTCGGTGGTGCTCATCGGCCAGATGTGTAAATCATGGACTTCGCTGACACCGGGAAGTTGATTTAAATAGGCTTCAACTTCATGCGGATCGATGCCTTTGGGAACGGCATCGATGGCCAGGCCGGTAGAGTCACGCAACAGATCCAGCGTGCTGTAGAGAATCACCAGCGCGATAAGCAGACCGAGCAGGGGATCGATCCACAGCCAGCCGGTGAACAGGATGACAACACCGGCGATGACCACGCCCAGTGAGACGCCTGCATCGGCAGCCATGTGCAGGAAGGCGGCCTTGATATTCAGATCGTCTTTCTGGCCACGGATAAACAACAGTGCGGTGATGGTATTGATCACCACACCGATGGCGGCCACGACGATCACGGTCATGCCGTCGACCGCTTGTGGCGCGGTCAGACGACCCAGTGCCTCCCAGGCAATCGCCCCCACCGCCACCAGTAACAGCATGCCACTCAATAGTGAGGCAAGAATCGTCAGTCGACGAAAGCCATAGGTTCGATACGGTGTGGGTTCCTTGCCGGCCAGATAGACCGCCCCCCAGGCCAGCAGGAGAGTCAGCACGTCAGCAAGGTTGTGCCCGGCATCGGTGAACAGCGCCAGGGAGTTGCCGATGACGCCGTAGATAAACTCGATAACCACGAAGATCAGGTTGAGGCTGATGCCAATGGTGAATGCGCGGTTATAGCTATGCGGGGTATGATGATGTGCATGGGCCATGGCGGCAACTATCTATGGTCAACAGGGCAGCTGTCAATCACTCTGGCATCAATGTATTTTCTGGTTTCGTGGATACGGGTTAAACAAAATCCCGGGGTATGACCGTGTCCCAGTTGGCCGAATAGACCCGCTTGTCGCCTTCGTAAGCGTCGAGTTCGGCACGCAGATAGAAATCACTCGCGGTCGAGGTCAATACCGTGCGGGTGACGGTTTTGACAAACCAGTCGCCACGTTTGAAGCTGCGTTCCCACAGGGTTTCGCCACGAACCGAGTTGAAGTCATCACCCTGATAGGTATACCACTCCAGCGCCTTGCGCCCCATCTCCAGATCGATGTCTTTGATGTGGACGATGCCACCGTCGTTGATCACCTTGAGGGTCGAAAGATCGAGATCCAGATCCCGAATTACCCGCCAGTTGTGGTGCTCCGGCTCGATCATTTCGGTGACCAGTGGCGGTGCCGCTTCCGGTTCGTCAAATTGACGCAGATTGTTATCGCTCTCCCTGGGTGTGCGCACCGGCAAAAAGGCACTGCTGATTCCGGCGATGACCTTGACCTGGGTGGATTCCGGTGCCGGCCAGGCAAGCGGCCAGTAAGAAGTGGATACCGCGATGCGCAGGCGGTGGCCGGCGGGGAATTGCTGGGCGATGTTGTTGAGCTGAACATGGACCCGGTATTGCTTGCCCGGTTGCAGTGGTTGTGGGTGCTCTGAATTATCGCGGTGGGTCAGATTCAGCAGTCCATAGGTGACACGGGCGGCTTTATTATCGGGTGCGATATCGGACAGTCGGACCGCCAGCATGGCAACGGGTTTGTCCGGAATCACTTCCAGTTCGACATAGGGAGCACCGAGGATTTCGAGGGGTTCTTCCAGCGGCTCGCTGTCGAAGACCAGGGCACCGCCATCTTCCTGGCGCTGATCATGAGGAAGATCCGGCGCGGCCGCATAGGAACACCATTTACCAGCAAACAGACCGAGACCCAGCGGCGATTGCAGATTGCGGGTCTCCTCACCGCTCGTTCGATCGGCAGGGAGCAGCTGGCGTGCGGGGGCGAGAATGAACTCCAGCTTTTCGATTTCTGCCGTCGGCCAATCGTTCTCGGCAACCCAGCGACCGGGTCGCATCCGATAGCGGGTCGTGGGCGGGACACTGTCCTGCATCCAGACCCGCAGCATCGGATCGTTGTCGACACCGTTATCGACACCTTTTAACCACCTGTCCCACCAGCGAACCGCCTCCTGCAAGAATCCGATCGCCGGGCCGGGCTGACCGATATGCGGATATTTATGGCTCCACGGACCGATGAGTCCACAGCGTGGAACATCGAGGTTTTCCAGCAAGCGGAATACCGCATTGGAATAGCCGTCAGCCCAGCCGCTGACCGCCATCACCGGGCATTGCACGGCGGCGTAATCCTCGCAAATCGAACCATGCTTCCAGTAATCATCCCGGCGCTGGTGTTGCAGCCATTGCTCCAGCCACAGTCCGCTGCCACGCAGACGTTCGAACCATATATCCCGCCAGGTGTCGCCGACCACTTCCGGATCAGGCGGGCAGGAGTTATAGGCGAACATGGTCGAGGCCCAGGAGAGGTTATCCCCCAGCAGACACCCACCCATGTGGTGCACATCATCGGCATAACGATCATCGGTGGAGCTGGCGGTAATGATGGCCTTGAGTTGCGGGGGGCGCATGGCGGCGATTTGCAGGCCATTGAAGCCACCCCACGAGATCCCCATCATCCCGACCTTGCCGTTGCACCACGGTTGCGCCTCCAGCCATTGTAAAATCGCCACGCCGTCGTCCAGCTCCTGTTGCAGGTACTCATCGCGCAGCACGCCTTCGGAATCGCCGCTGCCGCGCAGATCCACCCGGATGCAGGCATAACCATGGCCGGCAAAATAGGGGTAGATCTGTTCATCCCGGGACCGGACCGAATCGCGCTTGCGATAGGGAATGTATTCGAGAATTGCCGGTACCGGTTCCTGTTCGGCATCTTCCGGGAGCCAGAGGCGGGCTGCCAGGCGGATACCGTCCGGCATAGGGATCCAGACATTTTCGATGGTTTTAACCTTGTGCGGAAATTCATTGACGATGCGCATGGACTAACCTCGTTCGGTTTCCCGGATGTCAAAACAGAGCCTGTTCAGGGCGGCCTGGTAGTTTGCCAGTAGCTGCTTCTGGTTCTTCGCCCCCATGAAAAGGGTGGCGATTTCATAACTATAGCTGTCCTGGTCAGGCAGATCACGTAACCACGTGCCGGGTTCAATATGGAGCTGTATTTCGGTATCGGGAAAACACCGTTTTACCTCATCAATTTGTGAGCGAGTCGGGACGGTTTTGACATAACCATCACGGAAATGACGCAGCATGAATTTCGCCGCGACTCCGTATTTACCTTCACGATGAGGGAAACTAGGGGTATGTCCCAGGGCTACATCGACCATCACGGCATGATGGTATTCGCCGTCGACCATTTTGAACAGCGGGCAATGCGATTTGGAAATACGGGTGTTAATTTCGAGTAAATAAAGCTTATCATCTTTTTTTGACCAGTAAAATTCAGCATTAAATGGTGAGTCGTTATAGTCAAAATACAAAAGAACCTTCTGTATCGCCTGAATCATGCGCTGTTTGACCTGACCGGGAAGGTTTGACGGGTATTGGTAACGGGAAAAGGAGCTGCGCTGTCTTCCGGAACGAATTGAGTCCACAATGCCGTATACCGTTACCTCGCCTTTGTGAACATAGCCCTCGAGAGTACATTGCCCACCTCTGGAGATAATTCCCTCTGCGATACAGTAATTGCCATCGAAAGGGGCGATGTGCGAAGGGACTGCTGCCATATCCAGAATGTCGTTAAATGGCCCGGCGAAACGGTGTATCTTGTCACGAATAATGGCCAGGCTTTCTGTCAGCACCTTGCGATTATTGATCTTGAATCCAAGATAGGAAGAGGCAGACTTGATCGGTTTCAGCCAAAAAGGGAATTCGAGTTCGACGGTATCTTCTGCATTCGGTTCGAAAGGGTTGACCAGTTGAAACTCGGGAACCAGTTCAGGAGAAACTTCAATTTGCAGGCAGCGGCTCCAGTATTTGTGTTCACACTTGAGTACCGCCTCCAGGCTCGGGCCAGGCAGGTTATAGCGCCGGCGGAGTATTGGCAGTAGGGTGCTGACCGGAAAGTCCCAGTAACCGACGATGGCATCGATTGAGCCTTCGAAGCTGTCCAGTTTGGTATAGGCCTGTTGCAGCAGGTGCTCGATCGGCTCGCGGATCGGACGTTTAACCGTCTGATAGGAGAGTAGAGAATGAAACTGATACTCATTCGCATGCCGTAGGGACTGCAACTGGGCGAGATTGAAATCGTCGAGTCCTACCACAAAGATGTTCGAGGACATCCTGTCACCCCGGCATTATTACTGGTTGATCATTGTGGTGGTTATCAACGCGCGAAGGCAAGGGATATTTATAACACTATTTTAGTTGGCGGTTTTCTCTTTCCACGCAACGTTGAAAGGCGGGCAGATGGTTTTCCTGGGAAGCGCGTTGCAGGTTACGAAGCACGCTCTGAACGTCAGGAAAGTCGCCGCTGGCAGCGAGCAGACGATCATACATGGCGGCATTGTCGATTTCGGCAGCAACTCCTGCCTGGCAGGCGGCCAGCAGGGTCTCTGGCGTCTCGACACGATCCGGCCAGCTATCTGCGGGGACGCGCAGTCCATACTCTGTGAACAGCACCAGCAAGGCATCAATATGGCGTTGTTCCGCCTCGACGATATTGCTGAACGGGCGCACCTCACCAAACTTTTCCAGAACCCGGCGATAGGTGGCGCGAGCTTTGTACTCGTCCTCGATCGCTTCGGTCAGGACTTCGGTCAGGGTTTCAGACATGGTCAAAACCTGGTGAGTGTTTGATTCAGTTTAGCGGTTTTTTGTGCCTTGACAATATACGTTGGCGTATCGCCTCCAGTCCACTGAGGTATTCGAGCTTGTTTGGCTGCTCCTGAATCCCGGCGCGTGTCAGCTTGTCCTGCATACGGGGATGGAGATTGGCAACCAGTACAGTAATGTTTTGCTGATGCAGACTGGTGATCAGGGATTCCAGTGCGACAACACCGGTCATATCGATCATCTGCACATCGCTCATGTCCAGCACCACAACGTCAATGCTGCTGTTAACGTGGTGCAGTGCGCTGATGGCTTTTTCCGCGGCGCCGAAAAACAGGGCGCCGTTGATATCATAGACCGCTACATTATCCGGAATATCCTGCAGATGCTCATGTTCCTCGGGATTGATCAGTTCGGCACCGGTCAGGCTGGAAATGCGGCGAATGAACAAAATGGCAGCCAGGACCAGCCCGGCCGCCACGGCAATCACCATGTCGAACAGAACCGTCAGACTGAAACAGGCCAGGAGTACGACGATGTCGCTGCGGGGTGCGACACGCAGTATGTGAACAAAGTGGCGTGCCTCGCTCATGTTCCAGGCCACTACCAGCAGCAGCGCCGCCAGTGAAGCCATCGGCACATAGCCGAGCAGGCCGGCCAGGCTGACGACAATTAACAGGATCACCAGTGAATGGATCAGGGCGGCGATCGGGCTGCGGCCCCCGGCCCGGATGTTGGTGGCCGTGCGGGCAATGGCCGCCGTCGCCGGGATGCCGCCGAAAAAGGGGGCAACCACATTACCCAGCCCCTGTCCGATCAGTTCGGTATCGGGTTTATGGCGCGTGCCGGTCAGGCCATCGGCGACGACAGCACACAGCAGCGATTCGATGGCACCGAGCATGGCTACGGTAAAGGCGGAAGGCAGCAGATCGCGCACCAGTTGCCAGGAGAGGCCGATGGGCTGACCATCGGCGGCGGGCAGGTTCCAGGGTAGCAACGGTAGCGGCGGTGCCTGCGGGATACCCTGTTGCTGCATGCCATCCAGCAGGTAAGTGAACTGGGAATTGATGGTTGCGACATTGAACGATGGCCAGACGAATCCCAGCAGCCAGGCGACGATGGAACCCAGCAGCAGGGCGACCAGATGACCGGGAACACGGCTTTTCAGGCGCGACCAGAACAGCAGAACGGACAGCGTGAGCAGGCCAATCAGCAGATCCGGCCAGTGGGTAGTGGGCAAGGCCTGCAGCAGAACGCCCATTTTCTCCAGAAAGTGCTGCGGCATTTCACCGGTCGCCAGACCGAGGAAGTCCTTGATTTGCAAACTGGCGATCACCACGGCGATACCGGCGGTAAAACCGATGGTCACCGGATAGGGGATGAACTGGATCAACCGCCCCATTCTGGCCACGCCCATAATAATCAGAATGAAGCCGGCCATGACGGTCGTGATTAGCAGCCCGCCCAGTCCGTAGGTGTGGGTAATGGGTAGCAGGATGACCACGAAGGCGGCAGTAGGACCGGAAATGCTGAAACGGGAACCGCCGCTCAAGGAAATGATCAGACCGGCGACAATCGCGGTGTAGAGTCCGTACTGGGGTGGCACCCCGCTGGCGATAGCCAGCGCCATGGCCAGCGGAACGGCGATGATTCCAACCGTGATCCCCGCCAGCAGGTCGCTGCGCAGATCAGTCAGCCGGTAACCGCGCAGCGCGGTGATGAGTGCATTGTGGTTCAGGTAAGCGTGCATTTAACTTTGGCAGGGTCGATACAGGCTTGAATTATAAAGGATAGTGCAAGCATTGTCCTTAATCAGAAAGGTATTTTCATTAGCCTGGCGATTTACGCCGACGATGACAGATATTATCATGTTCAATGATTCTCCAGGAGAAAAGCCCATGCTCAGTAATGTGTATCGTTTTTTGAAAATCCAGCCCTGTTTTCTGGGCATCCTGTTATTGCTGTTGCCAGTTACCTGTGTGCAGGCTGGTGAGGGGCTGCCGGAACCGGAAATCAAAAAAGTCAATGACAGGGTCTACGCACTGCTGGGTCCAATCGGGTTTCCTACAAAAGAAAATCATGGCTATATGGTTAACAGCGCGGTATTGATCGGCGATGAAGGGGTTGTTCTGATCGATACCGGGTTCAGCGATGAAATCGGCCGCCATCTAAAAAAGACTATTGCCGGAGTCACGGATAAGCCGGTAACCCATATCATCAATACCCATCATCATGGTGATCATATCCTGGGCAACACTGCTTTCCCGGATGCGGAAATTGTCAGTTCGAAGATGTGCCGGGAACTGGTTGAAAAACATGGTTACGACTGGATCGCAATACTGGAGAACACGACGGGAAAGGAGCATCCCGATACCCGGCCGGTCCCGGCAAATACGGTGTATCCGCAGCAGTCTCGAACCGAGGTGACCCTGCAGGGGATTGCCATGGAGTTCTGGGTTCCCGCCGGCTCACATACACCCGGCGATATGATGGTTTATGTGCCCCGGGATAAATTGCTGATCAGCGGTGATATTCTGGTGAAGAAAATGATTCCCAGTTTTGTCGATGCACACGTTGGCAGCTGGATAGATACCCTGGCAAAAATTCAGGAGCGGGATATCGAAACAGTGATTCCCGGTCACGGGCCGTTGATGACCATGGCCGATGTTAAAGCCATGCATCAACGGATGGCGGATCTGTATGCCGGGATCGAGGCAGGATACAACCAGGGCATGATGGACAGCGAGATCCGCAAGACCCTGGATCTGTCCGAATGGCGGACAATGAAAGAGTTCGAGGGGCAGATGGGCATCAACATCAACCGGGCCTATCTGGAGATCGAGCGCGAGAGTTTTTAGTTCTGGCTGGATTGAGTCTCAATGGGCTGTGGCTGCAGATGTTCAATCCACTGGCGAGCCTCGTCCAGGCTGCGAAAGGAGCCGCTTTGAAATCCATCGCCGATCCAGGTCTGGGAAAACACCTGGTAGGACACATCCACACCATTGAGCTGGCGGGGTGAGCCGACCAGGGCGACCAGCATGTGCGGGTTTTTGGCGGCTTCGGCCTTGTCGTCGAGTGTGATGATATGCAGCTCCTCCGGTGAGACCTCCATGCGCCGGGCTTCGGTAAAATCCCAGATCTGGTAGCGCAGCATTTTTTCCGGATCCCCGGTGTAAATCGCCCGGTTGAGCTCGATAATTTCCCGGCCGCTAACCAGTCCGCTCATCTTGAGCAGAACCCCCTGCTCGCGGTTTTCCATCTGGATTGTGCCGGGCATCGCTGTACCTGCCGAGAGGGTAGTCATACGCGGTAATATATAAGTAGATTAGTCAACAATTTTGAGTGCGACAAGTGCCGCCCGCCTTGATACGTATCAAGGGGTAAACAGGGGGGAGTCGTTAGGCTTCAGTGGGCCCGATCCGGGCTTCTGTTCGCCCGGCAATATCTGAATGAAGGAGGGGGTATGTTATTCACGCTAAAACGCGCTGTATTCGTGGCATTGCTGGTGATAGCGGCGCCCGGTGGTCCGGCCCTGGCCCAGGGCGGTGGCGGTCCGCTGGCGAATGAACCCGAACTGCGCGGCTTATTACAACAGGAAATGCAGGCCCTGCAAGAGGCGCTGGCCACGATTAGCGCGGCCCTGCCGCAGGGGCAGTGGCACACCGTGGCCGAAACGGCCGGTCAGATGCATGACAGCTTTATTTTCCAGCAGAAGCTGACGGCGAAAGATCGCAAGACCCTGCATCAGACTCTGCCGAAAGATTTTATCCGGCAGGACAAAGCCTTTCATCAACAGGCGAAAAAACTGCAGCAGGCCGCCGAATCCCAGGATGCCGAACTGAGCCTGTTCTATTATTCAAAAATGGTGGAAAGCTGCGTCAGCTGTCATAGTCGGTTTGCAACCCATCGATTCCCATCCTTAACGGCGGGATCGTCCACTCTTAACGGTCATTGAAAAAATCACTGTAGTGCGACGGGTTGCAAAGGGGCCAGGTGCTAGTCGCCTGGGGCCAGAGGCGTAGGTCAGGTTGCGCGCAGCGCTACCTGACATTCTGAGGTATCGGTGGAGATGTCACGCAGGCTAACGCCAGCGTGACCT
>CAYOOC010000094.1:0-8879 GCA_964405505.1 uncultured Thiohalophilus sp.
TAGCGTTCGTACATGTAGCACTGCCCGGTGGGAAGGTAGTCGGGTATCTGGTAATAGCGATCGACCACTTCGCGCAGGATGTCATCCCGGTAGGTCTGATAATCAAACCCCCTGCCGACGAACAGATAAAAATGGGTATCGTCCACGTCGATACGGCGAATCTGTGAATCGCGGAAATAGGGCCGGTACATTTCTCGCCGATAGTAGCTGAAAATCACGATATCCCGGCCGTCCAGCTGGCGAAAATCGGTGCGCTTGTCGGCTTCGCGCCCGTGATAGGAACTGACGCCAAACACCGGTACCGGTCGCCTGGTGTAATAAGCCAGTAAAGCCGATTTGCTGTAGCTTTCGGTCATCATTACCGCCGCATCGGACTCGGACATGGCGTCGATAATCTGTTCGGTACGCAGGCCAAATACCGCATCACGATAGGCTTTTTCATCGATCTCCTTGGCGATACCCGGCGCGAGCATCAGCAAGGCTCCGATAAAGACCAGGTGCAAAACGGTAAACGGCAGCATGAAATAGTGACACTTGCGCAGCTGCTGAGTACTGAAAATGGGTGCCAGCGCCAGGAACAGGAACGGATAAAAACTCAGTAACCAGTGCAGACCGATCTCTTTCCAGAAGGAGAGCAAGAAGAACAGCCCGATGGGTATCAGAAACAGCCCGCCAAAGACGCTCTGGCGACTGGTGAGGCTTTCTTTCAGATCCCGCCATTGCCTGAACAGGTAATAGAGAATCGGCGGCGTCACCAGATAAACCAGCATCACCAGATAGGCCAGCATGGTCCCCGCTGAAAAGCCCGAGCCGGCGGTCCGGTTGACCAGATTAAACAGGTAGTTATTCCAGCAGTTATTGTAGTTCCACCACAGGTTGAGCCCGATAAACGGCAGGGTACCCAGAACGATCAGTAGCAGGCCGAGATAGGGCCGCAGGCCACGGCGGGTATACAGCACGATATACAGAAAATAGGCAATACCCAGCAGGCCGGCAAAAAACTTGGAAAAAAACGCCAGTCCCAGAAACAGGCCGCACAACAGGTACCACCCCAGATTGTCGCGGCGCTGGGCAAAATAGAAGCTGACGCCCGAGAGGAACGACCAGAAAATCAGCGGCGTGTCGGTCGTGGTCAGCACGCCCAGTACATTCACCGGTGCGATGAGATACAACACCGCCACCGCGACCGCCACGGCTTCGTGAGTGCGGCGCAGCAACAGGTAAATGGCCAGACCGATGAAGGAGGTCAACAGCACCTGCGGCAGACGTAACCACAGCGGGGCATCGCTGACCGAGAGCATGGCCGTCAACAGCCAGCCCACCATCGGCGGATGATCGTAATAACCGTAATCGGGGTAATTGCCCCAGACGATGAAGTAGGCTTCGTCGCCGGTCATCGGCAGGTAATGGGCGAGCACCAGCTTGGCTACCAGGGTCAGCAGCAGATAAATCCAGAGCCGGGTATCGATAGCCAGTGCACTCATGGGGGCGCAGTCTAGCATGGCCGTGGCACGGATGGCGGAAAATTCAGGCAATTACACCGTGGAGGATATGGCCCTGCGCCGGTATTCGGTATAATACGGGGTTTGTGACCATCAACTCACTGGCAAGCAACCAATCGGATGTTCCGTGGACAAGACTTATAACCCGCAAGCGATCGAACAGCGCTGGTATGACAGCTGGGAACAGAACGACTATTTCGCCCCCTCCGGCGCGGGCGAGCCCTTCAGCATCATGATCCCGCCACCCAACGTCACCGGCAGCCTGCATATGGGCCACGCTTTTCAGGACACCATCATGGATGCCCTGACCCGCTATCATCGCATGAAAGGCGATAACACCCTGTGGCAGCCGGGCACCGACCACGCCGGGATCGCCACCCAGATGGTGGTCGAACGTATCGTCAATGCCGAAGGCCAGACCCGCCACGACATCGGGCGCGAGAAATTCATCGACAAGATCTGGGAATGGAAGGAAGAATCCGGCGGGACCATCACCCGCCAGCTGCGCCGCATGGGTGCCTCACCCGACTGGCAGCACGAACGCTTCACCATGGACACCGGCCTCTCCGACGCGGTCAAAGAGGTCTTTGTCCGCCTGTATGAAGAAGGCCTGATCTATCGCGGCAAGCGCCTGGTCAACTGGGACCCTGTATTGCATACCGCCGTGTCCGATCTCGAGGTACTTTCCGAAGAAGAAAACGGCCACCTGTGGCACATGCGCTATCCGTTGACCAATGGCACCGGCCATTTGATTGTTGCCACCACCCGCCCCGAAACTCTGCTGGGCGACTGTGCCGTGGCGATTCATCCCGGCGACGAACGCTATAAACATCTGCTCGGCGAGTTTGTCGAGCTGCCGCTGACCGGCCGGCGCATCCCGATCATCGCCGACGAGTATGTGGATCCCGAGTTCGGTACCGGTTGCGTCAAGATCACCGCCGCCCACGATTTCAACGACTACCAGGTCTGGCAACGCCATCGCGATGAAACGCCGATTGCCGAGCAGCCCCATGGCGGTCTGATCAATATCTTTACCGACAGCGCCGCGGTGCGGGATAACCTGGCCGGGGAAGGCCAGCTGCTACCTGCCGCCTACATCGGCCTGGATCGTTTCGAGGCCCGTAAAAAGATCGTCGCCGATCTCGAGGCACAGGCACTGCTGGAGAAAACCGAGCCGCATAAACTGATGGTGCCGCGCGGCGATCGTTCCGGCGCCGTCATCGAACCGTTTCTGACCGATCAGTGGTACGTCAAGATCAAACCGCTGGCCGGGCCGGCCATCGACGCGGTGGAAGACGGGCGTATCCGCTTCGTGCCGGACAACTGGAAAAACACCTATTTCGAATGGATGCGCAACATCGAGGACTGGTGTATCAGTCGCCAGATCTGGTGGGGCCACCGTATCCCGGCCTGGTACGACAAAGAGGGCAACATTTACGTCGGTCGCGATGAACAGGAAGTCCGCCGGCAGCACAGCCTGCCCGATGATCTCGACCTGCAACAGGACGAGGATGTGCTCGACACCTGGTTCAGTTCCGCGCTGTGGCCTTTCTCCACCCTGGGCTGGCCACAGCAGACCGAACGCCTGAACACCTTCTACCCCACCAGCGTACTGGTCACCGGTTTTGACATCATTTTCTTCTGGGTCGCGCGGATGATCATGATGGGGCTCAAGTTCATGGACGATGTCCCGTTTCGCGAAATCTATATTCATGGCCTGGTGCGTGACGCCCATGGCCAGAAGATGTCCAAATCCAAGGGCAACGTGCTCGATCCGATCGATCTTATCGACGGGATCGAACTCGAGGCACTGGTGGAAAAACGCACCAAAGGTATGATGCAACCGCACCTGGCCGAGAAGATCGCCAAACAGACTCGCAAGGACTTCCCCAACGGGATTCCCGCCTTCGGTACCGATGCGCTGCGCTTTACCTTCGCCGCCCTCGCCTCCACCGGCCGCGACATCAACTTCGACATGGGCCGGATCGAGGGCTATCGCAACTTCTGCAACAAACTGTGGAACGCGGCCCGTTACGTACTGATGAACACCGAGGGCCAGGATTGCGGTCAGGATGGCGGCGAGGTGGAATTGTCCGTCGCCGATCACTGGATCATCAGTCGCCTGCAGGAGACCGAACAGCAGATCAACAAGGCGATCGGCGAGTACCGTTTCGATCGTGCCGCCCATGCCCTGTACGAATTTACCTGGAACGAATACTGCGACTGGTACCTGGAGCTGTCCAAACCGGTGTTAATGAACGACGCTGCCAGTAACACAGCCAAACGCGGTACCCGCCGCACCCTGGTCCGCGTACTGGAAGCCGTTCTGAGACTGGCGCACCCGATTATGCCCTACATCACCGAAGAGATCTGGCAAAAAGTCGCCCCCCTGGCCGCCAGGGCGGGCGAGACCATCATGACCCAGCCCTATCCCGAAGCGGACAGGGACAAAATCGACAACACCGCGGTCGAGGAGATGGAGTGGGTCAAGCAGTTCATTGTCGGGATTCGTCAGATCCGCAGCGGCATGGACATCAAACCGGGCAAACCGTTGCCGGTGATCCTGCAGCACTACAGCAACGCGGATAAAGAACGGGTTGAGCGCCACCGGCATTATCTGCAGAACCTGGCAAAGATCGAATCCATCGCCTGGCTGCCCAAAGATGAAGAAGCCCCGGAATCGGCCACCGCCCTGGTGGATGACTTGCAGATCCTCATCCCCATGGCCGGTCTGATCGACAAGGAAGCCGAACTGACCCGTCTGGGCAAGGAGATCGACAAACTCGACGATCAGGCCAGACGGATCGATGGCAAATTGAATAACCCCAATTTCGTCGACAAAGCACCCGAGGCGGTGGTTCAGAAAGAACGGGACAAACTCCGGGAGATTCAGGGCTCCCTGCAGCAGCTCAAAAACCAGAAAGAGAAAATCGCCAACCTCTGACCGCTATGAAGGCCCCGAAGGGGCTTTTATTCATTGTCCGTCCGGACAACCATCAACAGACATAAAAAAAGCCCCGCGATTGCTCGCGGGGCTTTTTGAGACAGCAGATGTTTTAAGGCTTAGGCCTGCACATCTGTCGCCTGCGGGCCCTTCTGGCCATTCTCGACATTGAAAGTCACAGATTGACCTTCAGTCAGAGTACGAAACCCTGAACCGGTGATTGCAGAGAAGTGAACAAACACGTCCTTGCTGCCGTCAGAAGGAGAAATAAAGCCGAAGCCCTTGGATTCGTTAAACCACTTAACGGTTCCTGTTACCATGATAATTTACCTATTCAAAAGTTATTAATAAAAATGCGATACACGTCTTGCGAGGTTTTCAACAGGTATTATCTTGGAAAGAAATACTGACAAGAACCAGAGAGATGTAGCGTGGGTGTATTATATACCGAAGTACAACCGGAAATACTACACATTTTTACGATATTGGGCCAAATATCGGCATTACAAGGTCTCCTCACCCAAAAACAGCGCTTTAATTCCTGTTATTCAGCCCCGCCAGACACCACGCTTTTTAATCCCTCAAAATAGCTAGAGGTTAACCCAACCTAGCACAAAGCGAATGGCGGGCCCGGTGTGACATCCACAAAAGGCATGCTAGGCTAATAGAACTTCATACAATGAAGAAAGGAGTCTCGCATGGTCACACTTTCCGTCAATGGCGAATCACACTCCCTCGATATCGAGCCCGACATGCCGCTGCTGTGGGCGCTGCGCGACATACTGGGGCTGACCGGTACCAAATATGGTTGCGGCATCGCCGTCTGCGGTGCCTGCACCGTGCACGTTGACGGCGACCCGGTGCGCGCCTGCATTGCCCCGGTCGAGTCCGTGCAGGGCAAGACAATCACCACCATCGAACAAGTCAGCTCCCCGGTCGCCGAGGCCGTCCAGAATGCCTGGGTACAGCATGATGTGGTGCAGTGCGGTTATTGCCAGTCCGGCCAGATCATGAGCGCCATCGCCCTGCTGGAAAACAACCCGCAACCCGATGATGCGGCGATTAACGAAGCCATGCGTGACAATCTGTGCCGCTGCCATACCTATGTGCGCATTCGCGAGGCGATCCACAGCGCGGCCCGGACCCTCGCTGACCAGGGAGGTGTAGCATGAGCCGCCGGCGCTTTGATATCCAGCGGCGTGAGTTTCTGATCACCAGCCTGGGCGCCGGCGCCGGCCTCACGCTCGGAATGTATCTGGGCGGCTGCGATCAAAATGCGGAAAAACTGACCGGGATGGAACCGGATCCGGTCGACAGCAACAGCGAAATACTGTTTGAACCCAATGCCTTTGTGCGCATCACCGAGGACAACAAGGTCATCGTGATGATCAAACACCTGGAAATGGGCCAGGGCACCTATACCGGGCTTGCCGCCCTGGTCGCCGAAGAGCTGGATTCCGACTGGTCGCAAATCGTCAGCGAAGGCGCCCCGGCCGACGCCAGTCGCTATAACAACCTGTTCTGGGGACAGATCCAGGGCACCGGCGGCAGCACCGCCATGCCCAACTCGTTTAACCAGATGCGCAAGGCCGGCGCCACCGCCCGGCACATGCTGGTCGCCGCGGCCGCACAACAGTGGCATGTGGACAGCGACGATATTCAGGTGGAAAAAGGCATTGTTAAACACCTCGATTCCGGGCAACAGGCCCGCTTCGGCGAGCTGGCCGATCTCGCCGCACAACAACCTGTCCCCGATGACGTCTTTCTCAAGGAACCGGATCAGTTCACCCTGATCGGCACAGTCGTGCCACGCAAGGACAGCAAGGAGAAAGTCAACGGCACGGCCGTCTATACCCAGGATATCCAGTTGCCCGACATGCTGGTGGCTGTGGTGGCACATCCACCCCGCTTCGGCGCCAGCGTCAAACAGTTTGACGCCACCAAAGCCCGCCAGGTCAGGGGCGTGCAGGAGATCATCGAGATTCCCAATGGCGTGGCCGTGGTAGCCGAGCATACCTGGGCCGCAATCAAGGGAAGGGATGCCCTAGTCGTCGAATGGGATGAAAGCAACGCCTTTGACCTGGGCAGCGAGGAAATCCTCGCCGATTACAAACAACGCGCCCGGCGCCCCGGTAACGTCGCGCATCAAAACGGTAACAGCGAGCAGGCCCTGAACGAGGCGGCCGAACGGATTGATCTGGAATTTGAATTTCCCTATCTGGCCCATGCCCCGATGGAACCGCTCAACTGCGTGGTACAGCGCACCGACGCGGGGGTGACGATCTGGAACGGGGTGCAATCCCAGACCGCCGATCAGCAGGCCGTGGCCAAACTGTTCGGCCTCCAGCCCGAACAGGTGACGATCCATATGCTATACGCCGGCGGCTCGTTCGGCCGGCGTGGCAATCCTCATTCCGACTACGTGGTGGAAGCGGCCAGCATCGTCAGGGCGCTGGACACGCGCCGACCGATCAAAATGGTCTGGACCCGCGAGGATGACACCCGGGCCGGATACTTTCGGCCGCTGTACTATCACACCCTCTCCGCCGCGCTGGATGACAACGGCAAACCGGTCGCCTGGCAGCACCGGATCGTGGGCCAGTCGATCATGACCGGTACCGGGTTTGAATCGAGCATGGTCGAAAATGGCGTCGATGCCACGTCAGTGGAAGGTGCCGCCAATCTGCCCTACGCCATACCGAATATCACGGTCGATCTGCATTCGCCGACACTCCCGGTACCGGTGCAATGGTGGCGCTCGGTCGGCTCCACCCATACGGCCTTTGCGGTGGAGACCATGATCGATCAACTGGCGCGTCGCGCCGGCCGGGACCCCGTCCAATTCCGGCGCGAGTTACTCAACGATCGGCCCCGTCATCGGGCGGTCCTCGACCTGGCCGCGCAAAAAGCCGGTTGGGGAATGCCGCTGCCCGAAGGCCGGGCCCGCGGCATCGCGCTGCACAAGTCTTTTAACAGCTATGTCGCCGAAGTGGCGGAAGTGGCACTGCATAGTGACAACCGTTTCCGTGTCGACAAGGTGATCATTGCCATCGACTGCGGTATCGCCGTCACCCCGGATGTGATCAAGGCCCAGATGGAAGGCGGCATGGGCTTTGGTCTCTCGCCCGCCCTGGTGAGCGAAATCACCCTGGATGACGGCGCGGTGGTACAGGGCAATTACCACGACTTTCAGATGATCACGATCGATCAGATGCCCGAGGTCGAGGTCCACATTGTCGAATCCACCCAGCCACCCACCGGGGTCGGTGAACCGGCCACGCCGGTCATTGCCCCGGCGGTGGCCAATGCCCTGAGCGCCCTGACCGGCCAGGCGTTTCAACGCCTGCCATTGACGTTGTCCGCCTGAGGGGGAAACCACCATGCAAGCCTGGGGAAGCGACCGTGAAGTGATCCGCACCGCCCACCAGTGGCTGCAACAGGGTCACTCGCTGGTGCTGGCCACTGTGTTGAAGACCTGGGGCTCCTCGCCCCGCCCGCCTGGCTCGCTGCTGGTGATGCGCCAGGACGGGGTACATGCCGGCTCGGTCTCCGGCGGTTGCGTGGAAGAGGACCTGCTGGCCCGTTTTTCCAGCAATGAGCTGAGCGAACAGTTGCCCACCCGCCTGGATTACGGTGTCGACCGCCAGGAAGCCAGCCGTTTCGGTCTGCCCTGCGGCGGGCGACTGGAGCTGTTGCTGGAAGCCTTGAACGATCCGGAACAACTGCAACCGTTGCTGAACGCCATGCAACAGGGCGAACTGGTCAACCGCCAGGTGGATCTCGCCAGCGGCGAAGTTACCCTGGCACCGGCCACGGCCGACCAGGAGTTTGCGTATGACGAGGAATCGGTCAGCAAGGTCTTCGGACCCCAATGGCAAATGCTGTTGATCGGTGCCGGTCACCTGTCCCGGTATGTCTCGCAACTGGCCCTGATGCTCGACTACCAGGTCATCGTTTGCGATCCGCGCGAGGAATACGCCGCTGGCTGGCAACTGCCCGGCACACAGCTCATTGGCAGCATGCCGGACGAGGCCGTCGGCGAATACGCCGGTCATGCCCGCAGCATTGTACTCGCCCTCACCCACGATCCCAAACTGGACGACATGGCGTTACTCGATGCGCTCACCTCCAGCGCCTTCTACATCGGCGCCATTGGCTCACAACGCAACTGCGATGCCCGGCGTCGACGCCTGGCGGAACTGGGACTGTCAAAAGCCCAGATCCGTCGTCTGCATGCACCGGTCGGGCTGGATATCGGCAGCCATACCCCGCCGGAGATCGCTGTGGCCATCCTGGCGGAAATCACCGCTCTGCGTAATTCGGCCACTGCGGTGGTACGCAACCCCGACGCCGTCAACGTGGCATGAACACCACCGGTATTCTGCTGGCCGCCGGTCTGAGTCAACGCTTCGGCAGCAATAAATTACTCCACC
>CAYOOC010000095.1:0-7131 GCA_964405505.1 uncultured Thiohalophilus sp.
CGAGCTGGGTTTAGAACGTCGTGAGACAGTTCGGTCCCTATCTGCCGTGGGCGTTTGAGACTTGAGAGGAGCTGCTCCTAGTACGAGAGGACCGGAGTGGACGAACCTCTGGTGTTCCGGTTGTCACGCCAGTGGCACTGCCGGGTAGCTAAGTTCGGACGGGATAACCGCTGAAAGCATCTAAGCGGGAAGCCCCCCTCAAGATGAGGTCTCACCAGTGACTTGATCACTCTAAAGGGCCGTTGAAGACTACAACGTTGATAGGCTGGGTGTGGAAGTGCGGTAACGTATGAAGCTAACCAGTACTAATTGCCCGTGAGGCTTGACCATATAACACCCAAATTTTTTGGGTCGGTCACCAACAGTAATACAATCAAAAGCATTATCTTCTACCTAATCCAGAATTCAGATTGAGAGTTGTTGTATTACTCTCGATCTAGCCAGTTTGCCTGGCGGCAATGGCGAGCGGGAACCACCTGATACCATCCCGAACTCAGAAGTGAAACTGCTCAGCGCCGATGATAGTGTGGGGTCTCCCCATGTGAAAGTAGGTCACCGCCAGGCTTTAATTTAAAAACCCCGAAGTGCCTTTTTTGGCGCTTCGGGGTTTTTCTTTTGTGGCCTGCCGGTCAGACCGTTAACTTTTACTTTGCCAGGGTACATGTGACAAATTCGCCGGGAGCGAATTTACTCGCCCCATCCCTGGGGCTCGCCCTTCGGGCCAACGTCGCTATGCGCCGTTGTTCAAAATTGCTCCATGCAATTTTGTGGACAGCCGAAGGCTGCCCGAAGGGCTGCGCACAGGGATGTGCGCAGTCAGAGTAGGTCACCAGGCTTTCACCGCTTTCGGCCTGTCTCATAGAATCCCTTCGGGCTTCATCATGTTGTCTCACAGAACCCTGCGGGTTCATTGTGAGTACCCTACACCTTCGGTGTCAGGGCAACCCTAACCATCTCCGATGGTTCAGGGCACCATGGCCTCCGCGGCATTAGTCCATCCTGGACGTCAATACCAAAGCCCCGTTCTCGAAAGAGGACGGGGCTTTTTTTATGCGTCGTTGTCGCAGGCGAAGACTATTACTGCCGGGTCAGCGCCGAAATGTCTGAGGAGTGAGCTCCCTGGGCAGGGTTTGCAGGGTCTTGTCGGCGAAGCTGACCCCGATGCCGTCATAGTAGTTGTAAACCAGATCGGCGCCCTTGTTCTTCAGTTGTTCAACTTCCTCGATGAACAGGGCGGTGGCATTGATCTGGCCATCAAAACCGCGCTCGCGCAGTTGCTGAATGGCCATCAACTTGGCGGAGAGTTCCGGCATACAGAGCATGATGATGCGCACGCCTCTGAGCGTCAGCCCCGACCACAAGCCGGGATCTTCGGCATCGGCATACAGGACCCGCCGTCCTAGCCGGCGGTGATTTTCCACCTTGCCTGGATCCGAGTCGAGGCCCACTACCCGCAGATGGCTGTCACGGAGGGTGTCATAGACGCCGGTGCCGACTCGCCCCATGCCGACGACCAGTATATGGGCACTACCGACATTGATAGGTTCGTCATCCGGATGCCGGTGACGACTTTCAAACCGTTTGAGGCCTTTGCCGAGCAGTTGATACAGCTCGTGGGAATAACGGTTCAAAGGGGCCGTAATGGCAAAGGAGACGGCGACGGTAACCGCCAGCAGTACCAGCCAGTCGGTACTGATCCAGCCCTGACCCTCGGCAACACTGGCGACAATCAAGCCGAACTCACTGAAACTGGCCAGGCTCAGGCCGGCAAGAAAGGCACTGCGCGAGCGCAGACGGAACATTAGCAGGATAAAGAAAAACAGCAGCGCTTTGAGCGGCAACAGCAGATTAAGAAACAGCGCATGTTCAAAAGTGAGTAGTGTCGGATGGCCTGACAGGCCGATTTGCAAAAAGAAGCCAACCAGTAATATTTCCTTCAGCCCCCAAAGGGCATTGGAAAGCTCGGTGGCTCGCTTGTGATCGGACAGAATGATACCCAGTAACAAAGCCCCCAGTTCCGAACTGAGACCGAATTCCTCGAAGCTGCCGCCACCGACCACCAGTGCCAGTAGCAGTCCGTACAGAATGACCAGTTCGCCGTGCCCGCAGATATCCAGCAACCAGTGAAGCAACGGTCGGAGCAAAAAGAAACCGAGTAACAGAAAAGACCAGGGGGAAGGCGTTACGCCGCCGGCCAGACTGAGTATGGCAACCGCGACCAGATCCTGCATGATCAGGATCCCGATCGCGACCCGGCCATGGAACGCGCGTAATTCTTTCTTGCTTTCCAGGACCTTGGCGGCGACCACGGTACTGGAAAATGACAGGGCAATGGCAATCACCACGGCGGCTTCGAAGGAGAGATTACCGAACTGGCTCAAAATGACCCAGAGCAACACAATGGTCAGCCCCATATGCAACAGGGAACCGGCCAGAACTTCACTGCGGATCAGGCTTTTCAGGCGTAATTTCAACCCAACGCTGAACAGCAGCAACAACACCCCGGCATGGGCGACCGCTTCTATGAGCGTATTGGTTTCATGACCGTTGGCACTGAGTAAAAAACCGGCGGCCAGATAACCGACCAGGGGCGGAAGGCCAATCAGGCGCATTAACAGGCCGGCGCCAAAGGCGAAGCTCAGCCAGATGGTGGCAGTCAGCATCGGCAGTATCCTTTCAGGCTGTCGATTTTTTGTGCAGGAGTGTTGTTCGTATTCAGTGCAGATTAATCGCTGGCGTCGAAGGAGTCCAGAGTCCGGTGTTACCGTCAGTGAGAACAACCAGCGGATGGTTGGAGATTGTTTGCAGCCGATAGTGGCTTTTCTATACTCTTGATCACACAACCCAACAGGAAAAGCGGCAGATGCCTTCTTATCAGAATATTTTACTGGCCCTGGATCTTTCGGATGAAGCGGATCAGGTACTTGAGCGGGCCAGTGAGTTAATCAATCAGGCGACAGCTGAGCTGACCCTGTTGCATGTCGTGGAGCCGGTCGTGACCGAAAACAGTTACGATCTGATCACAACCCTGCCGGCCGATTTTGAAGAAAGTCTTTATAAACAGGCGGACGCTTTTTTACAGCGTAAACGCGATGATTTTGCTTTGAAGTGGGCCAGCGTGCGGGTCGAAGCCGGTTCGGTGAAATCCGAAATATTGCGGGTCGCCGAGGAAATCAAGGCCGACCTGATCATGGTTGGCACGCACGGGCGGCACGGAGTAGGTCTGTTGCTGGGTTCTACGGCCAATGCCGTTTTACACGGGACCCCCTGTGATGTCCTGGCGGTACGGATCGCGCCTGCCGAATCAGGCTGAGGTATATAACGTCTCTAGCCAGTCCAGTAGCGGCGTCGGATCAGCCAGTCCTTTGTAGTCACGATGGGATTCTTCCATCCCGGCGATGGCCTGATAGAGTAACTGCTGTTCTGCCACCGACAAGTCGCTCAGCGGAGTGTGATAGGTTCGGATGGTAAATAAAACGGCATGGGTCTGCGGCAGGCCGTGCAACACCTGTCGTTCAACCCGCAGCCACGCCGACGGTCGGGCCGGATCGAAGGTCCGGCCCTGCCATTGTTGGCGATTGATTTCCGGCGGCGGTTCGGGATGGTGATTAAGTCGCGCGTCCGTGGCAATGCCCCAGGCAAAGCGGACAAACGGGCCTTGTTGCAGACAGGCCTGTAATAATTGTCCTGCCCGGGCATTGATGCGCTCCATATCCGGCACCGGTTGATGAATCCCGGCAAAATCCCCGCCGATCTTCTCGCGCGGATCCCAGTGATTGGGCTGACATAGATGAATGGCGCACAGCCGCTCTTGTTCGCCACGCAGATCGACCAGTGTCAGATCTTCCTGAATCTGCAGGGCCAGGGCATCGAGTCCGTCACGATAGGGCGGGGAGTTATCCGGATTGGTGGAGTGACAACCGAGATAGCGGCTATCGTGGGTAAATTGCAGTGATTCGCCAGTGAGCCGACAATCCAGTCGTTGCCCTTCCTGCGTATGAAAAAGCCGAAAGTGGCCGGGATAGTCGTTGCACAGGCGGTGGATAAGAAACCGGTTCAGTACGGGAGCCAGCGCGGTGCCCTCGGGCGTGACACAGACGTATTTGTCCAGGTTCTCGCCGCGGGCGTGTTGTTTGACCTGGCGATAGTCGGCGAACTGTTGATCCAGCTGAAACAGGTGCCGGTCGGCTGCGCCATTACCAAAGTCGTGCCCGAGCCTGTAAAATCCGGGCTTGACCGCGTACTGTCCCGAGGACAGTGGAAAATAATGGGCGACCGGTTCGTCTGGGGTGGCCATGAGGCAGTGTGAATCCGATTAATGCAGAATTTGCGTAATATCCTGTCCCTGCTGGCCGACGGCCGCTTTCATTCGGGAACGGCACTGGCCTCCCGGCTGGGTATCAGTCGCACGGCAGTCTGGAAGCAAATCCAGCGACTCTCGGAACAATACAATATTCCGGTTCAGGCGGTACAGGGCCGGGGATATCGATTAGCGACGCCACTGGAATTACTGGATGCCGATACCGTCATCGCCTCTCTTTCGCCAGCCGCGCGCGCCTTGCTGGGTCGGCTGCAGATTGAATGGTCGCTGCTGTCGACCAACCAGTGGCTGATGCAGAGCCCGGACGCACCCTGTGGCACTGTAGTGGTGGCGGAGCATCAGAGTCAGGGGCGCGGGCGTCGGGGGCGGGAGTGGGTCTCGCCGTTTGCGGCCAATCTCACTTTTTCCGTGTTGGGGTGTTTTCAGGGGGCGCCGGCCAATCTGGCGGGCCTGAGCCTGGCGCTGGCGGTGAGTGTGGTACGCGCGCTGAGCGCGCTGGGCGTTGAGGGGATGGGCCTCAAATGGCCGAATGATATTCAATGGCAGGGCAAAAAACTCTGCGGCATCCTGCTGGAGATGCAGGGTGAGGCGGGTGGTCCCTGCCGGGTCGTATGCGGCGTCGGCCTGAATGTCAGCATGCCACAAGGCGCCGCAGAGGACATTGAGCAGCCCTGGACGGACTTGCAACGCATCACGGGCCGCCTGCCTTCGCGTCACCAGTTATTGACTGCCTTGCTGGATGAACTGTTACCCGCTCTGTCCCGCTATGAACAGGCGGGCTTGCAGCCGTTTCTGTCCGACTGGCGACACTGGGATGCCGTCGCCGGCAAGTCGGTACAATTGTTCTTGCCGCAGCGCACGGTTCAGGGCCGGGCCATTGGCATCGATGCGCAGGGGAATCTGCTGATCGAGCACGCGGGCCGAGAGGAAACCTATTGCAGTGGCGAGATCTCGCTGCGAACCGATACGGAACAGGGCCATGCAACTACTGATTGATTTCGGCAATACCCGGATCAAATGGGCGACCCACAAAGCCGGGGCAGTGCAGTTCGGTGCCGGGGCCGTCTACAGCCAAGCCCAACTGGAGGCCCTGTTCGAACAGGAGTGGGGGGGACTGTCCACGCCCGATTCGATCTGGTGCGCCAGTGTGGCACCAGCGGCCTGCCAGCAGCGGCTGGATGAGTGGTGTCGCCAGCGCTGGCAACAGCCGGTGACGTTCCTGACGGCGGTTGCCCGCCAGCAGGGAGTGAGCAACGCCTATGCCGAACCGGCGACACTGGGCAGTGATCGCTGGGCGGCGCTGATCGGTGCCCGTCATCTTGTCGCCGGGAATGTGGCGGTGATCGATTGTGGCAGCGCGATCACCGTCGATTTGCTGGATGCCGACGGCGTCCATGAGGGCGGCTATATCGTGCCCGGACTGTGGATGATGCAGCAATGCCTGCAGGAGCGCACCGGTCGGATTACCGAGTCCCCCGCGATGCCCGAACAACTGACACCGGGCGATTCCAGCGCCAGCTGTATCAGTCACGGCGCCCTGCGCAGCGTGACGGCGTTGCTGGATCGGCTCATGCGTGATCTACCCGCTGCCGGTGAGCAGCAACTCGAATGGTTGATCACCGGCGGCGATGCCCGGCATATACAACCTTATCTGGATCAGCCCTGCCGCGCGGTACCGGATCTGGTGCTTCAGGGGCTGGCGTGCGTGGCGCAGGGCAATGAATAAGCGCCGATTAAAAGGACAATAATGTTATGAAATGGCTGATCTATTTGTTGCTGCTGCTCAATCTCAGCCTGTTTGCCTGGCATTACCGGGCCGACAGTGGCAACCCGCCCCAGGGCGAGGCGTTGCCGGCGGATGTTCAACGGCTGGTGTTGTTACGCGAACAGCGGCAAGCGGACGAGGTGGCGTCACAGTGGTGTTATAGCCTGGGGCCACTGAAAGAAACGGACCAGGTCGAAGCACTGGTACAGCGCTTGCAACAATGGGCGATCAGCGCCTGGCAGCGCAAAAGTCAGGAGGCCGGACGCAAGGGTTACTGGGTGATTTTGCCGCCGTTGCCGTCGCGCGGCGAGGCCCGCGCCGCGGTAGAACAACTCAAGGCCAAAAATATCGAGGATTATTTTCTGATCGCCACCGGCGAGAAAGCCAACGGCGTATCGCTGGGGGTCTTTTCCAGTTTTGAAGCAGCGCATCGACGCATCAATCAACTGGACAAACTGGGGTTTGACGCGATCTGGGAAGAAGTGAAACTGCCCGTCGAGGAATACTGGCTCGACTGGCGGCGCGACAGCGGCGATATCTCTGCCGAGCAACTGGCCCGGTTGCGCGAAGATTACCCGGATTTGAAAAAAGTCGAGCGCGCCTGCCAGCCACCGCAGTAGTCCGGGCCTTCAGTTTCGCCAAATCCCCGCCATTGAAACTGAAATTGCCTTTACCCCGACAATTTCTTAGAATGCGCGCCTGGTTCAGGCCGGGGCGTGTCGGCCCGGCCACTATGCTGGCGTAGCTCAGTTGGTAGAGCAGCTGACTTGTAATCAGCCGGTCGGGGGTTCGACTCCTCTCGCCAGCTCCAGATTTTCCAAAGGCCCGGACAAAAATCCGGGCCATTTTGTCGGCAGGGACTAAAAATCGGCCGCAGGTGGCGGAAATGCAAGGTATTTTCCCGCTTCCCGGTTGACACTGCCCTATTGCTCGACGAAAATACGCAGCTTCGTGCGCGCGGAGGGGTTCCCGAGTGGCCAAAGGGATCAGACTGTAAATCTGACGGCTCAGCCTTCGGAGGTTCGAATCCTCCCCCCTCCACCAA
>CAYOOC010000096.1:0-7086 GCA_964405505.1 uncultured Thiohalophilus sp.
CTGCTGTTCTCCTTCCACGGTCTGCCCAAACGTTATCTGCTGGCCGGCGATCCCTATTTCTGCCAGTGCCACAAAACCGCGCGTCTGGTCGCCGAACAACTCGGTCTGCCCGACGACGCCTGGCAGGTCACCTTCCAGTCCCGCTTCGGCCGCGAACAGTGGCTGCAGCCCTATACCGACTTCACCCTCAAGGCGTTGCCCGGCGAAGGCATTCGTCACGTGCAGGTCATCAGCCCCGGCTTCGCCAGCGATTGTCTGGAAACCCTGGAAGAGATCGACATGCAGAACCGGCAATTTTTCCTCGAGGCCGGCGGCGAACAGTTCGACTACATCCCGGCATTGAACGACTGTCCCGAGCACATCCGTTTTCTCGCCGACTTGATCGGCGAATACACAGGTGCCTGGCAGTCGTTGCCCGTTACCGATGCTGCCACACGGAAACAGCTGGCAAAAAAAGAAGGTGCCGAACAATAATCCCGGGACACACTGCACATGTATACGAAAATCATTCCAGATTGATTCTCACCACGAAGGTACAAGTAAAGCGCTTTACCTTGAGCCCGTAATTACGCCACTTGCCTATTTACAAATACTCTTCGTGGCTTCGAGCCTTCGTGGTTTTGGTTTCATACCCCAGATGCGCAGGTCAGTTTGCGCGATAGCGCTACCTGATAAATTTCTTGGAGGATGTCGCGCAGACGACGCCAGCGTGACCTATGTTTTTTATTGAGTACTGAGTACTGTAATTAATAGACGGCTTTAACCCTGTAACCCCGCGCTTCTAGCATGCGTAACAGGCCGACATCGCCGGGCAGATGCAGGGCGCCGACGGCGATAAAGGCGTTACCTTTTTCCAGCTGCGCCTGCATGGTTTCCAGCATGTTGCGGTTACGTTGTTTGATCAGACTGTCGTTGACCAGTGCGCTGACGTCCTTGCCTGATTTTTCCAGTTCCCGTTCGCTGTATTCCAGCAAAGCATCCAGATCGCGCGCCAGGTAAATCTGCAGCATCTCCTCGACCATTTCTTCCAGATGGCGGTGTTCGCGAACCGCGACCCGCAACAGGTTGATCTGGGTTTTCAGCGGCGTGTTGTCAAACAGCTCGACGACTTCTTCGGGGCTTTCCAGACCACACAATTGCTTATCCTGTTCCTGCGCGGTTTGATACAACACATAATCGAGGAACATGCCCGATTCGGGTTTAGGAACACTCAGCAGCAAGCCGGCCGCCCAGGGTTTGAGCATGGGCACCATTTTCCCAGGAATGCCGTACTGCGCGATCAAGGACTCCGTTTTGTTATACAGTTCACGATCGATCTGCTCGTCCAGTTTCTGGCCATCGAGATACATCATGCCCTGACTCATCCGGATCTGCGTGGCCGCGTCCATTTTCATTTCGGCACAAAAAATGTCCGACTGATCAAAGCGCTTCTGTACCGGTGAAGGTAATCGGGTTACCCGTGGGTCCTCGCTGTGAATGGTGCCAAGCAGATAGCTTGCCTGGCCCGTCTCGGGAGTAATTTCCCACAATATGCCCTGCTGTTCCCCGGCCTGAGCAACACCAAGTACCAACAACAGCAAAGCTGCCGTGACAAAACGCGAAGTATCGAAATAGAACTGTTTCATGAAAAACCCGCCTCGTCTCTTTCCTGGCCGCAACGAAACTGTGATAATACGCACTGCCGCTATTACCCTGCAATGCTCAAGGCTGCCCGATGTCCCGTATTTCCAAACGCTTTCGTGGTTTTCTGCCCGTCGTGGTCGACGTGGAAACCGCTGGTTTCGATTGCCACAGCCATGCCCTGCTGGAAATCGCCGCCGTGCCGATTACCATGAACGGCTCGGGCAAGGTCAAACCCGCCGAAACCATCGCCTGCCATGTCGAACCCTTTGAAGGCGCGCAGCTGGACCCCAAAGCCCTGGAGTTCACTGGCATCGATCCCTACCATCCGTTTCGCCTGGCCAAACCGGAAGCCGAAGCCCTGGAACTGATCTTCGAACCGATCGCCGAGATGATCCGGGTTCAGCAATGCAGCCGGGCGATTCTGGTCGGGCATAACCCGTTTTTTGATCTCGGCTTCATCAAGGCCGCGGCAAACCGCCAGGGCTTCAAGAAAATGCCCTTTCACCAGTTCAGCACCTTCGATACCGCCACCCTCGGCGGTCTCGCCTTCGGCCAGACCGTCCTGGCCCGCGCCGCCAAAGCCGCCGGTATCGCATGGGACAACAGCGAAGCCCACTCCGCCGTCTACGACGCCGAACGCACCGCCGAACTGTTCTGCGACATCGTCAACCGCTGGGACCAGCTCAACCAGGCTGACTAACCATTTCTTGAATTCACTGGAAATAACGCTAAGAACGCCAAGGCGCAAAGGACGCGAAGGAAATATATTAATTGGTCTGTTTTAAACCGTAGGCCGGATCAAGCGAAGCGGATCCGGCAATTTCCTGGCCATAACAGGTAATGCTGTAAAAGGTGGCTCCGCTAACGCTTGAGGCACCCTGCAACTTCATAATAAATAACTTTGCGTTCTCCGCGTCTTTGCGTCCTTTGCGTTACTGATCAGAAACGTCTAAAAGTGGCATCTGCACGATTACCCGCAACCCGCCGAGCTGTTCGCTGCGGTCCAGTTGGAGGGTGCCGTTATAGCTTTCGACGATTTGTTTGACGATGGACAGGCCGATGCCGTGGCCGCTGATGGATTCGTCCTGGCGCTGGCCGCGTTGCAGCAGGGTGGTGGCCTGTTGCGGATCGATGCCGGGACCGTCGTCTTCGATGGTAATACTCAACCGCTCATCCTGTTCGGCAAATGCCAGACGAATACGACTGTTCGCCCATTTCCAGGCATTGTCCAGCAGGTTACCCAGCAGCTCGGTGGCGTCTTCCTTTTCCAGGGGCAGCAGCACATCGCCTGCGTTGTGTACTTCGGGCTCAATGGTTTTGTCGTGATACAACCGCTGCAGCGTATCGAGTAGCGGTTCTAAATCCTGTTGCAGGTGGAACCGTTTATGACTGCGACGGTCACCGGCCAGACGGGCCCGTTTGAGTTCGCTGTCGACTCGCTGGCGGATTTGCCGGATCTGCTGCAATACCTGTTCATGGCGTTGTTGTTCCGACTCATCGAGGGATTCATACCATTGATGGATCAGCGCCAGGGGCGTTTTGATGGCATGCGCCACATCGCCCATGGCATGGCGGGAACGTTCCAGGCGTTGCTGCTGACGCTGCAGAAGCCGGTTAACTTCCCTGACCAGCGGTAACACTTCGGTGGGAACGTTCTCCGGTAACTGGCTGGTCTGCCCCGATTCGAGCCGGCCAATAGCCTGTTGCGCCTGGCGGACCGGGCGCATGGTAAAATGGATAATCGCGCTTTGTGCCGCGAGCAAGACGATAATGATCAACAGAATCGATGCCCCGAACTGTTTTCTGAACCGGTGTATCTGCGCGGCGATGTGCGAAACATCCTCGGCCGTCACGATCAGCACTTCCCGGCCCTGCTTTTCATAACGCTGCCGGCGAACCAGCAATGACTGGTTGCGTGGACCGCTCTGACGACTGATTACCTTACTGCCTGCTTGACTGTTCTTCGGGACAGTGAGTGTTTCGTCCCACAGTGAACGCGAATAGCGCGTGTTGTTACCGGATTGAATAATGAAATAGTGGCCGGAAAAGGGCCGGTGATAGATGTTCTGGATTTGCTTTTCATCCAGGTTCAGTTTTCCGTCGGGATCGAACTCAGTGGCCACCAACAGGCTTTCGGCGTCATGTTCCAGCCGGGTCTGGATATATTCGCCGGTAATCTTTTCGACCGCGATACCGATCAGTGCCCAGAGTACGACGGCCAGCACGATAATCGTCACCAGCAGACCCAGGTTGAGATTGGCGCGCAGGGAACGGAATATCATGGCTCGAAAATATAGCCCTGGCCGCGTCGGGTCTGGATGATGTCCTTGCCCAGCCGCTCGCGCAAACGACGCACATAGACCTCGATGACATTACTGTCCCGGTCGGCATCCATTTCATACACATGTTCGGTAAGCCGGGCCTTGGAGAGCACCTTGCCCGGGTTGAGCATAAAGTAACGTAACAGGCGATATTCTGTCCCCGTTAACTGGAAGCTTTGCTCGCCGTTGCTCACGGTCTGGGTTTCTTCATCCAGCGTCCATTCCCCGCCCTGCAGGCCTCCGCCCTCGGGTTGATAGCGCCGGCGAATCAGTGCCTGGACCCGGGCCAGCAACTCTTCGCTGTGAAAGGGCTTGGTAAGATAATCGTCGCCGCCGGTCTGCAGGCCGGTGACTTTCTCCTGCCAGCTGTCCCGCGCGGTCAGGATCAGTACCGGCGTGGTAATTTTTGACTCGCGCCAGTTTTTCAGTACTTCCAGTCCGGCGCGTCCCGGCAGGCCCAGGTCGAGGATGATGGTGTCGTATTCAAACTCCCGGCCCAGGTACTCACCTTCGACCCCGTCATGGGCCAGGTCGACGACATAACCGGCATCGACCAGTTTCGCCTTGAGCGACTCTGACAGCGCCGTTTCGTCCTCGACCAGTAGCAACCGCAAGTCTCAGTCCTCTTCCTCGGTTTTCAGAATCTTGCCGCTGGCAGCATCCACTTCCAGTTCAATGACCCTGTCATTGTCGGTCAGGATCTCCAGCTCATAGATATAGCTGCCGTGCTCGTGTTCCAGTTCGGTCTCGATGACCTGGCCGGGATAATCCTTTTCAACCTGCTGCAAGATTTCCTGCAGGGAGAGAATTTTCCCTTGCTGACGCAACTCCCGAGCCTCGCGGTAATCCAGTTTATCATCCGCCCGGGCGGAATCCATCGCATTCATTCCCTGAGTCGCGAGGATGCCGATCCCCCCGGCCGCCAGCAGACTGAACAGTACAGGTTTATAACGCATCATTTATCTCCTTCTCTATTGATCGGTATGTAATGATTTTTTGCCGGTAATCATGGCCCGCACCAGGTTCTCCCGATGCAGCAGACTCTCCACGATAACTCCGCCGACATGAATGACGACCAGTAACAGGCTGAAGTTGACAAAAAACTCGTGGACCTCCTCGAACAGTTCGCCGCCGCTGCCCTCGCTGATCAACCCGGCCAGCGGCCCGGCACCCTCTTCCACCGCCAGAGTGGCCATACCACTGAACCCGGTAATCATCAGCGCAACCAGCATCAGCACGATCATCGCCCCTCCGGCCGGGTTATGGCCCAGATAACGTCTGGGCCGTAACAACAGCACCTCTTTGAGATACTGTTTGATCTCGGCCGGCCGTTTGACAAAATCACTGAAGCGGGCATGACGCGTGCCGATCAGGCCCCAGATCAGGCGCAGGCCGATCAACAACAAAATGCTATAGCCGGCAAAGGTATGCACCCCCAGCAACTCATCCTCGCTCAGCCAGGCGATAACAAAACCCAGCACCAGCGCCCAGTGAAAAAAGCGCACGAAAACGTCCCAGACACGGACTTCATTCTCTGTATTCATCATAACCACCTCCTGACTCTGGGAACACAGTCTAGGAGGTCAAGCTGAAACCAGGCTGAAAACGAGAAAAAGATCTTAACGCAGAGGCGCAAAGACGCAGAGGTCACAAAGAAAAGTAATTTATTTATTAATCCGCCAATAAACGCGAATAAACGCAAATTATAAATAAATCAAAAAGATCATTTTGCGTTCATTCGCGTTTATTAGCGGATTTTATTGTGCACAAAAAACCCGGCCTGGGCCGGGTTTCGGGTCGTGCGAAAGAGGCTTGCCGTTTACTGGACGGCTTCGCCCACCATCTTCTGCAGGTCACCCTTCTGGTACATTTCCAGGGTGATGTCGCAGCCGCCGACCAGTTCGCCGTTGATGTAGATCTGCGGGAAGGTCGGCCAGTTCTGGTACTTGGGCAGGTTCTCCATGATTTCGGGATCGGTCAGCACGTTGACGTGGGCAAATTCCTTGCCGCATTCCATCAGCGCCTGGGCCGCCCGGCTGGAGAAGCCGCACTGGGGCATGGTGGGTGTGCCTTTCATAAAGATCACAACCGGGTTCTTTTTGACGATGTCGTCGATTCGTTCCAATGCATCCATTACTCGCACCTCAATATTGGCGTTTGTGGTCGGCAACGCCACCGGGACGCGCCACTAAAATCAGTGTTACCTAATATAACCGCTTTACCAGGAAAATACCATAGCAAAATACTCTGGTATAAAAAGGGCCTGGGTTTTTACAAATGCAGTCCGATCAGCCACTTTTCAAGGGGTCAACGTGGGTCTGAAACCATAACTCCAGCAGGGCCATGTGCCAGAGCTTGCTGCCGCGCAGTGCCGTAAAGTGTTGATCCGGCGCGGCCAGGAGCTTGTCCACGTACTCGCGCTGGTAGATTCCCCGCGCCCGGCAGGCGTCTGAATTGACCCGATCCCGCATGAAATCGAGAAATTCACCGCGCACGTATTTGAGCGCCGGCATGGGGAAATAGCCCTTGGGCCGATCGATCACCGCATCGGGTACCAGGCCACGGGCGACCCGCTTGAGGATGTGCTTGGCGCCCTCACCTCCCGGGCCGTTGCCCAGCTTGAGTTCCGGCGGCATCTGCGCGGCCAGCTCGACCAGCTGGTGATCGAGGAATGGCACCCGCGCCTCCAGGCCCCAGGCCATGGTCATGTTGTCCACCCGCTTGACCGGATCGTCGACGATCAGGGTGGTGACATCCATGCGCAGCACCCGGTCGATAAACTCGTCGGCGTCGGGCTCGCCCAGCAATTCGGCAATGGCCTGTGAAGTGACATCGGCACCGCGATAGGGTTCGGTCACCATCTCGTTGAATTCGCTGTGCGGCCGATCGAAGTAATAGCGGGCAAAGCGTTCCAGGTCCGTGCCCGCGGTATCCTGCTGCATTTGCGAAAACCAGAAGTAGCCGGCGAACACCTCGTCGGCGCCCTGGCCGCTCTGTACCACCTTGACCTCCTGCGAGACACGTTCGCCCAGCAGGTAGAAGGCGACCGCATCCTGGCCGAACATCGGCTCGGCCATCTGCGCCACGGCCTCGGGCAGGCGGGGCAGAACCTCTTCGTTGGGAATATGGTATTGCTTGTGCC
>CAYOOC010000097.1:0-6952 GCA_964405505.1 uncultured Thiohalophilus sp.
AGCTGGTATAAAACTCTCAGAACCGAATGATAACTGCAAGCCTGTCCCGAATCTCAATGTCATCATCGCAATTGTTATCGGCCGGTCACGGCGAGGTGTTGACCAGCTCGGCCTCGTCGTCGACGAAGCTGAACACCGCCTCAAGGTTCATGATCCGCATCAGCCCGCGGACATCGTCGTTGACGTTGGTGAACGCGACCGTGCCGTCACGCTCGACCATCTCGAACGGATCATTCGTCCAGTCCTCGCCTACCGCCGGCACCACGTCGGTGTGGCCCGACAAGAGGGTGCACACCATTATCTAGCTCGTTTCGGTGGTTGATTTTTATCAGACGGTGGTCGAAGTCTCGTCCTTGATAACCCGAACAACATCACCGACGGTGGGTTTTATCCGGCAGGGCGATTGGCCTATGATGGGGTAATTATATGGAACAGGAGGCAGGCCATGACGCAAATCGTGAACAATGAGCAGTACAGTATCGACGCGCTGGAACTGGGGCCGATGGAGAACTTCATTTACGTGATCACCGATCACGCCAGCGGGCGTGCCGCCGTGGTGGACCCGGCCTGGGAAGTGCCAGAGATCCTGGCGCTGGCCGAACAGCGCGGTATCAACATCAGCGACATCCTGCTCACCCACAGCCACCACGATCACATCAATGGTGTCGAACAGGTGTTACAGCAATACGACGCTCAGCTGCATCTGCTCAAACCCGAGGCCGAGTTCTGGGGCAAGCACATGGAGCTGCCGACCCTGCATCATGGCGGCGATCGCATCAAGGTGGGCGACACCGAGATCCGGATCCTGCACACGCCCGGCCACACGCCCGGCTCGGCCTGTTATCACATTCACGATCAGCTGATCACCGGGGACACCATGTTCGTCTGGGGTTGCGGGCGTTGCGATCTCAGCGGCGGCGATCCGGAACAGATGTACGACACCCTGAACAAGCTGGCCAAACTGCCCGGCAACACCGTCACCCTGCCCGGCCACAACTACGCGGACAAGACCACCGCGACCATGGAAGAACAGGTCCAGGGTAATCCCTTTATGCACTTTCACGACAGGCACAAATTCGTCGACTACCGCATGCACATCCACGACCGCGTCCGCGAAGAGCCCTACCATGCCGAACCGGCGGACGGTGAGTGATATGATTTTGGGGTAATAGCTTGTACGGTGGAAATAACGCAAAGGACGCAGAGGCGCAAAGGGCGCGAAGAATAAAAATCATTACATAAAAATAAAAAGGCGCCAAAGGCGCCTTTTTTGAGGGTATCTGAATACCGCTTTTATTCTGCTATAACTACCAGTTACAGTTTCCGGAAAAAACACTTTATTTACTCTTCTTTGCGTTCTCCGCGTCTTTGCGTCCTTTGCGTTACTTCCACAAACATAAAGAAATGGATCATTTCTCGGCGACGATGTAGATCATCCAGGATTCCTGGTTTTCGACTTCGGTCACTTCTTCGTATTCACCGGTGCCTTCCAGTTCGTCCTCGTCGTCATCGCTTTCTTCGTATTTTTCCCAGTAGACCCGTGACTTGCTGAAGCCGGCTGCTTCGAGCAGTTCGCGCACTTCGGGGATGGCCCACAGGCGCCATTCGTAGGTGAAGGCGTTTTGCATGCGCGAACCGTCGTCGAATTCGAAGTGGATGGCACATTTCATGTGATGATCGATGGGATTGAAGGCGACGTGTTCCCAGATGTAGGTCGCCGGCTCGTCCTCGATCTCGGTCTCTTCTTCGACCACGTCTTCGCACTCGGTGCCACCGAACAGATCCAGGATCAACAGGCCGTCGTCCACCAGGCTCTGGCGGGCCTTTTTAAAGTAGTCGATCAGCTCATCGCGCTTTTCGAACAGGCAGTAGCTGAAGTTGAAGGCGCAGACGATATCCACCTGCGGCTCTGTGACGTTGCGCACGTCGTCGATGTGCAGGGTAATACGCTCGGCCAGATCGCCGCCTTCGGCCTCGATGTTGTGCTTGCGGCCCCACTCGACGGTCTCTTCGTCATAATCCACGCCGATGGCGGTACGTTGCGGATCCGATTTGCACCATTCGGCGGCCAGATAGGCGGTACCGCAGAAGTCTTCCTTCATGCTCAGCGCCTTGCGACCACGCAATTCGGGGAACACCTGGTCAAAGAAGGCGACTTCCGCCTCCGGGGCCTGGACCGACTTCTGGTACAACACATGCCGGTCCGCCTGATCGGCCATGCTCGGTTTCTTGCCTGCCTGTTGTTTTGCCATTTCCTGTCCCCTGTTTCGATTGCGTTGGTGTTCGTATTTCGGGCGCTATTATATAGGGTTTACACCGTTTTTGTATGAGCGATTGCGCGGAAATTGCCCGGCTCTGGCAAAATTACCCCGGACAGATGACCGGCAAATGAAACCACCGAATGCACCGAACTCACCGAGGAGACCGGTATATTTCATTATTCGGTGAGTTCGGTGCTTTCTGTGTCTTCGGTGGTAGCCCGGGCGGCCCGGGACCGCCACCGGTGCAGGCGAAATTTTATCTCAGGCCCCACTGGTATAAACTGTGTATGGTATGATCCTCCCTTTACGGTCAATGGCTTACAGATAACATGAGCAATTCGGTTCAGCGCCAGCGCACGGTTCCCGTCCAGGTCGGCCACGTCACGGTGGGCGGCGCTGCCCCGATCGTCGTGCAATCGATGACCAACACGGACACCGCCGACGTGGCCGCCACGGTCCGGCAGGTCCGCGAGCTGGGTCAGGCCGGCTCCGAGCTGGTGCGCATCACTGTCAACAGCGCCGAAGCCGCCGCGGCCGTCCCGCGGATTCGCGCGGCCCTGGATCAGGCCGGCTGCACCACCCCGCTGGTGGGGGACTTTCATTTCAACGGTCACAAGCTGCTGAGTGATTATCCCGAGTGTGCCGCCGCGCTGGCCAAATACCGCATCAACCCCGGTAACGTGGGCAAAGGCAAAAAACGCGACGAGCAGTTCGCGCGCATGATCGAAACGGCCATCCACTACGACAAGCCGGTGCGTATCGGCGTCAACTGGGGCTCGCTGGATCAGAGCCTGCTGGCCCGCATGATGGACGAGAATGCCAGACTGCCCGAGCCGCGCGAGCCGACCGCGCTGATGCACGCGGCGGTAGTCACCTCGGCGCTGGAGAGTGCCCAGCAGGCCGAGGAGCTGGGACTGCCACACGACAAGATCATTCTCTCCTGCAAGATGAGTGGCGTGCAGGATCTGATCAGCGTCTACCGGGATCTCTCGGCCCAATGTGATTATCCGCTGCATCTGGGCCTGACCGAAGCCGGCATGGGCTCCAAGGGCATCGTCGCCTCGACCGCCGCCCTGGCCGTGCTGTTACAACAGGGTATCGGCGATACCATTCGTATCTCCCTGACCCCGGAACCGGGCGGCGATCGCTGCCAGGAAGTGGTGGTGGCGCAGGAGATCCTGCAATCGATGGGCCTGCGCGCCTTCACCCCGATGGTCGTGGCCTGCCCCGGCTGCGGCCGCACCTCCAGCACCTACTTCCAGCAACTGGCCATGGATATACAAAGCTACCTGCGCCAGCAGATGCCGCGGTGGCGCGAGCAATATGCCGGTGTCGAAGAGATGAGCGTGGCGGTGATGGGCTGCGTGGTCAACGGCCCCGGTGAAAGCAAGCACGCCAACATCGGCATCAGCCTGCCCGGCACCGGCGAAAAACCGGTCGCGCCGGTTTACGTGGACGGCGAGAAAACCGTGACCCTCAAGGGCGACAACATCGCCGGGGAATTCCAGCAAATCATCGACGACTACATCCAGCGTCACTACGCTGGGAACCGGAAGTGATCACCACCAAGACACGAAGACACCAAGAAAGCAAATAGTCTATTGGGCATCTTCATATATCGTGCCTCAGCATAAGTAATCCTGAATCTAACAAAAAATAACTCTCGCCAAGGCGTTTATGCCCGTTGTTTGGGTGCCAGGCCCGCAAAGTAAAATTAAAAATATCCGGCTTTTTCTTTGCGCCTCTGCGGCTTGGCGAGAGCAATCACTAATTCTGTATCAGGATTGAATGATTGTCGCAGTAACACTGCGCCCATCAAATATAAAAATGTTTCCTTGGTGTCTTCGCGTCTTGGTGGTGGTTTTTTACTCGTCCCTCGTCACTCGTACCTCGTACCTCGTCCCTGCCCGAAGGGCGAAGGGCTATTCGACCTTGAGGGCCTGTAGCAGCATGTCGTGATAGTTGCGAATGCGCCGCACATAGCGCACCGGTTCCGAACCACGCGCGTAACCGTAACGTAAATCCTTGTAGTATTTTTTCTGCGACAGCAGTGGCAGGACCTCACGGAACTCGTGCCATACATTCGGATCCACTCCCTGTTCACGTGCCAGTTTGCGGGCATCGTAGACATGACCCATGCCAACGTTATAGGCGGCCAGGGCGATCCAGGTGCGATCCGGTTCGGTGATCTCGCCCGGTAACCGGCCAATCAGGTTCGTTATGTACCTGGCCCCGCCCATGATACTCTGCTCGGGATCCAGGCGGCTTGAGACCCCGACCTCCTTTGCCGTGGTACGGGTCAGCATCATAATGCCACGCACCCCGGTAGGGCTGCGTGCCAGGCGATCCCAGTGCGATTCCTGATAGGCCTGGGCCGCCAGCAGAGTCCAGTCGATACCGTATTTCCTGCCGGCTGTCTGAAACATTGCCTTGTACGTGGGCAGGACGCGCCTGACCTTGCGTTTGAAGGCGCGGGTATCGACATAGTCGAACACCTCGATAAAACCGTAATACTTGTTGATCAGGTGTTCCAGAACACCGTCGTCACGAAACCCGGACAGCCAGTTATTGACCGCACGTTGCAAACCATGGGCTTCGGCGGGCATGGCCCAGGCCAACGGCTGGGGTTTGCTGATGTCAAAGCGCACCAGCAATTCGGGCATGTATCGCTGGTTGACCTTGACGATATTCGAATCACCGACAGTACAGTCGAGTTTGCGACGCCAGACCCGCTCGAGGAGATACTCGGTATCGTGTTCGGGATCCACTTCCCAGGTCAGTTCCGGAACCTCTTTTTGCAAACGCTGTAACTGATCGACATAACTGGTTTCGGACGGCACCGTGAGCGACAGACCAACCAGGTCTTTCGGCTCTTCGGGATAGGCACCACCACGGCGACAGACCACCTGCTGGGTAACCTGCTGGTAACTGTCGGAAAAGCGATAACGATCTTCACGCTGTTCGGTGCGGGTCAGGCCGGCGGCGGCCAGATCCACCTTCCCCTCCTCAAGCAAACTGAGGATTTCAGCCGGATTGTTACGCACCACCAGCTCCAGCTCCACGCCGAGATCATCGGCAAAAGCGGAAACCAGGTCGTATTCGAAGCCCGTCTTCCCGTCACGATCGACATAATAGGTCGTCGGAGCGTTGCGGGTGACCACCACCAGCTTGCCCTCTTCCTGCACGCGGTTGAGATACGTTTCTTCGCCACAACCGGCAAGCAGGATAGCCAACAGCAGCAAGCTGCCATAACGTAACTGTTTCAATCCGGCTCGCTCACCGCCCGATTGCGCAAGGTACGAATAACCAGTCCACCCCATTGATAGAGTCCCATTCCCAGCAGGATCAACATCGCCCCCAGAAAAAGCTCGAGACCGATCTGCTCCTGGTTGAATAACCGCCCGAACAACAGGGCAAGTACAGGTGTCAACAAGGTTACCAGCGCCACACGACTGGCATCAATCTGTTTCAGTACATAAAAGAACATGATAAAGCCCAGCACCGAGCCGAATATGGCCAGATACAGAATCGCCGCAGTCGCTCGCGGGCCGATGTCCGTTGGCCACTGTCCATCGAACAGTAACCAGACCAGCAAATAACAGGGGGCTGCCACCAGTAACGCTCCGCTGGTCGATTCCAGTCCCGACAACCGGGCGTCGATCTTTTTCACCAGCACCATGCTCAGCGAATGCAGACAAACTGCCAGGACGATCGCCGCGATCCCGTAGCCGGCCTGTTCGCCCAGGTGCAGGCCACGGGCAAACACCACGCTCAACCCGGCCAGCGCCAGAACAATGCCGCCAAGTTTATGCCAGGTCAGGGCGCGCTCCTGCAGCCAGAGGGCCGCCATGATCCCGGTGACGATCGGCGTCAGGCCAAACAGCACGGAAATCAGTCCCGAGGGAATATACTGCGCGCCCCAGTAAACACTGGTCATGGCACCGAACACCCCGATTCCCCCGGCCAGATAACTTTTCAGCGCGGCAGGATCCCGGGGCAGCTTCCGGGACAGCAATGTCAGCAAGACCACACAGACCAGCGCCCCGAGCCACATACGCGCGGCCACGCCGAACAAAAAGCCCGGCCCTTCTCCACTCCACTTGATCGCCAGCGGCGTGGTCGACCAGATCAACACCACCCCAATATAGGCTGTCGGCACCGACATGCTTCTCTCCCTTGCAACGTCCAGAACGAAAAAAGCCACAGTTTTCAGGCTGTGGCTTTTGGAAAATACGGTATTGTTTTATTTAACGACTGCTACAACACCCTCTCCATCCGCCACACACGGCCCATTGCCCAGACGCGCAGGCGTAGTGGGCAGGCAGAGATCTTGGCGAAATGAATGGTGTTAAACATACTATTGAGTTTGCGTCGAGAATCGACAGGTGTCAAGCAATGGGCTGTCACTCTTTTGATGGTCTGTGGAAGTAACGCGGAGTACGCAAAGACGCAAAGAACGCGAAGAAATAATTTTATAAAATTGACTGTCCCGGCTCTTGCCGAAGGCTACACGATAAGGCCACACCTCTATGGAAAATTTTCCATACAATATTTTTACTTTGCGTCCTTCGCGTCTTTGCGCCCTTTGCGTTATTTACAGCGATCTCAAAAAGAGACGAGACACAGGCGTTACCGCACGTAGATGTATTTCCAGTCGACGCCGGTGGCGTCGCGCAGGCGTTTGAGGATGC
>CAYOOC010000098.1:0-6945 GCA_964405505.1 uncultured Thiohalophilus sp.
CAGTACGTATGCAGCCACTGCTGATCCACAGGGCGCGCGAACCCTGCATCTCGATAATGCCAAAGCCGGTCAAGCGGGAACCGGGATCAATGCCCAGGATGCGCGTCATTCTAAAAGAGTACAGGATACCGGCAACGGAGAAAACGGCTTTTTAGGCAGGCGCGACGTCGGCGACAGCTCGGGGACTGCTTTTTAACGCAGAGGCGCTCGAATAATTTTGAATTTTTAATGTTGAATTTTGAATGAAGCCTGGAACTACAATTCAAAATTTAAAATTCAACATTCAAAATTACACCAGATCACTGGCCGAGTTGTTCGAGGACGTCGTCGGAGAAGTCGGCGTTGGTGTAGACGTTCTGCACGTCGTCCTGGTCTTCCAGCATATCCACCAGTTTCATCACCTGTTCGGCTTCTTCCAGCGGCAGATCGACGCTGGTGGCGGCGCGCATGGTCACTTCCGCCATTTCCGGCTCCAGACCTGCCGCCTGCATGGCGCTTTTAACGTCGAGAAAGTCTTCCGGAGCGGTCGTCACTTCGATACTGCCATCCTCGTTGGTAACCACGTCCTCGGCGCCCGCCTCCAGGGCCGCTTCCATGAGGGTGTCCTCATCACTGCCGGGAGGGAAACTCAGCGTGCCCAGTTTGGAAAACAGATAGGCCACCGAGCCGTCAGTCCCAAGATTGCCGCCATTTTTGGTAAAGGCATGGCGCACCTCCGAGACGGTCCGATTACGGTTGTCGGTCAGGCAGTCGGCCATGATCGCCACCCCGCCGGGGCCGTAACCTTCGTAGCGGACCGCTTCATAACTGGCGCCGTCCTGATCGCCACTACCGCGCTTGATGGCCCGCTCGATGGTGTCCTTGGTCATATTGGACGACAGCGCCTTGTCGATGGCCGTGCGCAGGCGCGGATTGGTTTCCGGATCGCCGCCCCCCTCCCGGGCGGAGACGGTAATCTCGCGAATCAGTTTGGTGAACAGCTTGCCGCGACGGGCATCCTGCGCGGCCTTGCGATGACGAATATTGGCCCATTTACTGTGTCCGGCCATGGCTTACCTCGTGATGTTGCGGTGATTCCAACAGCGGGGATCTTAACACTAATGGATGCGTGTGCGGAGATCAGGGGCCAGGAAACCAGTACTAAGTACTTAGTACTTAGTACTCAGCACTATTAACTATCGGGGAGATAGATGGCGGTCTGTTCGTAGTGTTCGTCGTCGGCACCGCTGTCGAAGGTGAATTCGTGGCTGCCGATCTTGATCACGTCGCCGTGTTTGAGCAGCTGACGAATGATTTTGCTGTCATTGACAATGGTGCCGTTGGTACTGCCGAGGTCTTCGAGATAGACATCGTAGTAGTTTTCGAGATAGTCGTTCGGCTTGAGGACCAGCCGGGCATGGCGGCCACTGACGGCCGGATCATCCAGCTGAATCTCGTTACCGGCCTGGCGGCCGATATTCATTTCCTTGCGGCCGAACTCGTAACTGCTCAGGGTCAGCCCTTCGTGCTTGAGGAGTAATTTTGCCGGCATCGCGCTTTGCCTCAGGCTTCCTCGAAGCGCATCTGGGTATTGGAGACCTCGATCACGTCACCGGGGTTGAGTTGCAGGCTTTCGCTTTTCAGTGGCTGACCATTGATGACAGGTGGTTGACTGGCGGTGCCGCTGCCACTCATACGCATCAAAAAGTAATTCTGGCCACGCCGGGCGATGACCGCCATTTGCGAACCCGGGGTTCCCAAAGTGGTATAGGGCTTGGTCAGAGACAGGCTCTCACCCGACTTGGCGCCGGAGAGCACTTTCACCTGATAGCTTTTGGGCGGCGGTGCCGATGGCTGTGCGGGGGCGGAGGACTTGCCTGCCGAACCGCTATCCGCGGAAATAATGACAGTGCTTTCAAAGTCCTCGGCGTTGTCATCCACGTATTTGAATTCATGGCGGCCGATACGCACCACGTCACCATGATTAAGCTGTCGCTTGCTGACCTTTTTGCCATTGAGCAGCACCCCGTTGGTGCTGTTCAGATCCTCGATATAGGCATGCTGCAGCATCAGAAAAGCGGCGTGATTACCGCTCACGGTCGGGTCATCAAGCTGTACATCGTTGCTGGGCTTGCGCCCGACGGTCATCCTTTCCTTGCTTAGCGGATATTCCTTCACGACCGCGCCGTTGTGGGTCAATATAATTCTTGCCATTACCAAAGAGCTCCGCTCAGGATTAATCGTCTTCTAATCCGCTGGAATCGGAAAAAGCCTGTTGCAGGCATACCAGCACTATCGAAATATTGTCCTTGCCACCCTTGTCGTTTGCAAGCCCGACCAGGGCTTTTGTCGCACTTTCCAGATTACACCCGGCCGTCTCGGAGCGGTAGTCCCGCAGCAGGCTTATAATCTCCTCGTCACTGACAAGATCCGTCAACCCGTCGGTACACATGAGATACATGTCATTGTGGGTAACTTTGTCTTCTGTTACATCCACATCCACGGTATCGGCAATTCCCAGCGCCCGGGTGATCAGGTTTCGGCTGGCCGACAACTGGGCTTCTTCCTGGCTCAGATAGCCATTATCCACCATTTCCTGTACCAGTGAATGGTCGGTGGTGATTTGCTCGAGTTTGTCATCCCGCAGTCGATAGGCGCGGGAATCGCCCACATGGGCGCTGATCACCCGATCGCCCTGGAACAGGGTCAGCACAATGGTCGTCCCCATTCCATTATAAGCAAAGTTCTCCCGCGCCATCCGGTTAATCTCGTCATTGGCATAGATAATCGCCTCGCGCACCGCATCGCACAAATCAATGTTGTGGCTGACTTGCATATCCGGATCCAGTACATCGCGCAGGGCCTCCTGAATACTGTTGACGGCAATTTCGCTGGCCACTTCGCCGGCATTGTGGCCACCCATGCCATCAGCCACGATCACCAGCCCGAGATCCTTGTCCCAGGCAATGTGATCCTCATTGTGTTCACGCATCTGGCCAACGTCCGAGACTCCGTAAATAACCAGTTTTGCCGAATCACCCAACATTGATTTTCCTACCCTAATGCTTCTTGGTTAACCGTTCCCGACAACGGGTCAGGGCCTTGGCCATCTGCGCGCCACTCTGGAACCGGCGATCCAGTTCCTTGTGCAGTGACTTGTTAATGACCTGGCTGACACAGGACGGCAGATCCGGACGGAACATGCGAATGTCCGGGTGTTTCTCATTGGCAATCTTGTACATCAGACTGGCCAGTGAATCGGCAATAAACGGTAGCTCGCCGGTGAGCATCTGATAGAGCGTAACGCCCAGGGAAAACAGATCCGAACGCCCGTCCACCTTGGCACCGGCCAGCTGTTCCGGTGACATATAGGAGGGGCTACCGAGGATAGTACCGGTTTTGGTCTTGCTGGTATCGGTCAGGCAGGCCACCCCAAAGTCGGTCACCTTGACGACGCCGTTATCCCGATCATATATCATGTTTGCCGGTTTGATGTCCCGGTGAACGACACGCTCGTTATGCGCGTAATCCAGGGCCTCGGCCACCTGCACAATGACATCGAACGTTTCCTGGGCCGGCAACAATCCCTCGGACTTGGCATATGCCATCAGGTTCTCGCCCTTGAGATAGTCCATGGCGATATAAGAAAGGTCCTGATCCTCGCCGACATCATAAATTGTCACGATATTGGGATGATGCAGCCGGCCGGCGGTTTCCGCTTCACGGAAAAACCGTTCCTTCACATCCGCCAGTTTATCACCCTCGAACTCCTGAGCCAGACTCATGGTCTTGATCGCGACACTGCGGCCGATTTTCGGATCGTGGCCGAGATAGACCATGCCCATGGCGCCACGTCCCAGCTCGCTGTCGATCACATAGCGGCCGATCATCGGTTTTTGTACGCCGGGATTGCTGATAATCAGCGTGCCATCGGATGGCGCCGCACTCTTGCTGCTCCCCACCACAAATTGTTCGGAAACTTCCCGGTTACGTTGTAACCGCTCCTGTACATCGCTGAAATTCTCATCATGCGAGGCAATATATTTGAATACCGCGACCGCCTTGTTGTACTGGCGCTTGCGCTCGTAATCCAGACCGAGGTTATACAACTGGTTTAACAACGAGGCATCGACAATGCAGTGACGGTATTTTTCAAAGGCCTGATCCAGCTGTCCCTGGGTGTGGTACTGCTGACCCAGGGCCTGGTTGGCCTCGGAGAGTTCCAGATGAATATGCCGCACCTGATCCTGCAAAAAATGCTTGGCACTGAGCACCAGGTGACCGAACAGCAATAAAGCCACCGGGGTCATCAGGGGCAACCACATGGAATGGGCCAGCATGGCAATAAAGTGGGCATTGAGCAGGCCAATCAGAATGAGCGCGGTCAACGCCAACCCCGTACTGAGTCGAAAACGCGGCAGGACAAACATCAGATACAGACCAATGATCAGGATCAGCAGCCATTGTGCAAAATTGGCCCACGGCGGCACCTCGAACAGATCGGCGCTTAACAGGCTGGAGATGCTGTGCGCCGAGGCCAGCACCGGCGGCATGGCTTCCCCAATCGGGGTTTGCAGATTACGGGTATATTGCGGTGCGGTCAGCCCGAGGAGAACGATTTTATTGCGCAACAGCTCACTGTCGAGCTTGTCGTCCAGCACATCGAGAATGGAAACGACCGGGAAAGCCGCTTTGCCTTCCTTGCCGCGGTAAAAGCGCGGATAGATCCGCAGATTATCGTCGGTATTGATATGCTGATCGGCCAACTCAACACCCCGCTTCAGATGCACGTCAATCTGCGAGGAGTTCAAGTGCCGGGTGCGCGCGGCCACCATCAGAGTGAATGACGGCAGGTAATGCTCACCGTAGCGAAACACCAGCGGTTCGGCACGCAGACTGGCCTTCCCGGCGTTCCCCAGGTTGATCACGCCAGCGCCCCCGGAGTATTCGGCCAGGGTTTCAATCGGGGGATAGATGCGATCGATCACCGGCACCGGATCGGGCAAAAACGGCTGATACCAGCGTTCGGGATCGGGGATACCATTGACCTGTTCCAGCCGGTATTTGTGCAGGTAATCGGAAAGCTGGACATCACGGCGAGTCGTCCCGTTGCCGGCATAGGGAATCGCCAGCACCACCCGGCCGGCATAGCGCAGGGTATTGGCAAAATCCTGATCGGTCTGCATCCGCTGCTCGGCCTGATTGGCCAGCTCCAGCAGGCGCCGATTGCCGCCCTGCTTTTGCAGGCCCTCTTTCAGTTCCTGGAGATATTCAAGACCGATAGCGTTCTGCTCGCCATCGAACGGCAGGGCAAAACCGATCACCGAAGGATTCAGAGCCGCAATCTGGCGGGTCGCCCGGGCCAGAAGATCGCGCGGCCAGGGCCAGCCGCCGCGCTGGTCGACCGCCGCCTCGTCGATCGCCACCACCACCACGTTACGATCCACGGGCTGACTGGTGGCAAACCGGGCGCCGAAATCATACCCCACGTTTTCCAGCGGCCGGGTGACATCGGTCACGCCGCCCAACAGGAAAAGCCCGGCCACAACGAGGCCGAGAAACCAGTCGGTTCGCCAGTAGGGTATCTGCTTCACGCTTGCTCCATTACAACGGGCTTGTGATTATCGGTTTATGCCCGCCCGGTTCGGCCCGATGGCCGCCGGGATCTGCCAACCAACAATATCGGCAGAAAAGAGAATGACATGAGCCTGACTATTAATAAAGGCGCAATCGCGCAGCTTGCGAAGCGGCGCCCGGGCGCTCGCGCCCTGCTCAACTGCCCGGTTTTTCCCTGGCCGGCGGATTGCGCAGCTTGATGTGCAATTCGCGCAACTGGGCCTCGCTGACCGCTGAAGGCGCCTGGGTCAGCAGGCAGCTGGCGCTCTGAGTCTTGGGGAAGGCCATTACATCGCGGATTGACTGGGCACCGACCATCAGCATCACCAGCCGGTCCAGGCCAAAGGCCATACCGCCGTGGGGCGGGCAACCGTAATGCAGCGCGTCGAGCAAAAAGCCGAATTTCTCCTGCGCCTCGGCCTGCCCGATACCCAGGGCCTGGAATACCTTGCGCTGAACTTCTTCGCGATAGATACGCATGGAGCCGCCGCCGATTTCGGTGCCGTTGAGCACCATGTCGAAGGCGCGTGAGCCACAGTTGCCCGGATCCGATTCGAGCTTGTCGAGATCGGCCTCGGCGGGCGAGGTGAAGGGGTGGTGCAGGGAGTACCAGCGCTGGGTTCCCTCGTCCCATTCGAACATGGGAAAATCGACCACCCACAGCGGCTGCCAGCCGTGCTCCAGAAAGCCCTTGTCATGGCCCAGCTTGACCCGCAGGGCGCCGAGCGCCTCGTTGACCACCGTGGCCTTGTCGGCGCCGAAGAAGATCAGATCGCCGTTTTCGGCGCCGGTACGCTGCAAAATGGCCTCGACGGCCTCATCCGGCAGGAATTTGAGGATCGGCGATTGCAGCCCTTCCCGGCCGGCCGCCATATCATTAATCTTGATATAGGCCAGGCCGCGTGCGCCGTAGATGCCGACAAAATCGGTGTAATCGTCGATCTCCTTGCGGGTCAGCTCGCCGCCTTTGGGCACCCGCAGGGCGGCTACCCGGCCCGCCGGATCCGTCGCCGGGCCGCTGAAGACCTTGAACTCCACGCTCTGCATCACATCCGCCACGTCCACCAGCTCCAGCGGAATGCGCAGATCGGGCTTGTCCGAGCCGAAGCGGCGGATCGCCTCGGCCCAGGTCATGCGCGGGAAGGGATCGTGCAGCGGGATCTCCAGCACATGGGCGAAGACATGGCGCAGCATGCCCTCCATCATCTGCATGATGGTTTCCTCGTCGAGGAACGAGGTCTCGATGTCGAGCTGGGTAAATTCAGGCTGGCGGTCAGCACGCAGATCCTCGTCGCGGAAACAGCGCACGATCTGGTAGTAGCGGTCCATGCCGGCGACCATCAGCAGCTG
>CAYOOC010000099.1:0-6893 GCA_964405505.1 uncultured Thiohalophilus sp.
AATAATAAAAATTCTTTGTGTTACTTGGTGCCCTGGTGTCTTGGTGGTGAGCTTTCCTCGTTACTCGTCACTCGGCCCTGGGCCCTCTTATCTAAGTGTCACCAGTTCTTCCGCACTTGTCGGGTGCAACGCGACGCAGTTGTCGAAGTCTTTCTTGGTCGCGCCCATCCGGATCGCCACGCCGAAGCCCTGCAGCATCTCATCGGCGCCCATGCCGATGATGTGACAGCCCACCACTTTCTCCTCGGCGCCGACGCAGACCAGTTTCATGGCGGTACGTTGGGGATGGGGACTGAACGCATGGTACATGGCGGTGAAGCTGGTCTGGTAAACCTTGACCGCATCGCCATGCTGCTCGCGGGCCTCGTCCTCGGTCAGGCCGATGGTGCCAATCGCCGGATGACTGAACATGACCGTGGGAATGTTGTCGTAATCGAGCTTGCGTTCGGGCATGTTGTTGAACAGCCGATCGGACAGGCGACGCGATGCGGCGATGGCCACCGGGGTCAGTTGCGCCTTGCCGATCACATCGCCGACGGCATACACGCCCTCGACGTTGGTCTGCTGATAGGCATCGGTGGGGATGGTACCGTCCGCATTATATTCGACGCCGGCCGCATCCAGATTGAGATTGCCCGTGCTCGGTGCGCGGCCGATGGCCCAGATCAGGCAGTCGTAGCCTTCCAGGGTCACGCCGCTCTGGCAATGAATGTTCAACGTGCCATCGGCCTGTTTTTCGACCCGCTCGACATTGACCCGGGACATGATATTGACCCCGGCGTTCATCATTTCTTCCATCAGGGTCTCGCGCAGCATGGCATCGAAATCGGACAGGAAATGATCCCGGCGCAGCAGCATGCTTACCTCGCTGCCCAGGCTGTTGAGCACGCCGGCCAGCTCCACGGCGATATACCCGGCGCCCACCACGGCAACCCGTTTGGGCTGCTGCTTGAGGGCAAAGAAGCCGTCGGAGGTGATACCGTGCTCGGCGCCCGGCACATCCGGTACTACCGGATAACCCCCCGGGGAGATCACGATATGATCGGCGGTGTATTGCTCACCGTCCACGTCCAGGGTATGGGCGTCGATAAACCGTCCCGTGCCCTGGATGTGTTCAATATTGGAATCCTTGAGATAGTTGCCATACCAGTCGGTGATACCGTTGATATAGCCTTCGCGCGCTTCCACCAGTTTGTTCCAGTCGAACTTGTTGAGGCTGACATCGAAACCGTAACCGCTGGCGTCGTGTAATGTTTCGGCGACCCCGGCGGCGAACCACATAACTTTCTTGGGCACACAGCCGACGTTGACGCAGGTGCCGCCCAGCTTGTTGTTTTCGATGACGGCGGTTTTTTTACCGTACTCGGCGGCACGCTCGGCCGCGGACAAGCCGCCGCTGCCGGCGCCGATGGAAATCAGATCGAAATGTTGACTCATAGAGACTCTCTACTGCGATTTGGGGTGAATTTAGCTGAAACCTGAAAAAAGACAGGGTCTTGGCGGTAGAGACAATATTATATAGAGATCGTAAAATCCTGCATCCATTTATAAAGCGAAACGGGAAACCGAGTATGAGCGATTCCATCACCCTGTCCGATGATCTGATCCACGGCATCTATAACGTCATCGTGCAGCATGACGCCAGCGTGGAAAAGAACATGATGCTGGCCCTGCAATACCTGTCCGCCGTCTCCGGCTATCTGGCCGCCGGCTATCCCGGCAACGACAACGAACGCGACGAGGTGATCGACCAGCTGGCCGCCTTTGCCAAGCATGTGGCCGCGCAGGAGGCACAGGACTCCGCCGCCCAGCAACAACCCGCCGCCGCGCCCACAGGTCGCAGCGAACAGACCGACGATCCGGCCGTTGGCATCTGGAAACCGGAATAAACCCGCAATAAAAAGGGGGGCACAATGCCCCCAATATATTTTTCTGCCAACGGCTTGCGTCGCTCTCCGCTTATGATGATTGCAAATGACGCGCAAGCTGCCACACCCGGTTTTGTTCTGCTTCACGGCTCCAGCGGGGGGTGTTCCAGCCGCTCCACCTGCTCGCGCAGGATGTTGAGCTGTTCTTCCCAGTAGCGGGGGGTATTGAACCAGGGAAAGTGCATGGGAAAGGCGGGATCGTCCCAGCGCCGGGCCAGCCAGCCACTGTAGTGAATCAGCCGCAGGCCGCGCAGGGCTTCGATCAGGCGCAATTCCAGCGCATTGAAATCATAAAACTGGCTATAACCTTCCAGCAGCAGGGCCAGCTGGCGGGTCATCTCCTCCCGCTCGCCGCTGAGCAGCATCCACAGATCCTGCACCGCCGGACCGATCATGCAATCATCCAGATCCACAAAATGGGGGCCCTGTTCGGTCCACAGGATATTGCCGGGATGGCAGTCACCGTGCAATCGCAAAGGCTCGACCCATTCCCCGACCTCGGCCCAGATTGTCGTGATCGCCGCCAGCAGGGTTTCAGCCGCCTGGCGATAGTTGTGAACCAGCTCGGCGGGGACGAAATCGTGCTCCATTAAATAGGTATAGGGGCCGCTGCCGAGCAGCTCGATACTCAGCCGGGGACGCTGGCGAAACAGCCGCTGGCTGCCGCAGGCATGAATGCGACCCAGCATGCGCCCCATCCAGCGCAGATGCTCGGGATCATCGAGCTCCGGCGGGCGTCCGCCACGGCGGGGATAAAGCGCCATCCGGTAACCTTCGTGGTGCAGCAGGGTCTGATCCCCGGGCAGGGACAGCGGGGCGATCACCGGAATTTCCAGATCGGCCAGTTCCTGCGCGAACGCATGCTCTTCGAGGATCGCCGCGTCCGACCAGCGCCCCGGACGGTAGATCTTGGTGACCAGAAAATCGCCGTTTTCCAGGCCGACCTGATAAACCCGGTTTTCGTAACTGTTCAATGCCAGCAGGGCACCGCTGGCTTGAAAACCGCAGGCGTCGACAGCATCCAGTATGAGAGCCGGAGTCAGATTGGCATAAGGCAAGCTGTGTTCGGCCAAAACTGTCTCCCGTCCCGCAGGCGATGGCGGTTCATGCTAAATTAGTCCGCGCCACGTGCGCCCGAATTCACTTACACAGTATCAGGTACCGTATTGATGTCCAATCCTTTGCTTGAAATGACCAGTCTGCCGCCTTTCGGTCAGATTAAACCCGAACACGTCGAACCGGCGATCGACACCCTGTTGCAACGCAACCGCGAGCAACTGCAACAGCTGCTGGCCGACAACGATCACTACAGCTGGGAGAACCTGATCCAGCCCCTGGAAGAGATGGACGATCAACTGGATCGGGCCTGGTCACCGGTCAGCCACATGAACTCGGTGGTCAACAGCGATGCCCTGCGCGAAGCGTACAATGCCTGCCTGCCCAGGCTCAGCGACTATGCCACCGAGCTGGGCCAGAACGAACAGCTGTATGCCGCCTACAAAGCCATCGCCGATTCGCCCGACTATGCGCAACTGGATGCGGCACAGAAAAAGATCATCGATAACGCGCTGCGCGATTTTCATCTCAGTGGCGTGGATCTGCCCGCCCAGAAAAAACAGCGTTACAAGGAAATCCAGCAACGCCTCTCCAGCCTGACTACCCGGTTCGAGGAGAACCTGCTGGATGCCACCCAGGCCTGGCACAAACAGATCCTTGAAGAATCCCGACTGGCTGGTCTGCCCGAATCGGCCCGTGCCATGGCGCGCCAGGCGGCGGAAGAAAAAGCCCTGGAAGGCTGGGTCTTTACGCTCGACTTCCCCTCGTATTATGCCGTGATGACCCATGCCGAGGATCGGGATCTGCGCGCTGAACTGCATGAGGCCTATGTCACCCGTGCCTCGGATCAGGGGCCCAATGCCGGTCAGTGGGATAACTCCGAGGTGATGGAGGAAATTCTCGCGCTGCGTCACGAGCTGGCCCAACTGCTCGGGTATGCCAACTATGCCGAACGTTCGCTGGCCACCAAGATGGCCGAATCGCCCGACCAGGTCCTCTCCTTTTTGCACGATCTGGCCCGCCGGGCGAAACCGGTAGCCGAACAGGATCTGGCCGAGCTCAGCGACTTCGCCCGTGAACAACACGGCCTGGACAAACTGGCGCCGTGGGACATCGCTTATTACTCGGAGAAACTGCGCCAGCACAAATACGCCCTCTCTCAGGAAGATCTCAAACCCTATTTTCCGGAAACCCGCGTCATCCCCGGCATGTTCGAGGTGGTCCGGCGGCTTTACGGTATCCAGATCAAGGAGGTCGCCGGGGTCGATAGCTGGCACCCGGATGTCCGTTTTTACGAAATCCGCGATGCCCAGGGCGAGTTGCGGGGCCAGTTCTATCTGGATCTGTATGCACGCTCCAAAAAACGCGGCGGCGCCTGGATGGATGACTGCCGCGGACGGCTGCGTCACACCAGTGGCGAGCTGCAGAGCCCGGTCGCTTACCTGACCTGCAACCTGACCCCGCCGGTCGGCGACCAGCCGGCGCTGTTCACCCACGACGAGGTAATTACCCTGTTCCATGAATTTGGCCACGGCCTGCACCACATGCTGACCCGGGTCGACCATATCGGCGTGTCGGGCATCAACGGCGTCGCCTGGGATGCGGTCGAACTGCCCAGCCAGTTCATGGAAAACTGGTGCTGGGAACGCGAGGCCCTGGATGTGATCACCGGCCATTATCAAACCGGTGAACCATTACCGGAGGATCTCTACCAGAAGATGTATGCTGCGAAAAATTTCCAGGCCGGTATGTTCATGGTTCGCCAGCTGGAGTTCTCGTTGTTCGATTTTCGCCTGCACCTGGAATATGACCCGCAGCAGGGCGGCCGGATCCAGGAAATGCTGGATCAGGTACGCGAGGAAGTGACAGTCGTCAAACCGGCGCCGTATAATCGATTCCAGCACGGTTTTGCGCACATCTTCGCCGGCGGTTATGCGGCAGGCTATTACAGTTACATGTGGGCGGAAGTGTTGTCGGCGGATGCCTTCTCCCTGTTTGAAGAAACGGGGATTTTCGATCGCGCCACCGGGCAGCGTTTTTTGACCTCGGTACTGGAACAAGGCGGCACCCGGGAGCCGATGGACCTGTTCGTCGACTTCCGAGGCCGGGAGCCCCGGATCGATGCATTGTTACGCCATACCGGCATCGCGGCCTGAAAACGAATCGTCGGCGGCTTCACGGACAGACCGGAACAATGAAAATAGCACCGTCACCAAGCAGACTGTATGACCGCACAACGTCCTGCTGAAGGGTGTGGTGCGGACCAAATAATTCAAATATCTGGATGTTACAGAATGAAAACACTCCTCCGGTTTACCTGCCTTGTCCTGTTACTCGCTGGTCCCCCGTTGAGCCAGGCAGCCACCGAATATGTCACCGATCGCATCGAGATCGGTGTCCATCAGCAACCCGACACTAACAGCCCGATCACCACCATGCTGTCCAGTGGTGACAGCGTCGAGGTGTTGCAGGCACGTGAAGATTTCAAACAGGTCCAGCTGAACGACGGCAGTAAAGGCTGGATCCATGCCGCCTACCTGGTCGACCGTCAACCGGCCACCGTGGAATACGATCTGCTGGCCAAAAAGCATGATGAGCTAACCAACGAAATCAAGCAAAAAACCGAACGTCTGAGCAACATCGAACGGGATCTGCAAATCCGGCGGGACGAATTATCCAATGCCAGAACCACCATCCGCGAACTGAAAAAACAGATTGATGCCGGAGGCGACAGCGAGGCGCTGAACGAGGAAAACCTGAAGCAGCTGGCCGAAAAGGAACGCCAGATCGAACAGCTCCAGGCGGAGATCGAAACTTTGAACGAACAATCGGAACAGGCCACCCCCGATCCCCCGGGCGTGGAACAATACCGGGCCCAGCTGGAGCAACAGAAAAAGCGTAACGAGGATCTCCAGGCCCGCATCGATCTGGCCCAGGAATTTCTCGGACGCGAACAACTCCCCAGTGCCGAGGAACTGGAAAAATGGCGTCCCGCCTTGCCGGGCTGGTACTGGGGTACGCTGCTGACCGTGCTGATTATCGGTATCGTTGCCGGGATTGGCTGGATGGACTACCGACTGCGTCGGCGCCATGGCGGTTTTCGCATCTGATCCACAGCGCACGGTCGAACGAACATGCTGAAACTGGCCAGCTGGAACGTGAACTCCCTGCGCGTCCGGTTACCGCAGGTGCTCGACTGGCTCGCCACTCATCAGCCGGATCTGGTGGGTCTGCAGGAAACCAAGCTGCAGAATGAACAGTTCCCCGTCGAAGAACTGGCCGCCGCCGGCTACAATGTGATCGCCAATGGCCAGAAAACCTATAATGGTGTGGCCCTGCTGGCCCGCCAGCCCCTGACCCCCGAAGCGATTGCACTCGACATTCCCGACTTTGAGGATCCGCAGCGGCGTGTGGTCGCCGCCACCTGCAACGATGTCCGGTTTATTAATCTGTATGTGCCCAACGGATCCGAAGTGGGCTCGGACAAATTTCGTTACAAACTCGACTGGCTGGATGCCCTGTTGGCCTGGCTGGAGGCGCAACGCCGGCAATACGCCAATGTCGTCGTGGTGGGTGATTTCAACATCGCCCCCGAAGATCGCGACGTGCATGACCCCAAAGCCTGGCAGGGTTCGGTGCTGGTCAGCGAACCAGAGCGGGAACAGTTCCGCCAGCTGCTGGCGCTGGGCTTCAAAGACAGTTTTCGGTTATTCGACCAGCCCGAAGGCAGCTACAGCTGGTGGGACTACCGCGCCGCCGCCTTTCGCCGCAATCTCGGCCTGCGCATCGATCACATCCTGGTCAGCGACAACCTGGCTGACAACGTCACGGGATCAACCATCGACACGGCCCCACGCAAACTCGAACGCCCTTCCGATCACGCCCCGGTCGTTACCAATCTGTCACTGT
>CAYOOC010000100.1:0-6590 GCA_964405505.1 uncultured Thiohalophilus sp.
CCTCCCACGAGAGCCTGCTTTCAAGATCCAGGCCGCCCGGAGGGCGATCATTTAGATAAGCAAGGTGGCATCGGCGAGAGTCGCCGATGGAATCGCCTCCCACGAGAGCCCGCTTTCAAGATCCAGTCCGCCTGCAGGGCGATCCTTTTGATAGAGATTGGATTCCGGATCGCGCCTCCGGCTTGTCCGGAATGACGATGTGCGCGGCCGCGCGAGCCCGCTTTCAAAATTCAGGCTCACCCGCAGGGCGCACCTTCTATATCCCCAACCACCCTTCAAACTTCTCCCTGAACATCGGCCGCCCGATATAAAACCCCTGCCCGATCGTCACCCCCAGTTCCCGACACTGATCGAGTTGCGACTCGTCCTCGATCCCTTCGGCGATCGAAACCAGCCCGAGTTGCTCGGCCAGGGTCGCCGCGGCGCTGACAATGGCCCGGCCCCAGGGCTTGTCCAGGTTCTGTACGAAATACATATCGATCTTGATAATGTCGATCGGCAGATCGGCCAGGTAGGCCAGTGAGGAATGGCCGGTACCGAAATCATCGACGGCGATCTGGCTGCCGCGTTCGCGTATCTCGCAGAGCGTATTCACTGCCCGCTTGGGCTGATCCATGATGCCGGTTTCCGTCACCTCGAAATGGATCTGATCCATCGGCATGTTGGCGTAGCGAAAATGATCCAGTAACCGTTCCAGCATGTCTGATTTACGGAACAGAGCAGAACTCAGGTTGATGGCCATACTGCCCTCAAAACCCTGTTTCTGCCATCGATTCAGATCCCGTAAACCGATCCCCAGGATGTCCTCGGTCAGCGGCATCATTAACGGCGACTGTTCCACAAAGGGAAGAAACTCGCCGGGCGGAATGGGGCCCTTTGAAGGATGTTCCCAGCGGCACAGCGCCTCGACACCAACACAGGCGCCGGTTTGCAGGTTGACCTGTGGCTGGTAGGCAAGCCGGATACCTTTCTCCTCTTCCAGGGCCTGCTCGAGATCCAGCATCAGCCGAAAGCGATAGCGTTCCTCCTCGTCTATCGCCCGATCATAGGTGGCATAGCGACTCTCCAACGTACTCGCCTGATGGCAGGCGAACACGCCTGTGCGCACCAACTCAGCCAGCGAGTCGGCATGGTTGGGATAGTGACTGATGCCGACAAAAACATCCAGATGGTAAGAAATGCCCGCGACTTTAAACGGCTCGTGCAGGACGTCAGCCAGCGCCTCGGCCTGCTGCGTGGCATGCGTGAAGCTGCCGTTTTGCAGAAGCACGGCAAATCGTCCCTGATTGATGTGATACGGTGTCGTTTCCTCCTCGGCGGCGTCCTGAATACGCCGTCCGACCTCCCGGATCGCTATGTCACGCTCCACCGGTCCGAAGGTCCGCAGAATAAAATCCACGCCCTCGATATCGATCACCAGCAGCACCAGGCATAGCTCGCCGGCATCTGCTTTCTCCAGGAGCGGTTTCACGTCATAGTAGAAACTGTCCCGGTTCGGCAGCAGCGTCCGGGAATCCTTGGCGCCGGCGTTCAGACCAAGTTCACTGTCGGTCGGCTTGTTTGGCATTGTTCACACTCCATGTAAGCCTTCTTGTCGTTGATATTTTATTATTCGGCAAGCGCCATTATTCCTTTAATCAGGATTAATGAAAACACAGGGATGGCGAGTCACTCCCTCTCCTGAATATTGGCTGTATGATTAATTTTTCACCGCAAGAGTCAGGATAAACTCTGATATCTCTAGTCTGTTTTCCATCCCGTTATACAAAGGCGAGCATCGCAGTGGAAAGAGGAATAGCCCGAAGGGCGAACCTTTTATAAAGTCTGGATTGTCTCGTTACATCCCTGTAGTTCGCCCTTTGGGTGCATTAAAGTGTGACCAGATTTGTTCCCGACAAATTTGTCCGACCTGCGCCGGAGTGACGGAGCCCCAGGGCGATCATTTCCGGATTACCCGCGACGTGCTTTATTATCGGGACTGCATGCTATGTATACAAAGTCAGGTGCGTAGAATGCACCCTATATTGTCCCCTTTGCATTCTCCGCGCCTTTGCGCCTTTTGCGTTATTTCCAGAGACATGCGGACACAGGAACTACCCGATACCGCTTAGCTCTATCGGCCTACGTCCTGGATTCGCAGTGACGATAATAGTGAGAATAGATTCCGGATCGCGCCTCCGGCTTGTCCGGAATGACGGTAAATAAAGAAACGGTGGATTTTGATCACCCCTCCCTAACCCTCCCCTTGCAGGGGAGGGGATCAAAGGAGGAAGTGCTAGAGGACTTTCTGCAATGCAGCCAGAAACGCCGCATTTTCTTCCGGCGTGCCGACAGTCACCCGCAGGCAGTCCTTCAACAGCCCGCCGGCCTTGTCCAGGTTCTTGATCAGCACGCCCTCGCCTTTCAGCTTTTCAAATATATCGGTCGCCTTGCCGGGTTGGGTGCGAAACAGGATAAAGTTCGCCTGGCTGGGATACACGTTGAGCCCGTCGATCTTGTTCAGCTCGGCCAGCAACAACTCGCGATCGGCACAGATCTGATCGGTCTGCGCATTCAGTACATCGCGATTCTGCAGGGCGAACTCGGCGCTGGCCTGGGTAAGGCTGCTGATGTTGTACGGCAGACGGACCTTGTCAAACTCGTTGAGCCACTCGGGGTTGCCGGCCAGTAAACCCAAACGTAATCCCGCCAGTCCCATCTTGGAGACGGTGCGCATCACCAGCATGTTGTCGTGGTTGATCACTTCACTCATGAACGAGTCGCCGGCGAAGGCGTGATACGCCTCGTCGATGATCACCAGCCCCGGGGCGGACTCGATAATTTTTTTCACGTTGTTCTTGTCGAACAGGTTGCCGCTGGGATTATTCGGGTAAGCCAGGAACACCACCGCCGGCTGGTACTGTTCGATGGCGTGCAGGACTTCTTTGACGTCCAGTGAAAAGTCATCCTGCAGCGGCACACCGATGTACTGCATGTCGGTGAAGGTGGCGATCATGTGGTACATGACAAAGCCTGGCTCCACCGACAACACGCTGCGCTGTTCGTCGGCCAGGGTCATGAGGATCATCTGGATAATCTCGTCCGAACCGTTGCCGAGTAATATCTCGGCGTCCGCGGGCACCGCCATCGCCTCGCGCAGGTGTTGTTTCAAACTGGCGGCGGACGGATCGGGGTAACGGTTGAGTTCCACCTGGCGCACCACGTCCAGCCATTGATCCAGCAGCGGCTCGGGCCAGCGATAGGGGTTTTCCATCGCATCAAGTTTGATCAGCCCCTTCGCCGGCGGCACGTGATAGGCCTGCAGGCCGTGGATCTCGGGGCGGATCCATTTGTCGATGCGCGAGCCGGACATGTTTTTAATCAATCCTTGATGCGGTATTCAGCGGAGCGGGCATGGGCGGTGAGGCTTTCACCGCGCGCCAGCACCGAGGCGGTCTTGCCCAGTTGCGAGGCGCCGTCGGCCGAACACATGATCAGACTCGAGCGCTTTTGAAAATCATACACGCCCAGCGGCGAGCTGAAGCGCGCGGTGCGCGAGGTCGGTAGCACGTGATTGGGCCCGGCGCAGTAATCGCCGATCGCCTCGGCGGTATAGCGGCCCATGAAGATGGCGCCGGCATGGCGGATCTGTTTCGCGGTCGCTTGCGGGTTGTCGATGGACAGTTCCAGATGTTCCGGCGCGATGTAATTGGCCACTTCGATCGCCTCATCCATGTCTTTCACCTGAATCAACGCACCGCGATCGGACAGGGAGGTTTCGATGATGCTCTTGCGTTCCATTTCCTGCACCAGCTTGTCGATGCTTTGCTTCACCTGGTCGAGAAAACCGGCATCGGGGGAGACCAGGATCGCCTGGGCATCCTCGTCGTGTTCCGCCTGGGAGAAGAGATCCATGGCGATCCAGTCGGGATCGGTTTTGCCGTCGCAGACCACCAGTATCTCGGAAGGCCCGGCGATCATGTCGATGCCGACCCGCCCGAACACCATCGACTTGGCGGTGGCGACATAGATGTTACCGGGACCGACGATCTTGTCCACCGGCGGGACCGTCTCGGTGCCATAGGCCAGCGCGGCCACGGCCTGTGCGCCGCCCAGGGTAAAGACACGACTCACTCCGGCGATACGCGCGGCGGCCAGCACCATCTCGTTCACTTCGCCATCGGGCGTCGGCACGACCATGATGATCTCCTCGACCCCGGCCACGTGCGCGGGGATGGCGTTCATCAGCACCGACGAGGGATAGGTGGCCTTGCCGCCGGGCACATACAGCCCGACTTTATCTAATGGCGTCACCTGCTGGCCGAGCAGCGTGCCGTCGGCCTCGGTATAGGACCAGGATTCCATCTTCTGATGCTGGTGATAGGTGCGCAACCGCTGCGCGGCGGTCTCCAGTGCCAGGCGGGTCTCGGCCGGAATGTTGTTCAGGGCCGCGTCGAGACGCTCCAGATCCAGGGTGAGATCGGCCATGCTGGCGGCGGACATACGATCCAGTTTATTGGTGTATTCCACCAAGGCCGCGTCGCCCCGGGTTCTGACATCCTTGAGGATGTTTTTCACCGTAGTGTTGACCGCCTCGTCAGAAACGCCCTCCCAGTCGAGCAGGGTATCCAGCTCGGACCAGAAGTTACTGTCGTTTTTATTAAGCCGCCTGATGTCCATTTTGATTACCGATTTTAGATTACCGATTCTACTTCACTGCCTCGTCGATGCGATCGATCAGGGCCTTGACCCGGGCGTGTTTCATTTTCATCGAGGCCTTGTTGACGATCAACCGCGAGCTGATCTCGGCCATGTGCTCCAGCGGTTCCAGGCCGTTGGCCTTGAGGGTATTGCCGGTGTCGACCAGGTCGACGATGAAGTCGGACAGCCCGACGATGGGTCCCAGCTCCATGGAGCCGTACAGCTTGATCACTTCCACCTGCTTGCCCTGCTCGGCGAAGTAACGCCGCGCGACATTCACGTACTTGGTACAGATGCGCAGCCGCCCTTCGGGGACCGTCGCGCCTTCGGGGCCGGCGATCATCATCTTGCAGCGGGCGATTTTCAGATCCAGTGGTTCGTACAGCCCTTCGCCGCCGTGTTCCATCAGCACATCCTTGCCGGCCACGCCGATGTCGGCCGCGCCATACTGCACATAGGTCGGCACATCGGTGGCACGGATGATCACCAGCTTGATGTCGTCAATGTTGGTGTCCAGGATCAGCTTGCGACTGGTTTCGGGATCGTCCAGCGGCTCGATGCCGGCGTGCTTGAGCAGCGGCAACGTTTCTTTATAGATGCGGCCCTTGGACAGGGCAATGGTCAGTTGTTCACTCATGATAATGTAATGCCGGCACCCGTCGAATCCGGGCTCCCAGTTGTTGCAGTTTTTCCTCGATACATTCGTAACCGCGATCGATGTGATAGATGCGATCCACGGTCGTGGTGCCCTCGGCCACCAGCCCGGCAATAACCAGGCTGGCCGAAGCGCGCAGATCGGTGGCCATCACCGGTGCGCCGGTCAGGCGTTTAACGCCGGTGGAAAACGCGGTATTCCCTTTTAGCTGGATATCCGCGCCCATGCGTTGCAGTTCCTGCACGTGCATGAAACGGTTTTCAAACACGGTCTCGGTGATCGTGCCCGAGCCTTTGGCGATCGAGTTCAATACCGAAAACTGTGCCTGCATGTCGGTCGGAAACGCCGGGTACGGCGCGGTTTGCAAATCCACCGCTTTGGGCCGTTTGCCATGCATATCGATCGTGATGGACGTGCTGTCGATATCCAGGTGCGCGCCCGCCTCTTCCAGCTTGGCCAGCACCGCGTCCAGCAGGCTGGCATCGGTATTCTTGAGTTTCACCTTGCCGCCGGTGATCGCCGCCGCCACCAGATAGGTGCCGGTTTCGATGCGATCGGGCAGCACGTTGTAATCGGTACCGTGCAAGCGCTCGACGCCGTGGATCACGATCTTGTCCGTGCCGGCGCCTTCGATATCGGCACCCATGCTGTTCAGACAGTTGGCCAGATCCAGTACCTCGGGTTCACGCGCGGCATTTTCGATCACCGTGGTGCCTTTAGCCAGGGCCGCCGCCATCATCAGGTTCTCGGTGCCGGTCACGGTGACCATGTCCATCACCAGCTTGGCGCCCTTGAGCCGTTTGGCGCGCGCCTTGATATAACCGTTTTCGACGCTGATCTCGGCGCCCATCTGTTGCAGGCCATGAATGTGCAGGTTGACCGGGCGCGAGCCGATAGCACACCCGCCGGGCAACGACACTTCCGCCTCCCCGAAGCGGGCAACCAGCGGCCCCAGCACCAGGATCGAGGCGCGCATGGTCTTGACCAGTTCATAGGGCGCCACGTATTCCTTGATCGTGGAACTGTCGACCTCCACGCCCATGTTGTCCGTCATGGTGATCTGTACGCCCATGCGCCCGAGCAGTTCCATGGTGGTGGTGATGTCGTGCAGGTGCGGAATATTGCCGATATTGACCGGCTCGTCCGCCAGCAGCGTCGAAGCAATGATCGGCAACGCGGCGTTCTTGGCGCCGGATATACGAATCTCACCCTGCAGGTTGGCACCGCCGGTGATTAGAAGCTTGTCCATCGGGTC
>CAYOOC010000101.1:0-6372 GCA_964405505.1 uncultured Thiohalophilus sp.
GCACCATCGAGGATGTGCTGGAGCCCTATCTGATCCAGCAGGGCTTTATGATGCGCACCCCGCGCGGACGCATGGCGACCCGCCACGCCTATCTCCACTTCGGCCTGCCCGCGCCGACCTCCGAGCCCGCCGCCAGTTCTATGGAACTGTTCGATCAGTCAAACGATTTGTGAATGATTCCAGTAAAGACATCAGAAGGTCTGGAACTTAGTCCGCAAATGAACGCGAATAAACGCAAATTAAATTAGTCTGTTTATTTGTTGTTTATTCGCGTTCATTTGCGTTTATTTGCGGATAACGTCAGATTTAACTGACAGGGATGCTAATTACACATAGAGGTTGTGAAGCGTGAACGAGTTCCTTTGGCCGGTGCGGGTTTATTATGAAGATACGGATGCCGGCGGGGTGGTGTATTACGCCAATTACCTCAAGTTCATGGAACGGGCCCGTACCGAGTGGTTGCGCAAGCTGGGCTTTGAACAGGATGAACTCATCACGCAACACAATGTCTTATTTGCCGTACGCCGGGTCACGCTCGATTATCGTCAGCCGGCCCGGTTTAACGAAAAGCTGGTTGTCAGTGCCCGTGTGGCGGAAGCCGGCAAGGCCAGTCTGACGTTCGCCCAGTCCATATACCGCGAAGCAGACAATGTCCTGTTGTGTGATGGCGAAGTTAAAATCGCCAGCCTGGATGCGCTAACCTTCAGGCCACGCGCGATTCCGGGGATACTGCAACAGAAATTGACCGTTTGACAGTCAGTCATTGAACGCATCTGTCAGCCAGCGAAGCAGTAACCATTGAAAACATCGAAAAGGGATTTCTACATTGAACCGGGTTCGGTAAATTCAGTGCCTTCGGTGGTTTTAAGTCCTCTGTGTGAGGCATAACCCGGAATTCCAGGCATAACTACGTCCATTATCAGGCCCATAACAACCAATAGAGGAAAGACCCGTTGCCGGAAATGTCGATTACCCACCTGATTCTCGAGGCCAGTTTTGTTGTGCAGCTGGTCATGTTGTTGTTGCTGGTCGTCTCAATCCTCTCCTGGACGCTGATCTTTTTTAAATACGCGGTGATTAAACGGGCGCGGGCGGCCGCCGATCAGTTTGAACGGCGTTTCTGGTCCGGGGTCGATCTGGGGGAACTGTACAAACGGCTTTCCAGTCGGCGAGCCCGGCTGGAAGGCATGGAGCTGATCTTCGAGTCCGGCTTTCGGGAGTTTGCCCAGCTGCGCAAAAATCGTAATGTGGACTCGATGGCCGTGATTGAAGGTGCCCAGCGGGCCATGCGGGTGGCATTGAACCGTGAGATCGATCGCCTGGAAAATCATCTCTCTTTTCTGGCCACGGTCGGCTCCACCAGCCCCTATGTGGGTCTGTTTGGTACCGTCTGGGGCATTATGAATTCGTTCATGGGACTGGGCGCGGTCAAACAGGCCACTATTGCCACCGTGGCGCCGGGCATTGCCGAGGCGCTGATCGCCACGGCGATGGGCCTGTTCGCGGCGATACCAGCCGTGATTGCCTATAATCGCTATTCCAATGACGTGGAGCGGTTGATCAGTAAATACGACATCTTCGCTGAAGAGTTCTCCAGCATCCTGCAACGGCAAACCCATACCAGTAGCGCAACGGACTTGTCATGAAAGTCACCAGCGGACGCGTCAAGCGCAAACGCATGTCGGAGATCAATGTGGTGCCTTACATTGATGTCATGCTGGTGTTGCTGATCATCTTCATGGTGACTGCCCCCTTGCTGAGCCAGGGAGTCGAAGTCAGTCTGCCCGAGTCGGGCGCGAAAACCCTGGAGGAGACCGAGGAAGAACCGCTGGTGGTGTCGGTGAATCGTGCCGGAAATTACTTTCTCAATCTCGGTGAGCAGACCGATACGCCGCTGGACAGTGACACCCTGGTGCAACGGGTCAGGGCCGTATTATCCAGGCGCAGCGACAAAACCGTTTATATCAAGGGCGACAAGGAAGCCCGTTACGGTCAGGTGGTGGCGGTAATGGCGTTATTGCAGGAATCGGGGGTCCGTGATCTGGGGCTGGTGACCCGCTCACCGGATGACGCTGACAGCTGATTATGTGGCAAATCATCAAATCGTACCCGCTGGCGGCGCTGGCCGCGGTTATGGTGCACGTGCTGTTGATACTGATTTTGATGATCAATATTGACTGGCCATCGGAGGACGCCAGCGCCGGCAAGCAGGCCGAGGTCGAGGTCATCGAAGCCAAAGCGGTCAGCGAACAGCAACTGGCGGAACGGGAACAACGCATTCGCGAGGCCGAACGGCAAAAACGCGAAGCGAAACTGGCCCGGGAACGGGAACGCAAACGTCAGGCCGAGCTGAAAAAACAGCGTGAAGCGGCCGAACAGCGACGTCGCGAAGAGGAAGCCCGTCAACAGCGTGAAGCGGAGGAACGACGTCGACAGGCGGAGGCGGCGCGTCAGCAACGCGAGGCCGAAGAAAAAAAGCGTCGCGAAGCCGAAGCCCGTCGACAACGTGAAGCGGAAGAACAACGCCGGCGCGAGGAAGAAGCGGCACGTCAACAACGCGAGGCCGAACAGCGCCGGGAACAGGAGCGGGCGGAACAGGCCCTGCAGGAAAAGCTGGCGGCCGAAGCCGAGGCGCAGGCCCGGCGCGAACAGGAGCGGGCGGGGCGCGAGGACGAGATCAATCAGTATAAAAACCAGATCAAGCAACGCATCACGCGCGTGTGGCGAATTCCCGCCTCGGCCCACAGTAGCATGCGGTGTGAAATTATGGTGAGATTGTTACCCGGCGGCGAGGTGGCCCGGGTCGATATTGTGCGCAGCAGCGGTGATGCCACGTTCGACCGTTCGGTGGAAGATGCGGTGCGCAAGGCCTCGCCCCTGCCGGTGCCGGATGTGGAGTCGGGGCTGTTCGATGAGTTCCGGGAATTGAAGTTTTCATTTGAACCGAAGCATAAACGCTGATGATGTGGATAAAACGCCTTTGTTTGTTGCCCCTGCTATGGCTGCTGGTCAGCCTGCCGGCGCGAGCGGTACTGACCATCGAGATCACCCAGGGACTGGACGATGCCATGCCGATCGCGGTGGTGCCCTTTGCCTGGGAGGGGCAGGGGGAGGCGCCGGCGGCGGTCGGCGAAATCATTGCCGCCGATTTGCGCCGCAGCGGCTTCTTCCGGCCGTTGGCCGAGGACGATCTGATCGCCCGGCCGCATCGCGCGGCCCAGGTTAATTACCCCGACTGGCGGGCGCTCAAGGTCGATCATCTGGTGGTGGGCCGGATGCTGCCGCGCGAGGATGGCGATTATACCGTGCAGTTTCAGCTGCTGGATGTGAACCGACAGCGCCAGCTGGCCGGCTACAGTCTGCGGGCGAGCAAGGCGGAGTTGCGGCGCACGGCGCACCAGATCAGCGACATTATCTACGCCGAAATCACCGGCAAGCCCGGCGCGTTCGATACCTTTATTGCCTATATCACGGTGACCGGCGATCGCACCGACCGGCCGACCTATCAGCTGGCGATTGCCGATTCCGACGGGCATAACGAGCAGATTGTCTATCAGTCCCGCCAGCCGGTCATGTCCCCCGCCTGGTCGCCGGACGGGCGGCACCTGGTGTTTGTCTCCTTCGCCCGCGGACGCTCGGAGATCTATATCCAGAATATCCGCAGTGGCGAACGCCAGCGGGTGGCCGCCTTCGACGGGCTCAACAGTGCCCCGGCCTGGTCGCCCGATGGCAAGCATCTGGCCATGACCCTGTCGCGGGACGGCAACCCGGAAATCTATTTGCTGAATCTCGAAACCCGGACTCTCGAGCGCATCACCCGCAATTATGCCATCGACACCGAACCGGCCTGGCTGCCCGATGGCCGGGGGCTGGTGTTTACCTCGGATCGGGGCGGCTCGCCGCAGATTTACCGGGTGGCGCTGGATAAAGAGCGACGCGCGACCGGGCGCCCCGAGCGAATCACGTTCGAGGGGCGTTACAACGCCCGCGCCACGGTCTCGCCGAACGGGCGCTACATTGCCATGGTCCATCGCCAGGAGGGGCAGTTCCGCATTGCCGTTCAGGACCAGGAGAGCGGCCTGTTTCGCGTGCTGACCGATTCCCGCCTGGATGAGTCGCCCAGCTTTGCCCCAAATGGTAGTATGATTATCTACGCCACCGAGGAGAATTACCGGGGGGTTCTCTCCGCTGTTTCGGTGGATGGGCGTGCCCAGCAACGCTTGAGCCTGCAACAGGGCGATGTCCGCGAGCCGGCCTGGTCGCCGTTGCGGCCCGAATAATAACGGGGAGTCAAAGGAGAAAATAATGCGCCAGTTTCTGACCTATCTCGTGCTGACACTGTTCGTGCTGGCGCTGGGCGGTTGCCGCTTCGGCCCGGTCAAGGATCGCGGCGACGAGGTCACCGAACCGACCAGCGAGCAGACCCAGCAGCAGGACACCATGGAAGGCGGCGATCTCAGTTTCTCCGGCGACCTGGGCAGTGGGGCCCGGATGGAGGAGCTGAACGATCCGGACAGCCCGCTCTCCAAGCGGGTGCTCTATTTTGACTTTGACAGCAGCAACGTCACCGAGGAGCAACGTGAGATCATCGATGCCCATGCGGCATTTTTAAGCCGTAACCCCGATGTCAGCGTGGTACTGGAAGGCCATGCCGATGAGCGTGGCACCCGCGAATACAACCTGGCGCTGGGCGAGCGCCGTGCCAAGGCGGTGGAACAACTGCTCCAGGTCCAGGGGGTTGCAACCGACCAGATACAGGTGATCAGCTTCGGCGAGGAGCGCCCGGTGGCGCTGGATCATAATGAATCCGCCTGGCGTCTCAATCGCCGGGTCGAAATCCTCTATTCCGGTTACTGATATGCCAGCTCGCCTGTCCCATTCCCTGATTGTTTTCCTGGTGCTGGTCCTGCCGGCATCCTGGCTCGCCGCGCAGGAGAATCCTTCGATCGAGCAGCGCCTGGAGCGGCTGGAACGGCTGGTCGACAGTCAGGGCCTGGCCGATATTTTGATGCGTCTGAACAGTCTGGAAGCCGAGGTCCGTGAATTGCGTGGCCTCAGTGAAGAGCAGGCGCATACCATCGAGGATCTGAAAAAACGCCAGCGTGAGCTGTATATCGATCTCGATCGACGCCTGTTACAGCTGGAGCGTGCCGGCGTAACGTCACAGGATGCCCGGGCTCCTGAGCCGGGACAGTCCGCCGCAACCACCGACGCCACTCCCGACCGGCGCACGGTCGGCAAACCGACGGCGGCAGGCAGCAGTGTCACCCCGCCGCAACGCCAGTCCGAGTCCCAGGCAGTACCCATGTCGGTTAAAAAGAGTGAGCAGGAAGCCTATCAGGAGGCCTTTAATCTGCTGCGGGAGCTGGAGTATGACAAGGCCATCGACGCTTTTGACCGGTTCCTGCAAAACTATCCCGACGGGCGCTATGCGCATATCGCCCGTTACTGGCTGGGCGAGGCCAATTACGCGCGGCGCAATTTCAAACAGGCGATTGTTCATTATCAGAACCTGATCGACCGTTATCCGGACAGTCCCAAGGTGGCCGAGGCCATGCTCAAGATCGGCTACAGTCACAATCAGCTGGAAGCCTATACAGCGGCACGCGATGTGCTCGAAAAGCTGATCGCCAGTCATCCCGGTACCACCGAAGCCAGCCAGGCACGTAACCTGATGCAGAAAATCCGCGCCAAACTGAGCGACGGGTAAATGTCACCGAACCAGGTCAAGACCGCCGGCGATCGTCTGCGTATCACCGAGATTTTCTATTCCCTGCAGGGCGAGGCGCGCAGTGTCGGCTTGCCGACGGTGTTCATTCGCCTGACCGGTTGTCCCCTGCGCTGCGGTTATTGCGATACCAGCTATGCCTTCAGCGGTGGACAATGGTACAGCGTGGCGGACATACTGGCCGAGGTGAGTCGCTACCAGACCCCGCATGTCACCGTGACCGGTGGCGAACCCCTGGCACAGAAAAACTGTCCGGCCCTGCTCAGCCAACTGTGCGATCACGGCTACAGTGTCAGCCTGGAAACCTCCGGCGCCCTGGATGTCTGCCAGCTGGATCCACGGGTGATCAAGGTGATGGATCTCAAAACCCCGTCTTCCGGTGAGCTGGACAAGAACCTGTACAGTAATATCGACTGTCTCAACAGCCAGGATCAGGTCAAGTTTGTCATCGGCGATCGGGCCGACTACGACTGGGCCGTGGAACAACTGCAGCACTATAAACTGGCCGGGCGCTGCGAAGTGCTGTTCTCGCCGGTATTCGAAACCCTCAAACCCGACGAACTGGCCGACTGGATCCTCCAGGACCAATTGCCCGTGCGTTTTCAACTACAACTGCACAAACTCCTGTGGGGCGACGAGCCGGG
>CAYOOC010000102.1:0-6357 GCA_964405505.1 uncultured Thiohalophilus sp.
CTTTGTCGCGTGACAAAGAAATGAACTCGCCGCGCGGGCGCGAGAGCCCGCTTTCAAGATCCAGGCCGCCCGCAGGGCACACATTTAGATAAGCCGGGTGGTTCCGGCAAGAGTCGCCGATGGGTCGCTCACGGCATCCATGCCTTCCGCGACATTAGTACTTCCCTGTACGTCAATCGCCTCCCACAAAGGGAAAAATCAACGCTTTCAGGATCCAGGGCGCCCGCAGGGCGCACATTTAGATAAGCCGGGTGGTTCCAGCAGGAGTCGCCGACGCAGTCGCCTCCCACAACAGGGAGAGCATCACTTTCAAAATTCAGGCCGCCCGGAGGGCGATCATTTAGATAAGCAGGGTGGTTCCGGCAAGAGTCGCCGATAAAATCGCCTCCCACAAAAGAAAATCAATGCTTTCAAGATTCAGTTAGCCCGGAGGGCGTACCTTTTCTCTCTCCTCTCCCCTGAGGGAAGAGAGAATAAAAAGGAAAGAAGTGTGAGCTCAGGGCAAGCATTTAGATAGAGGTGTAGTTCTCAGAGAGCGTTTCGCGCCCGAGGGGCGCTCCCACAATAAGTTCTGAAATCTGCGGTTCTCTGCGCCTCTGCGTTGAAGGTTTGAGGTTTATTTGAACAGGGCGTCGACGGAGAAGCCGTCTTTTTCGAGGATGTCGCGCAGTTTTTTCAACGCTTCGAGTTGAATCTGCCGCACCCGCTCGCGGGTGACACCGATGGTGTTACCCACCTCTTCCAGCGTGGCAACATCATAGCCGTGCAGGCCAAAGCGGCGCTCGACGACTTCGCGCTGTTTCTCGCTGAGCTGCGCCAGCCACTGTTCGATGTTGGCCTTGACGTCGTCATCCTGCAACAGGGTGACCGGATCGGAATTGTTCTCGTCGGGGATGGCGTCGAGCAGGGAGTTATCGGCGTCGTGGCCCATGGGTGAGTCGACCGAGGCGATGCGCTCGTTGAGGCCGAGCATCTTTTTCACCTCTTCGATCGGCTTGTCGAGCATCTCGGCGATCTCTTCGGTGGTCGGCTCGTGATCCAGGCTCTGCGACAGGTGCCGCGCGGCGCGCAGGTAGATGTTGATCTCCTTGACCACGTGGATCGGCAGGCGGATCGTGCGGGTCTGGTTCATGATCGCCCGCTCGATGGTCTGGCGAATCCACCAGGTGGCGTAGGTGGAGAAACGAAAACCGCGTTCGGGATCGAACTTTTCCACCGCGCGGATCAGCCCGAGGTTGCCCTCTTCGATGAGATCCAGCAGCGCCAGGCCGCGGTTGAGGTAGCGGCGGGCAATCTTGACCACCAGACGCAGGTTGGATTCGATCATTTTCTTGCGCGCGGCGGCGTCGCCCTTGAGGGCCTTGCGCGAATAGAATTTTTCTTCCTCGGCCGTCAACAACGGCGAATAGCCGATCTCGCTGAGGTATAAACGGGTGGCGTCAAGCTGACCTTCGGGAATCACGCCGGGCTCATACCGATGCGGTTCATCGATCGGCGCAGCGGCCGTATCGTCCACATCGTCCCCCATGACCAGTTCTTCCGCATTACCGTCCTCTTCGGGAAGTGCATCCAGGTCTTCCTCGACTTCCTTATCGCGCTTGATCTTGTTTGCATCGTCTCCGTGCTCAGCCATAGGCGACTACCGTGACTACGACCCCTTCTTTGGCAAGTACTTGACCGGGTCCTGCGGTGTACCGTTGCGACGAATCTCGAAATGCAGCATCGCCGGCCCCGATCCGTTATTTCCTATATCGGCAATATGTTCCCCGGAGCTGACCGTGTCATTCTCCTGGACGTGCAACTTGCTGTTATAGGCATAAGCGCTGAAATAGGTGGTGTTGTGTTTTATTATTATCAGGTTCCCGTAACCACGTAAACCGTTGCCGCTGTAAACCACCTTGCCATCCGCTGCAGCCTTTACAGACTGCCCCATTCTGCCGGCAATATCCAGCCCTTTTTTACCCGGATCACTGCCCGAAAAGGTGTTGACGATCTCTCCGTTGACCGGCCATTGCCAGGCCAGTGTGCGGTTATCGTCCGGTGGTTCGGGTGACGGTGTGCTGCGACGGGAACGACGCGAACTGGCGGGGGCTTCTTCGCTGTTATCCGCGCTTTGCGTGGTGGCAGTACGCCCGGGATACATGAGAATTTTCTGGCCGGGATAGATGGTATAGGGCGCGCTGATCCCGTTCCAGCGCGCCACCGTGCGATAATCGTGGCCGTGTTGCCAGGCAATGGAATAAAGGGTGTCGCCCTTGCTGACGGTATACTCGGCACCCTTGCCGCCACGCTCGCGATCCGGGTCGTAATGCACGAAAGGCCGACAGCCGGCCAGTGCCACAACCACCATCACGATGCCAATAACCTTGCGTTTCATCCGTTATTTAAAACAAAGTACGCCGCAATCACGGCCAGGATGACCAGCCAGCCCAGCCGATCGATATACTGACGCAGGGTATGCTGCATGGCCGGTCCGCCCCATTTCATCAGCCCCGCCACCATGAAAAAGCGTGCCCCGCGCCCGATGGCCGAGGCGATCACAAAGGGGATAAACACCATGCTGACAACCCCCGCCGTAATAGTGAAAACCTTGTACGGAATGGGGGAGAACCCGGCTATGAAGATCACCCAGATCCCCCACTCATCAAACCAGGCGCGCGTCTGTAGATATTTTTCCCAGTACCCGGCACTGTGCAGCAACGGTTCGATCATTTCAAAGGCAAACATGCCGATTATATAACCGAGTATGCCACCGAGCACCGAGGCCACGGTGGTCAGCAACGCCAACCGCCAGGCGCGTTCGGGTTTCGCCAGGGCCATGGGCGCCAGCATGACATCGGGGGGGATGGGAAAAAACGAGGATTCGGCAAAGCTGAGGCCGGCCAGATAGGCGGGTGCCCGACGATGGGCGGACCACAGCATGACCCGATCGAACAGGACAGTAAACAGTTTCAAGATACATCTCCTTGAACCAACGGCACGAAACTGACTGCCTCCAGCCGAGTTTCGCTGAACTCATCGCCCTGGCGCGTGATCAGGCGCAAGCGCTGGGCCTGGCCCTGCCCGCCGGTGGGAATCACCAGCCGCCCGCCATCGGCCAGTTGCTGCAACAGCTCGTCGGGCACCGCCTCGGGCGCGGCGGTGACGATAATCCCATCATAGGGCGCGTGTTTTTTCCAGCCCCAGTTCCCGTCGCTATGCTGATAGCGCACATTGTTGAGACCCAATTCGTAGAGAAATTTACGCGCGCGCTGCTGCAGCGGCGCAATACGCTCCACGGTAAAAACCTCTTCCACCAGTTGTGCCAGAATGGCGGTCTGATAGCCACAGCCGGTACCCACTTCCAGAACCTTTTGCGGCGGGTGGGAGCCGAGCAGGACTTCGGTCATGCGCGCGACGATATAGGGCTGGGAGATGGTCTGGCCGTTGCCGATCGGCAGGGCGGTATCTTCATAGGCGCGCGAGGCGAGTGCTTCGTCGACAAACAGGTGGCGCGGCGTGGAGCGCATGACCTCCAGCACTGTTTCGTTGGCGATGCCCTTGTCCCGCAAGCGCTCGATGAGTCGATCGCGGGTCCGCTGCGAGGTCATGCCGATCCCGAGATGACTGTTCATGCGCCCCACTTCGCCAGCCAGTCGGCCACCGACTGCAGGCTCTGATGCCGGGTGAGATCGATCTGGATGGGCGTGACGGAGACATAGCCGTTGCGCACCGCGTAAAAATCGGTGCCCGGCCCGGCATCCTGCTCGGCGCCCGGGGGACCCACCCAGTAGATATCCCGGCCGCGCGGATCCTCGGCCTTGATCACCGGCTCGGCCTTGTGGCGATGGCCCAGGCGGGTGGCCTGGTAGCCCGACAGCTCGTCAAACGGCATATCCGGCACATTGATGTTCAAAATGGTGTCCTGGGGCAGCGGATCGCTGGCCAGGCGATCGATGAACTGGCGTGCCACCCGGGCGGCAGCCTCGTAATGGGTAAAGCGATGGCCGCTGCCCGCCAGCGAGACCGCCACCGCGGGCAAGCCGAGAAAGCGCCCTTCCATGGCCGCCGCCACGGTGCCCGAATAGAGCACATCATCACCCATGTTGGCACCGGCATTGATGCCGGAGATCACCATATCCGGTTCATGATCCAGCAGGCCGGTGATGGCCAGATGAACGCAATCGGTGGGCGTGCCGTCGACCCGGATCAGGTTCTCGCCCAGGCGGCGGGCGCGGATCGGCATTTCCAGGGTCAGGGAATTGCTGGCACCGCTGCGATCCCGCTCCGGCGCCACGATGGTAATCTCGGCGATATCCTGCAGGGCTTCGGCCAGGGTATTGATTCCCGGGGCTTCATAGCCATCATCATTACTCAACAGTATCCGCATGTTGTTGCAGAAACTCACATCTGGGTTGGAAGTGGTTGAATAGGCGGTAAATTTGGCCCTACTATACCGGATAAGCGCGATCCCGCCTACATTTTCCTGAACACGCCGCGGCGGGCGGATCCTCAACAACCGGCGAGCTCGCAAGCGATCAGTCATGAGCAAGAAAGCCCCCAGTAAAGAGGAGCGGGATCTGTTCCGCGAGGCCGTGCAGGATGTCCGCCCGCTGCAGGCCGAGCCACGCCACGAGCCGCCGCGCCGCAAACCGTCGCCCCGCCCCCGCCAGCGCGAGCTGGACGAGGCCGCCGTGCTGACGGAAATGCTCTCCGATCCGGTGCAGCCCGAGGATCTGGAAACCGGCGAGGAGCTGCTGTTTATCCGGGACGGCCTGCAGCACAAACTGGTCAGGAAACTGCGCCGCGGCGAGCTGGCGATCGAGGCCGAGCTGGACCTGCATGGCCTGTTTCGCGAGCAGGCCCGCGAGGCCGTGGTCGGTTTTCTGGCCGAGTGCCGGCAAAACCGGGTGCGCTGCGTACGCATTATCCACGGCAAGGGCCACGGCTCGCAGCAGAAACGGCCCGTGCTCAAACAGTACGTCAATCACTGGCTGCAACAGCGCGACGAAGTACTGGCCTTCTGCTCCGCCCGCCCGGTCGACGGCGGCACCGGGGCCATCTACCTGCTGCTCAAGCGGGGTTGAATTCCCATCACCTCACGGGGCGAAAACCTCTAAAGCTTGTCGGATTCCATCCGCTAATAACTTCAGCTTAAAACGTCAACCGAGTTCTATCGGGTGATTGACAAACCCGGACATAGCTTTCCGCCGATATCAAGTGGGAGAGCAGCAACGACACAATATGAAGGAGTTGTCATGAAAGCACTGTTTAATCCCGCCGTGTATCTGATGAACCGGTTTCGTTATCCAATCAAGTTTGGACTGATCTTCGTTGTTGTAATGATTCCTCTGATCGTCCTCACCAGCATCCTGTTCTCCAATCTGGATAATGAAATCGCTTTTTTGAAGAACGAGCGTAACGGCCTGGCCTATATCAAGACGGCCCGCGAACCGGTCCAGTTTATCCAGCAGCATCGCGGTCTCACCGCCGCCTATCTCAATGGCGATGAAACACTGCGCAACGCGATAATGCAAAAACGCGATCAGGTCGACAGTGCCCTGAACCAGCTCGAACAGGTGGATACCCGGCTCGGTGATAAACTGCAGACCGGTAACGCGCTCTCCGATATTCAACGTCAATGGCAAAACATCAAGGCCAATGCCTTCGGTATGCAATCTGCGGAGAGCCTGAAGACCCACTCCAAACTGGTCGCCGATATCATGGGGCTGATCAGCCGGGTGGCCGACAGTTCCGAAATCACCCTGGACCCGGTGCTGGACAGTTATTATCTCGGGGACGCCCTGGTCACCAAGTTGCTCTCTCTCACCGAGGCGATGGGCAAATCCCGTGCCGTGGGCAGTGGTGTGGCTGCCGCCGGGGAGTTCACGCCGGACAAGTTTATTCAGTTGTCGATTCTGGTCAATGAAATTGAAAACAACAACCAGAGCCTGCGTAACGGTCTGAATGCCGCCTTTGAAACCAACCCGGCAGTTGCTGCCCAGCTCAAAACAGCCGTCGAAGAAAACAATCAGGCGGTCAACAGCATCGAGCACTTGCTGAATGACGAATTGCTCAATAAAGAGACCATCACTGTCGACAGCAAGACCGTCTTCAATCGTGCCACAGAGGCCATCGACAAATCCTATGCCCTTTACGATGCCATTGTGCCGGTACTCGATGGACTGTTTGTCGCTCGTATCCAGAAAGACAGACAGATTGAATTTATGGCCATTGCCACCGTGGTGGTGGTGCTGTTAATCGTCTTCTATGTCTTTGCCGGACTCTATCTGTCCGTGGTGGATAACATCCGCCGGGTCGACGAGGCCTCTTCCCTCCTGGCCGGGGGCGATCTGACCGCGCGCGTCGACATCAACA
>CAYOOC010000103.1:0-6167 GCA_964405505.1 uncultured Thiohalophilus sp.
GCTTGACCGCGCGCAGCTGATCCTCGCTGTCCATAATCTGGAAGCCCTGGGGCAACTCGACCTCTTTCCAGTGGGCACGCAGCAGGCGATGGGCGATACCGTGAAAGGTACCCACCCACAGCCCGGCCGCAGGAATGCCCAGCAACTGCTCGATGCGGCTACGCATCTCACCGGCGGCCTTGTTGGTAAAGGTCACTGCCAGAATGCCATAGGGCGAGACGTTCTCGGCCTGCAGCAGCCAGGCGATACGATGCACCAGCACCCGGGTTTTGCCGCTGCCGGCGCCCGCCAGTACCCGCACATTGCCGGTCGGGGCGCAGACCGCCTGGCGCTGGGCGTCGTTGAGGGGGTCGAGAATGCCGGAAATATCCATGGGCGCAGTTTACCAAATTGGCCGCGCCCGCGGGGTTTGCCTGTCCGTGTTTTTCATTTACCGGGTTTTGAACCATACTGGATGGATCGGGGCCACCGATAACCCCGCCACCGACGGGCCATCACCCCGCAACCCGAACACGCGTCACGACAACACAAATACACGCCATGAACAGCAACGTATCGGACATTCAGGCCAGACTCGAGCGACTGCACCAGGATTATGCCCGCCAGTTGCCGGACAAGATCGGCGTTATCGATCGGCTCTGGCAGCAACTGCTGGCGGCCCCCGATGCGACCACCTGTCAGGAACTGGTTCGCCTGTGCCACACCCTGGCCGGATCCGGAGCCAGTTATGGCTTTGCGCAGGTCACCGAACATTGCCGGCAGATCGAACAGGCCCTGCTGAGCCTGGACGATCACGCAGACATCCCCGATGCGTTATCGCAACAGATCAATCAGCTTCTGAACCAGCTGCGGGAATTGTCTCGACAGGCGCCGGATAGCCGGATGGATCCGGGCGCCAAAACAGCAGATCCGTCAACCGGACGGCTTATCTACATCCTTGATGAAGCCGATCACTACGCCCATGAGCTGGCCGGGGAAATACGCAATTACGGATATACTATCGAGCTGTTCGACGAGCCCCGCCTGTTACAACAGCAACTGCAACAACAGTTGCCCGCCGCCATTGTCCTGACCTGTTCCCTGGCAAACATGGATCCGGACGAACTGGCGCGCTTTGCCCCGCTGGCGCAACAGGTACCGACCCTGCTCATCACGGACAACGGCGATACGGCACATCGTCTGCAGGCCGTGCGCAACGGCATTCAGGCCTATTTGCTCAAACCGGCCAATATCATCGATCTGATCGATACACTGGACCATTTCACGCACGATGAACCGCATCCGCCCTGTCGAATTCTCATTATCGAGGATTCGCAACCGGCCGCCGAATTTTATGCCGCGCATTTGCAACAGGCCGGCATGGAGGTGCAGTACATCACCGATCCCATGCAAATCATGGAGGCGATTTCCAGCTTCTCCCCGGAACTGATCCTGATGGATCTCTATATGCCAAAATGCAGCGGTAAAGAACTGTCGGAACTGATACGTCAGAAGGAAAGCAACCTTTCCACCCCGATTGTGTTTCTGTCGGCCGAAAGCGATCTGGAAAAGCAGCTGGATGTCATACAACACGGCGATGACTTTCTTACCAAACCGATCAGTGCCGGCCACCTGGTCGCGGCGGTACGTTCACGCACCCGGCGCTTTCGTGAACTGCGGGCGTTGATGCTCAGGGACAGCCTGACCGGCCTGTATAACCATACCTCCCTGTTCGATCTTTTCCATCGTGAGTTGCAGCGGGCCTCCCGTCACGGCGACACACTCAGTTATGTGATGCTGGATATCGATCGCTTCAAACAGGTCAATGACAATTACGGGCATGGTATCGGCGATCAGGTTATCCAGTCACTGTCGCGCCTGTTGCGCCAGCGGCTGAGGGGCAGCGATTATATCGGCCGTTACGGCGGGGAAGAGTTTGCGATTGTCATGCCCAACACGTCGGCCGATGCGGCCTGCGAGGTGATCGACTCGATTCGGCTCGATTTTGCCCGCCTGCGCCAACATACCCTTGACGGGGAAATTTACTGTACCTTCAGTGCCGGCGTGATCGACAGCACGCTGAGCGATGATGCCGGCAATCTGGCCCGCGCGGCCGACGCGGCGCTCTATCGGGCCAAACAGGCGGGGCGCAACCGGCTGAGGCTGGCGGACAAGGCGGACCTGTAATTGTAATTCCGACGATGGTCCGCTTCCCGCTGTTTCAACTGTCCAGGACGTTGGGCAGTTGTTTGGCCAGGCTCTGCTTTTCCTTGAGCTTAGCCTCCGTCAGAATAAAGCCCAGCAGCCGCTCATCCGCATCAACAAACAGGGCCCGCATGCCATCGTCATCACGCTCAATTTGCCAGTGACCGTCGCCCGCGGCTTTGGGCGGTGGCGAGATGACCAGCGGAAAGTCCGGGGTTTTGACCACCACCGGCATCGGCGGGTAAACCAGATCGGTCGGCTCGCCGGCCAGGGTTTTGGCCAGGGCCCGCGCCGCGTTCATGATCGGCATCACATACGGCAACCATAAACCACCCACCTCGGCACAATCGCCCAGGGCGTAGATATCCGGGGCACTGGTGGCCAGCCGGCGATCGACCGCGATGCCGCGATTGACTTTCAAGCCCGCGGCTTCGGCCAGTTCAGTATTGGGCCTCAGCCCGGCGGCGGAGAGGATAAAATCGCTCTGCAGTTCCGTGCTATCGGAGAGGGTCAGGCGCAAGCCCTCCTCCTGTCGGTCGATCCGCGCCACCGTGCGCTCCAGATACCATTCAAACCCTTTGTTCGCCAGCACCTGCTGCATGTGCTGGCCGACCGCTTCGGGTAACAACAGACTGAGTGGATAGGGATCCGGCCCGATCACCTGAACCCGATGGCCACTGCGCAACAGATCATTGGCGAATTCACACCCCACCAGCCCGGGGCCGATCACCGCGATCTGCTGCTTGTCCTCCAGCTGCTGACGGAAGGCGCGATAAGCCGTGAGATCGTTAACGCTGATTACCTTGTCGGCCGCGTCACCCTCCAGGGGTAACTGGCGTGGCGTGGCACCGAGCCCCAGTACCAGCTGGCCGTATTTCACCTCACCCTGGTCGCTGACAATCCGATGCGCCTGCGGGTCGATCGCCGTGATCGCGGTCTCCACCCGGATATCGGCTGCCAGCTCCTCGCGCATCTTCTCCACCGGTTTCATCACCAGCTGCTCGGGCGTCTTGTTACCCGCCAGGGCATTGGACAGCATGGGTTTGGAGTAAAACACCCCGTCGTCGCGACTGATTAGCAATAGCGAACTTGTCTTATTCAGCTTGCGATATTCCCGGGCCAGCGTGTAACCGGCCAGGCCGCTGCCGACGATCACCAGATCGTATTCAGATTGTGGCATGTCATCTCTTCCGTCTTCGGGGGACAGTTTGTCCACTGATAAGGCTATAGGGTATAAAGACTATCATGCTCACAAGCCATCGACATCTCAACATGCACCTGTTCCTGATGGGATTGTTTGTCCTGTTGCTGCTATCCATGCAACCGGCCCGTGCGGTCGAAACCGGTACGGTACGCAGTGACGACGGCACCGAGATCACCTACCGTCGTCATCCGGGTAATAAAGACGCCCCACTGTTTATCTGGTTGCCCTCCGAGGATGGCCTGCAGGCTGGAGATCGCGAAACCGCCAGAACACTGGCCGGAGCAGGTCACGAACAGTGGCTGGTAGATCTGTTTGAATCCCGTTTTTTACCAACCACCGCCAGCAGTCTGGACCGGATTCCAGCACAGGATATAACCACCCTGATCGACAGGGCGAATCCACAAAAGCGCGCGGTTTTTCTGATCAGCAGCGGTCGCGGTAACGGCCCCCTGTTGCGGGGACTGCATGCCTGGCAATTGCAACATCCGCACACCGACAAGACCCCGGGAGTCATTCTGATCAGCCCACAGTTTTATCACCAAACACCCGATCCCGGGGAACCGGCCCGACTTCGACCCAGCGTCGAACAGACCAACGCACCGATCTTTATTCTGCAACCAGCCAAATCACCGTGGCGCTGGAAACTGGCACAGACCCTTCCGGCGCTGCAAAAAAGCGGCAGCGAGGTATTCTTCCGTTTACTGCCTGACGTGCGGGATCGCTTTTATTACCGCCCCGATGCCACGCAAACGGAACAGCAACTCGAAACGCGGCTGCCCCAACTCATACGCCAGGCTGCACTGGCACTGCACCGCTGGCCGGATCGGCCCCGTTCGGTATCGCCGCTGGAGAAACAACTTGACCCATTGCCCGCCAGCAAGCAGGTGCGCGCACTAAAACCCTACGCTGGCGACTCCCAGCCACCACCACTGCAACTGCCCGGGCTGAATGGTGAAGACGATGATTTGGCGAAATACCGTGGCGATGTCGTACTGGTCAACTTCTGGGCCAGCTGGTGTCCGCCCTGCGTACATGAAATGCCTTCCATGGAACGGCTGCAAAACCGACTGCAAAACAGGCCGTTTACGATTCTGGCCGTGAACATGGCCGAGGACAAAGCGACCATCCGGGATTTTTTGCAAAACAAAGTCAGCGTCAGTTTCCCGATCCTGCTGGATCGCGATGGCCAAGCTTTAAAACAATGGGAGGTCTTCGCCTTTCCGACCAGCTACCTTATCGATAAGCAGGGCCGCATTCGCTACGCCCTGTTCGGCAGCGTCGACTGGGAACGCCCGGACATCCTTGCCAAAATTGAACGCCTGCTGGGTGAATAAAAAATATCTCAACGCAGAGGCGCCGGCCCTTCGGGCAGGGGCTAGGGGCTAGGGGCTAGATACTAGTTCCTAGTTACGTAGGTCACGCTGGCGGCAACCTGCGTGACATTGCTTGCACCTGTAGGCCGGATCAAGCGACAGCGGATCCGGCAATATCGTTAATTGGAATAGAGAACTGTAAGAACAGATACGGCATGGGATTTGTCCGCGAATGCACGCAAATAAACGCTAAAAATAGAATTGATTTGCGTTAATTCGCGTTCATTAGCGGATTTACAGTTGATTAAATTTCACACCTCTGCTTTGAAGTGCGTGTCTATACCAACCACTCTTGCGGCTGCAGGTAGTGGTCGTAAAGCTCGGCTTCGGGTGTGCCCGGTTCCGGCGACCAGTTATAGCGCCACTTGGTCAACGGTGGCAGGGACATGAGGATCGATTCGGTGCGCCCGCCGGTCTGCAGGCCGAACAGGGTGCCGCGATCATAGACCAGGTTGAATTCCACGTAACGCCCGCGACGATAGAGCTGGAAATCCCGCTCCCGTTCGCCGTACTCATGCTCCTTGCGTTTGGCCACAATCGGGAGATAGGCGGGAATATAGTGATCGCCAACGCTCTGCATGAAGGCAAAGCTTTTCTCGAAACCCCATTCGTTCAGATCGTCAAAGAACAGGCCACCCACACCCCGGGTCTCGTTGCGATGCTTGAGATAAAAGTACTCGTCGCACCATTTTTTATAGCGTGCATAGACCTCATCACCAAACGGATCGCAGGCCTGTTTCGACACGCTATGCCAGTGAATCACATCCTCGCGAAACGGGTAGTACGGTGTCAGGTCGAAACCGCCGCCAAACCACCAGACCGGATCGGCGCCCTCTTTTTCGGCGATAAAAAAGCGCACATTGGCGTGCGAGGTAGGCACATAGGGGTTGCGCGGATGAATGACCAGTGACACCCCCATGGCCTGGAAGCTGCGCCCGGCCAGCTCGGGGCGATGCGCCGTGGCCGATGCCGGCAAACCGGGACCATGCACGTGCGAGAAGTTGATCCCGGCTTTTTCGAAAACCTTTCCTTCTTCGAGCAAGCGCGAACGTCCGCCACCGCCTTCAGCGCGCTCCCAGCTGTCCTCGATAAACCCGTCTCCACCATCCTCTGCGGCCAGGGCGTTACAGATTGTATCCTGCAGGTTCAGCAGGTAGGTTTTGACCGCTTCGGGATTGACTTCACTCATGACTATTTCAACTCTGATTTATTATTTTGAACCATTCCGGTTAATCAGCTTATCCGCAAAACACGCAAATTAACGCGAATAAAAAATAAAAATTTGCGTTTATTCGCGTTCATTTGCGGACTAAAATTTCATATGGACCCCTTAGCCCGAGTCGTAGGGTGACTCAAGCGAAAGCGGAGCCACCTTTTCCTGCAGATGATTTTGCCGGATCCGCTAT
>CAYOOC010000104.1:0-6159 GCA_964405505.1 uncultured Thiohalophilus sp.
TCTGGGCCATGTAGCGTACATTGGCTTCCAGGCTGGCCTTGGCCAGGCCCATGACGTTGTAATTGGGCATGGCGCGCACCGCGCCCAGGTAGCTGAGGGTCAGCAGGGCGCCATCGCGGCCTTCCATCATGTTGCGGCCGGCCTTGGCCAGGGCCGCGAAGCTGTAGGAGCTGATCTCGTGCGCGGTGCGAAAACCGTCACGGGTCACCGCGTCCAGATAATCGCCTTCCAGTTCGTTACGCGGTGCATAGGCGACCGAATGCACGATAATATCCAGGCCGTCCCAGTAATTGTCGAGCTGATCGAAGACCTTGTTGATTTCCTCGTCGCTGCTGACGTCACAGGGGATGATGATTTCCGAATCGAGATCGGCGGCCATTTTGGCGACCCGATCCTCGAGTTTGTCGTTCTGATAGGTGAAGGCCAATTCGGCACCCTCACGGTGCATGGCTTGTGCGATACCCCAGGCGATGGAGCGGTTGCTGGCGAGGCCGACAATCAGCGCACGTTTCCCTTGTAGAAATCCCATAGTTCACCCTGCAATTGAGTTGATTGAATTCGGTTGCGGACGTCCTGGTAAGGTCGCCGACATCGGCATAAGGTACCGAAATTTATCAGCCAGGGGAAGGCTTGCGGCGTGTTCCACGGCTTGTTTGCCGGCGGTGAGGTGGTTATTCTGAGTCTCGACCAAGTTTAAAAATAGTGTACCATCGCAGTCACAAAATATAAGCTAAAACAATAAAGGCGTAGTGAGCTCCGTCATGGAAAAACGCTTCACGTTTAAAGACTTCTTCCTGTTTGCTTTTCTGGCCCTGTTGTTCATCACCCTGCTGTTATCGATGTACATGGTCGATCGCCAGTGGGGCGAAATGGCCGGGATGCAGCGGACCATGAACGAGCAGGCGGAGGATCTGCGGGCGCTGCGGGGGGCGATCAATCGCCTGGAGTCACGCCTTGATCGTGGCGCCATCGTCAGCGAGAACGGCGCGGCCGGGCGGGCGGAGGCCAAGTCAGCGGCGTTTGCGCGTGCACGGGCGGCCTCCCGCCAGCCCGATTTCGCCCACGGTGACTGGCTGGTGGACTCTTTTGGCACCGGGCTGAAGACCATCACCCCGCTGGTTTCCAGTGATGCCTATGCCTCGCAGGTGCAGTCCTATGTCCAGGAATCCCTGTTGACCCGCGATCCCGACACGCTCGAATGGGTGGGTATGATCGCCCGTGACTGGCAGGTCAGTGACGACGGGCTGAGTTTTACCTTTCAGCTACGCAAGGGCGTCAAGTTTTCCGACGGCGAACCCCTGGATGCCGACGATGTGGTCTTCACCTTCGAATTTATCCAGAACCCGGCCATCGCCGCGCCGCGCGAACGGGCCATCTATGACAAGATCGAAAGCGTGACCGCCAGCGGCCCGCATGAAGTGGTGTTCAAGTTCAAGGAGCCCTATTTCAACAGCCTGGCGCTGGCTGGCGGCATGGCCATCATGCCGCGTCACTTTTACGAACCCTATCTCGACGAGCCGGAAACCTTTAACCAGTCCAAGGGCCTGCTGCTGGGATCGGGACCGTATCGACTCGCCGATCCCAAAGGCTGGACACCGGATCAGGGACTGGTGGAACTGAAACGCAATCCGCGTTACTGGGGTCTGCAGCCTTCGTTTGATCGGGTGATGTGGAAAGTGATCCAGAACGATGCCGCGCGCCTGACCACTTTTCGTAACGGCGACATCGATACCTACAATGCCCGCCCGCGTGAATACCAGACTTTGCTCGATGACAAGTCATTGATCTCCCGCAGTCAGCGCTTTGAATACATGAGCCCCACCGCCGGCTACAGCTACATCGGCTGGAACCAGCAGCGTAACGGCAAGCCGACCCGGTTTGCCGATGAGCGCGTGCGCCAGGCCATGACTTACCTGACCGATCGGCAGCGCATTATCGACGAGATCATGCTCGGTTACGCCGAGGTGGCGATCAGTCCGTTCAATCCGCGCAGCGATCAGCACGACCCGGCGCTGGAAGCGCGCCAGTTTAATCTGGACAAGGCCCGCCAGTTGCTGGGCGAGGCCGGTTATCGCGATCGCGACGATGACGGGATGCTGGAAGGGCCGGACGGTGAGCCGTTCGAATTTGAACTGGTGTTCTTCCAGGACAGCGAGGATACCCGGCGCATTGTGCTGTTTCTCAAAGATCTCTATGCCCGGGCCGGTATTTCCCTGATCCCCAAGCCCACGGAATGGTCGGTGATGCTGGATCTGATCAACAAGCGCGATTTCGATGCGATTACCCTTGGCTGGACCAGCGGGGTGGAAACCGATATCTACCAGATCTTCCACAGTAAGCAGATCGAATCCGGTGGCGATAATTTCGTCGGTTATAAAAATGAACAGCTTGATCGGCTTATCGAGCAAGCGCGCGGTACGGTGGATGAGTCAAAGCGGATGCCATTGTGGCGGGAAGCCGAGCGCATTTTACATGACGATCAACCCTATACTTTCCTGATGCGGCGCGAGTCGCTGGTGTTTATCGATGAACGCATCAAGAACCTGCAAAACACCAATCTGGGGCTGAACTTGGGGATTCTGCCGGTGGAAATTTATGTGCCCATGGATATGCAGAAATATAAACGCTAGTTGATCCGACAACGCTCGCCCGATGCATACCTACATACTTCGCCGCCTGCTGTTGATGATCCCGACCCTGCTCGGGATCACCATCGTGGTGTTCGCCGTCATGGCAGCGGCACCGGGGGGCATCAGTGCCCAGAGCCTGGTGGAAGGGCAGAACCTGGAACCGGAAGTCAAAAAGGCGATGGAGGAGTACTATAACCGCCTCTATGGGCTGGATCAGCCCGCACCGGTGCAATACCTGCGCTGGCTGAACAATATCTCGCCGATCGGTTTTACCTTCGATCAGGACAACCGGGTGGACGGTTTTTCACTGACCAAGGGGGTCGAGCTGGGCACCAGCTTTCGTTATGGCCGCCCGGTTGCCGATCTGATCGAGGAGCGGTTACCGATTACCTTGCTGCTGAACATTCTTTCCATTCCGTTAATCTACGTGGTGGCGATCGCCATCGGGGTGCATGCCGCTACCCAGCGTGGCAAGGCCTTCGATGTCGGCTCGGGCGTGACCCTGCTGGGCCTGTGGTCGGTGCCGACCATGCTGGCGGGGGTGTTGCTGATCGGGTTTTTTGCCAGCGATCAGTACTGGCACTGGTTTCCCACCGGCGGTCTGAACCGGCGCGAGGCACTGGACATGCCGTTCATGCCTCACTGGCGTTCACTGGGCGATCTCCTGCTGCTGTTTGTCGCCATGGCGTTATCCATGGCACTGTTCATTATGCTGAGCCTGCGTGGCGCAAGCCACTGGCGTACCGGCAGCATGGCGATGCTGGGCGCGATACTGGGTGTGTTGATGGCCGGCGCCTTGCCCGGCGAAACCGCATGGCTGACCGGGTTGCTGATCAGCGCGGTACTGGCGGTCAGTCTCGGGCTGATTGGCTATACCGAATACAATGCGCTGCGCACAACCATACTGGGCATTCTCGGTGCGGGCATCGGGGCGGGGATTGCTGTCTATTTCATGCAGGGTGAGTTTATCCGCGGTTTCCTGCTGGATCGACTCTGGCACCTGATCCTGCCGGTGTTGTGTCTGTCGTACGGCGGCTTTGCCTTTCTGGCAAAACTGACGCGCAGCGCGGTGCTGGAGAATCTGTTGTCCGATTATGCGCGCACCGCCCGGGCCAAAGGGGTGCCCGAACAACAGGTATTGTGGCGGCATGTCTTTCGCAACAGTCTGTTGCCCCTGATCACGGTGGCGGCCGCCTTGCTGCCCAGCCTGCTGGGCGGTTCGATTATTGTTGAGGCCCTGTTCAGCATCGACGGGATGGGCAAACTGGCCGTCGAAGCGGTCCAGACGCGGGATCGGGAACTGGTGTTGTCCATTACCCTGATCGGGGCGCTGTTGTCCCTGCTGGGCTATCTGCTGGCCGATCTCTGTTATGCGATTGCCGATCCGCGGGTCAGTTATGAGTGAGCCAAGACAGCAACGCAGTTATGCGGCCCAGGTCATGCGCGAGGTGTTTACCCAATGGGCGGCGCGTATCGGCCTGGCCTGGATCGGCTTGCTGGTATTCGTGGCCGTGTTCGCGCCCCTGCTGGCCAGCAGCTATCCCTTGCTGCTGAGCGAGCAGGGAAGCCTGGCTAGCCCCCTGTTGCGCTATCTTGGCGCGGCTGATGTGACGTTGTTGATTATTTTCTTCAGTGCCGTGGTGCTGTGGTTTATCCGGATTCGTTTACGGATCCGCTTCGGGATATTGTTGCTGATCGCGCTGGTCGCCACCGTGTTATGCAATGCGCTGGTTTCCCCGCCGAAACTGAGTGTCTACGAGGAATACCGGGACAAGCAGCGCGCCGGTGCCTATGACTGGGTGATTATGGCGCCGATTCCCTATTCGCCCAAGGATTATCTGCGCGATGCCGGGGATACCGGCCTGGAAGCGCCGCTGAGTGCCAGCGAACGCCAACACTGGTTTGGCACCGATGAAAACGGTGCCGATGTGTTGAGCCGCATGATCCATGCCTCGCGTATCGCACTGGGTATCGGGTTTGTCGCCACCGGCATTGCCATGCTCATCGGCACCCTGATCGGCGGCCTGATGGGCTATTTCTCTGGCATATACGACATGCTGGGCATGCGCCTGGTGGAAATCTTCGAGGCGATCCCGGTGCTGTTTTTGCTGTTGACCTTCGTCGCCTTCTTTGGCCGCAATCTCTATGTGATGATGATCATCATCGGTATCACAAGCTGGACCGGTTTTGCCCGCTACGTGCGGGCCGAGTTCCTCAAGTTGCGGCAACAGGAATTCGTCCAGTCGGCCATTGCCTGCGGGCTGCCGCTGTATTCGATCCTGTTTCGGCATATTTTGCCCAACGGCATGGCGCCGGTGCTGGTGGCAGCCTCCTTCGGGGTGGCCTCCGCAATCCTGGCCGAAGCGACGCTGAGCTTTCTCGGCCTGGGACTGGTGGATGATCCCTCCTGGGGACAGATGCTGAACCAGGCGGTACAGGCGGCGACCTTCAACTGGTGGATGGCGGCCTTCCCCGGCGGGGCCATATTCCTGACCGTGTTTGCCTACAACCTGATCGGGGAATCCATGCGTGATGCCATCGATCCCCATCTGAAAAAGTCCGCCCGGTGAGATCACCATGAGCCGTTTGCTTAAAGTCGAAGGACTGCACACCTGGCTGCGTAGCGGCGACGAGGTGATCCGCGCGGTGGATGAGGTCAGTTTCGAGATCAACAAAGGGGAAACCTTTTGCCTGGTCGGCGAATCGGGCAGTGGCAAGTCGGTGACCGCATTGTCGATTATCCAGTTGTTGCCGCCGGATATCAGCGAGCATCCGGGCGGCCGGGTGCTGTTCGAGTATCGGCATAACAACGGTCAGACCGAGCAGGTGGATATGCTCAGGCTTGATCCGTCCAGAACACTGAATATCCGCGGTTCGCGCATTGCGATGATTTTCCAGGAGCCGATGACCTCACTGAACCCGGTGTTCACAGTCGGCGATCAGATCATCGAAGCATTACTGCTGCATAACCCGGACATGGATGAGACCGAGGCGCGCGAACGAGCCATCGCCGCACTGGAGCAGGTCAAGATCCCTCACGCAGCCGAGCGCATCGATGATTATCCGCATCGTCTTTCCGGCGGCCAGCGCCAGCGAGTGATGATCGCCATGGCTATGGCCTGTGAACCCGATTTGCTGATCGCCGATGAGCCGACCACGGCCCTGGATGTGACCGTGCAGGCCGAGATCCTGCGCCTGATGAAGGAGCTGCAACAGCGGCGTGGCACGGCCATTTTGTTCATCACCCATGACTTCGGGGTGGTCTCGCAAATGGCCGATCGGCTGGCGGTCATGCAGACCGGCAAGATTGTCGAATCCGGCCCTCTGCAGCAGATGATTAACCAGCCCCGGCATCCCTATACCCGCAAGCTGCTGGCGGCGCTGCCGGAGAACCTGCCGCGCGAGGTGATTACCCACGACAGCGAACACAGCCAGCGCAGCAACATCCTGCTCGATCTGCAGCAGGTGGAAGTGCATTTTCCCGTCAAGAAGGGGTTGTTGCGGCGGACCGTCGATTACGTCAGGGCGG
>CAYOOC010000105.1:0-6130 GCA_964405505.1 uncultured Thiohalophilus sp.
AGTCACCGTGTGTGTTCTTATTGTAGGCGCCTCTGGGAAATAACGCAGAGGTCGCAAAGACGCAAAGGACGCAAAGATGTTTGTAAAAGAACAGAAAGTATGGTGTGTTAATCTTGGCAAAGATTAATTGTATGATCTTATTATTTTAAAATAAGTTTTCTTTGCGTTCTCCGCGTCTTTGCGTCCTTTGCGTTCCTTCCACCGATGCACAGCAAGAGGGCTATTTATTCAGACCCGCCTTCCTCGTCCGAGGGGACCGGCAGGGGTTTCTGGCCGGGGTAGGCGAAGTACTGGCGTGGCGCCGTGTCGGATTTCTGGCCGGTGTTGATGTTGAACTTTTTGCGTTTGGGCTTCATCAGGATGATGTCGCTTTTGCGGGTGATGTCGATGTCATGATCGAGCAGGACCCGGCGATGGCGTTCACACACTTCCTCGGATTCGCGCCGCAACAGTGCCTGAACGTCGCGGCCCCGCAGCCAGTTATAGGCGGTGCGCCGATAGGGGTAGGGGATTTCCATAATCCGGTTAATCAGTTCCTCGACTTCGGTCGGTGAGTCATTCGGTGCTTTACTGCTGCAGAACTGGATAATGTACTGATACTGGTACTGCTCTTCCAGGCTTTGGATATGGCTGGCGGCGAGCTCGGCGGAGTCGAAGCGCCGGGCATCCCGGACAGGGACCAGCTGATCGTTCTCGCCGAGAAAAATATCCCGTTTGGCCAGCCGGGTCTGTTCCGTGTTGAGCTGGCGTTCTATCCGGATGACGAAGTATTCATCCACGCGGCTGTTGGGTTGCTCGTTGCTCATCGCTTGAGAATAGCATGGATCAACCCCGTTTCGCGCGGTACGGGCTTGCCCAAACGGTCACTATCACATACAGTTAGCGATGATATTCACAGCCTTTGGCGATACCGGTGTTGAACCAAAAACCTCGATACATGTTACCCGAGCGGCTGGTCTGGCCGGGTTCACTGAAGTATGCCGCCGTCGTGCTCGCATTCGGGGTGGCCTATTATCTGCTAGGCGAGCTCGGACTGCGGATCAACTCGGGCTATTCCGGGGTAACCCCTTTCTGGCCGGCATCAGGCCTGTCTCTCCTCGTCTTCATCCTGCTGGGACCCCGTTACTGGCCCGGCATTGTTATTGGCACGGCCTTGTTGATTTATCGACTGGATGTGCCATTACAAGTGGGATTACTGGTTTCATGTGGTCAGGTACTCGAAGCCCTGGCCGCCTGGTACCTGGTTATGCGTGGTCGACTTAAACTCGAGTTTCGCCATGTTCGGGAAGTGTTGCATTTCTCGCTCATCAGTTTTTCGGTACCCCTGATATCCAGCCTGATCGGAAGTACAACCATGGGGGTTACCGGGTACGTAACAGTCCAGGATCTTGTGTATGTCTGGATGACATGGTGGCTTGGAAGCAGTGTTGGAATCTTGCTGATCGTCCCGTTTTTTATGGTCTGGCGTAATCTGTTTTATTTCTGTCGCAGCGCTGACCGCAAGGCACGCCTGGATTCCGATATCATTGATGATTGCCGATATATCCTGCAGCCGAAGCGGATTGGTCAGTTTGCGATTTATGCCTTGCTACTTATCCTGATTTGTTTGTACAGCTTTTCCTGGGAGGCAAATAATGCCTCCGGTAAACTGGCGTTGTTTTATTTGATCTTACCCTTGACCGTGTTCGTTGCCATCAGCTTTGAGCAAATAGGTGCAACATTCGCCTCTATTATCATCAGTGCCGTTCTGTTGTTTTCCTACCATCCTGGCTGGGGGTTGTTTTTTTTCGAAACCGGCGTATTGAGTCTGCTTTTCGTGATTATCTTTATCTGTGTTACTTCGATTACGGCGATGGTTGTGGCGGCATTGTTTACCGAGCGTCGGGAATCAGAAAAGGAGCTGCGTACCTCACATCGGCGCCTGCAGGAAAGTGAATTGCGGTTACGCCAGTTGTCGGAGAACATCAATGAAGTTTTCTGGCTTGTGGATGCCCGGGACGATCATGTCGTTTATATCAGCCCCTCCTGTTTTGATATCTGGGGGCGTAAGCCGGAAACGTTTTATTCCGAACCGCATTTGTGGTACGACTCGATCCATGCGGAAGATCAAGTGCGGGTATTCAGTGAGTATGAGCACTTCAAGCGGGGCGCTAAATTCGAAATCCAGTACCGTATTGTCCGGCCGGACAATACGGTACGCTGGATTCAGGACAAGGGCTTCCCGGTTTACGATGAATCCGGGCGGATTTACCGACTTGCCGGTATTGCCGAAGATATTACCGAGAAGAAACAGACGGACGAACAGAAGAATCACCAGGAGGAAGAGCGAGCACGCCTGTCCCGGTATATTTCGGTGGGCGAGCTGGGTAACAGTCTGGCACACGAAATCAATCAGCCATTGACTTCCATTATGTGCTACGCCAAGGGCGGGCTGAACCGGGCCAGAGAAGGCCGGTTGACTGACAAGGATATACAGGAAGTGTTCAGTCGCCTGAGCGATGAAGCAGAGCGCGCGGGAAGAATCATCAACAAGTTACGTGATTTTGTTAATCGCAAGGATATCAAGTTTTCGACAGTGGATATCAATGATCTGGTGCAGGATTCCCTGCGGCTGGTGGAGAACAAGATAAAAAGCAGCCAGGTTCAGGTGATTTATGTGCTCGGAAAATCCCTGCCACTGATCCTGGTTGACTCGGTATTGACCCAGCAGGTGATCCTGAATCTGGTGATTAATGCGGTCGAGTCAATGGATGAGGTTGAGTCAGAGCGGATACTGACCATCATGACCGAACAACAGAATGAGTTTGTCAAAGTCTCGTTCCGTGATACCGGGCCGGGTGTTTCTGAAAATATGCGCGAAAATATTTTCACACCGCTGGTGACCACCAAAAAGCATGGCATCGGCCTGGGACTGCCAATCGCCAACAGTATTATCGAAAGTATGGGCGGCGAATTACGCGCCTACCCGGGTGCCGGCCCCGGTTATGTCTTCGAATTCAGTTTACCGATAAAACAGCATCACGACAGGAGTAAGCATGCGGTATCGAATTGGAACTGATCCGGAGCAGGCCCGCCAGGAAGTCGATGGCATGATCGTCGGCTCGGCCGTGTTCGGTCTGTTTACCGGCGTTATTTTCGTGGTGGCCGGTATGCGGGCCCGGCAATTCTGGCTGGCTTTCTGGGGTGCCGGACTGGTTCTGGCCAGCAGTGCCTATCTGCTCTATACGTTCATTCGATAATTGCCATGTCCCGCGAGGTTGTCGTTCTGGTTCATGGTATCTGGATGACCGGTCTGGAATTACGGCCACTGGGTCGTTGTCTGCGAGAGTGTGGTTACGACTGTCGTTATTTTCGTTATCCCAGTCTGCGCCGGACACCACAGCAAAATGCCGCCCGATTACGGGACTATCTGCAATCTATCCAGGCCGATCGGGTACATCTGGTCGCACACAGCCTGGGTGGTATCGTACTGGCGCATATGTTTGAGCAGGGGGTACCGTCGCATTCCGGTCGGGTCGTGATGCTGGGTTCTCCCTTGCAGGGTAGCGTGGTCGCTCGCCATCTTGCCGGACAACGTTTTACCCGCTGGATACTGGGACGCTCGACGTACGCCGGACTGCTGGGTGATGCACCGAAATGGCATGGTGTGCATGAGTCTGCCATGATTGCCGGTAACCGGCCGAGGGGGATTGGTCTGTTGCTGGCACCGGGCAAGCTAATCAGGCCGCATGATGGCACGGTGGCGGTGAGCGAAACCCGATCTGACGGACTGGCGCAGCATCTGACGCTCCCGCATACCCACCTGAGCATGCTTTTTGCCCGCGATGTGGCGACACAGGTCTGTGTATTTTTGCAACAGGGTCGGTTTAGCGACTAAATATACGTTCCCAATACTCAGTCACCCTCCTGTAGGGTGGAACAGGCGGAACGATTTCACCTGAACCCCGGCAAAACTGATGGAAAACAGTAATCTCTCCGGGTTAGTGTTCGGAACGCTTATTTAGATACCCAGGGTGTTCGCGCCCGCCAAACGCTTGATATACTGTTTTCCGTTATCAAGTCCCGCACTACCTGCGCGGTGTTCACCAGAATAAATGTCATAAAATTAATCAGGACTCACGGATCATGTCATTACCCAAACTCAAGTTAATCAGTTTTTCACTCTGTCCCTTTGTTCAACGCTCGGTTATTACGTTACTGGAAAAAGAGGTACCCTACGAGATCGAATATATCGATCTTAATAATCCCCCGGCCTGGTTTCATGAGGTTTCGCCTCTGGAAAAAGTCCCGGTCCTGCTGGTGGATGATAAGCCTCTGTTCGAATCCATGGCGATTTGCGAGTTTCTGGATGAGGTTACCCCCGGCAGCCTGTATCCCGAAGATCCCTTTGCTCGTGCTAAAAACCGTGCCTGGATTGAGTTTGGCAACGAACTTCTTGGCGCGGTCTTTACGTACGCTAACACCCCCGATGAAGCGACCTATAAGCAGAATCTGATGGGAGTCAAGGATCGTCTCGAAACCCTGGATGAGTTTTTCGAGGGTGGACCTTATTTCAATGGTGATAACTTTTCACTGGTGGACGCCGTCTATGCACCGATTTTCCGCATGCTCCGTTGTCTGGAGGGGATGCAAGCACAGGATGTCTATGAAGATGCGCCGCAGATCGCGCCCTGGGCGGAGACCCTGTTGCAGCGTCCGTCCGTCATCAATGCTGTACAGGCGAGTTATAATGAAGATTATTGCAATCGCATCCAGAGCAGTGGATCGATATTTGCACAAAAAACCGGTATTTAATCCGGGTTAGAGCACCGGTGCGCGTGACGCCGCTGGAAATCAGCCTGGTATGGGACAGTCCTCATGCCCACCATCGCGATTGCTATTACTTCGGGCAGGTCGATCTGACGCAGGCGTGTTTCCCGGCCGATCTGGGATCTCGCTTGCAGGATCTGTCTGTTGGTGAAAGCGCACAGGTTGATATTCTGTTCGATGACTGGCATGAGCAATACCAGAAAAATCTGATCAGAACCCTGCCCCGGGAACAATTCCGACGTCGAAGCAAGCATCCGCTGCCCCCGGTGATACCGCGTACCGGCCGGTTCTATCCGTATCGCTTTGTCAGCGAGGCGATCGAGATAAATCCCGGTCCGAACCGGCCGTTGCGTTGTCTGCAGGCGGGTGAACGGGAATTATGCATCGATCTCAATCACCCGCTGGCAGGCCGGCGCCTGCAGTTGCAGGCTACCCTGCTGGATGAATGTCAGAACGGCAGTGAGCAGGTCGACTCTCCCGGGGATATCCTGGCGGCCTGTACCAGTCATGGTCCGGGGATGCAGGCCAGCCTGCCGGATACCAATACCGATTTTTTTACCGAAGAGGCCTTTCGGCGAATCGATGAGGCGGAGGATAGTGTGTTCTATACCAGCCCCCGTCTGGTACAGCACCTGGATGCCACCTGTCGCGGACATATTCAGGACTTCTATGCCCGTTTTCTGCAACCCGGTATGCGGGTGCTGGATCTGATGTCGAGCTGGGTCTCTCACCTGCCGGCGCAGCCCGATAATCTCGTGATCCACGGCCTGGGCATGAATGCCGAAGAAATGCAGGCCAATGTACGACTGCATGACTATATCGTGCAGGATTTGAACCAGGACAGTTCCCTGCCATTCGAGGGTGAGCATTTTGATGCGGTGATCTGTACCGCCTCGATCGAATACCTGACGTCTCCCCGTCGGGTCATTGACGAGGTCGCGCGGGTACTGAAACCCGGTGCCCCGCTGCTAATCACCTTCTCCGATCGCTGGTTCCCGACCAAGGCAATCCAGTTGTGGAGCGAGCTGTATGAGTTCGAACGCATGCAACTGGTCATCGATTACCTGCGTCTTGGGAGCCGGTTTGAACAACTGGCTTCCGAATCCCTGCGCGGTCATCCCCGGCCGGCGGATGATCCCTATAGCGGGCAACTGGATTATTCGGACCCGGTGTTTGCGGTCTGGGGTCAAAAATAGTTCTGAGTCCTGAAGGGAAAGTTGGCAGTCATTAGATAGCAGTTGACAGCAAAAACCTGGCATAGAATGTTGCCAACTGCCAACTGCCAACTGCCAACTGCCAACTGCCAACTGTCTTTTTTCTG
>CAYOOC010000106.1:0-5595 GCA_964405505.1 uncultured Thiohalophilus sp.
CTCCCTTAGCAGGGGAGCGCCTTCAGCCACTCGGCCATCTCTCCGGGACCCCGTTTTACCGGGGGAGCAAAGGATACTAGGGCCGGGGGCCGAGGTAAAGTCTCAGCTGCCGGACTCCTGGGCGCTGCTGTCTTCTTCGCTCTTGATCCGCTCGTAAATTTCTTCGCGGTGGACGGAAACATTCTTGGGCGCATTGACACCGATGCGCACCTGGTTACCCTTGACACCCAGTACTGTCACGGTGACTTCGTCGCCAATCATGAGTGTTTCACCCACCCGTCTGGTCAAAATCAGCATTTCAATCTAACTCCTTTTCGGATAATTCAGTAAGTTCTGTCCTTCGGCTGGCCTGATAGCGGGCAGGCTCAAACCTAGGTATCGTCAATGTGTCACTAAACTTTAGTAAATAAACAGCGACAAAACACCGGATTTATACCGCCATTTCCTGCTCAAGCCCGAACGCGCCGTGCAGGGAACGTACGCCCAGTTCCAGGTACTTTTCTTCGACCACCACGGAGATTTTGATTTCGGAGGTGGAAATCATCATGATGTTAATCCCCTCCCTGGCCAGGGTCTCGAACATCTGGCTGGCCACCCCGGCGTGAGAACGCATGCCGACGCCAACCAGTGAGATTTTAACAATCGACTTGTCGCCGGCAACCTCGCGCGCGCCCAGTTTTTTGGCAATCTCCTGCAGCAGTTTCAGGGCCTTGTCGTAATCATTGCGATGCACCGTGAAGGTGAAATCGGTGGTACCGTCCGCCCCCACGTTCTGGATAATCATATCCACTTCGATATTGGCGTCGCCAATCGGCCCCAGAATACTGAAGGCCACGCCGGGCTGATCCGGAACGCCCAGGATCGTCAGCTTGGCTTCATCGCGATTGAAGGCGATGCCGGAGATGACAGGTTGTTCCATATCCGCTGCTTCCTCATAGGTAATGAGTGTACCGGGGCCCTCCTCAAACGAGGACAACACCCGTAAGTTGACATTATATTTGCCGGCAAATTCCACCGCCCGGATCTGCAGGACTTTGGACCCCAGGCTGGCCATCTCCAGCATTTCCTCGAAGGTGATACGCTGCAGGCGCCGGGCTTCGGCCACCACCCGTGGATCGGTGGTATAGACCCCGTCCACATCGGTATAAATCTGGCATTCGTCTGCCTTGAGCGCCGCGGCCAGCGCCACCGCGGTGGTATCGGAGCCGCCCCGGCCCAGAGTGGTGATATTGCCGTGCTCGTCGCGGCCCTGGAATCCGGCCACTACCACCACCCGGCCCTGATCCAGATCGGTGCGCATGCGGCTCTCGTCAATCTCCAGGATCCGCGCCTTGGTGTGCGCGCTGTCAGTCAGGATATGCACTTGCGAGCCGGTGTAGGAACGGGCCGGATAGCCACGGCCATTGAGCGCCATGCTCAGCAGGGCAATGGTCACCTGCTCGCCGGTCGAAACCAGCACATCGTACTCCCGTGGATCGGGCTGCTGGTCACTCACCTGATTGGCCAGCTCGATTAGCCGGTTGGTCTCGCCACTCATGGCGGAAACGACCACCACCACGTCGTGGCCGGCCTGGCGACTGGCGATCACCTTCTCGGCGACATTTTCGATTTTCTCGACATTGCCGACCGAGGTGCCGCCATATTTTTGAACAATAAGAGCCATAACACCTTTACGCTGTGCCCAAAGGGCGCAAATTAAACACTAGTTGGCAGAAGATTGAAAGGCGCGAACCGCTCCGATAGCAAAATGCAACGACCAGGAGCCCGTTCTATAGCCGATGGGACAGAAGAACCGATTCAACCGGCGAGCTTTTCGCGCACCCACTCGGGCACGCTGGCCAGGGCGGCATCCAGTCCTTCGGGCTGACTCCCGCCGGCCTGGGCCATGTCGGGACGACCGCCGCCCTTGCCGCCAACCTGTTGCGCGACCATATTCACCAGTTCACCGGCCTTGAGTTTGTCGGTGTTGTCCTTGCTCACGCCAGCCACCAGCGCAACCTTGCCGCCACTGACCGTAGCCAGCACCACGGCCGCCGAACCGAGTTTGTTCTTGAGCTGATCCACGGTCTCGCGCAGCGACTTGGGATCGGCACCGTCGAGCCGGGCAGCCAGCACCTGGAGCCCGTCGATCTCCCGGGCCTGGGCGGCGAGATCGGAGCCCTGGCTGCTGGCCAGTTTGGCCTTGAGCCGCTCCACTTCTTTTTCCAGCTGGCGGTTGTGTTCCAGCGTCTGGCGAACCCGCTCGGCCAGTTGCTCGCGCGCGCCCTTGAACATCCCGGCAAGCTCCTCCAGCTGCGCTTCGTTCTCTTCCACCCATGCCAGCGCGCGCTGGCCGGTCATCGCCTCGATACGGCGCACCCCGGCGGCCACGCCGCCCTCGCTGATGATCTTGAACAGGCCGATATCGCCGGTGCGCTCGACATGGGTGCCACCGCACAGCTCCATGGAGAACTCGCCCATGCGCAGGACCCGCACCGCTTCGCCATACTTTTCGCCAAACAGGGCCAGCGCGCCGGCGGCGATGGCGGCCTCCGGCGCCATCACCTGGGTCTCGACCGGGTGATTGCGGCGGATATGTTCATTGACCAGCGCCTCGATCTGCTGCAGCTGTTCACGGCTGATCGGCTCGAAATGAGAGAAGTCAAAACGCAGGCGCTCGGCGTCCACCAGCGAGCCTTTCTGAGTGACATGCTCGCCGAGTATCTGGCGCAGCGCAGCATGCAGCAGGTGGGTGGCCGAATGGTTATAGGCCGTGGCCTGGCGGCGCTCCGCATCCACGCTGGCCTCGAGCTGCTCGCCGGTCTTGATCGTCCCTTCGCTCACCTTGCCGAAATGCAGGAACACCTTGCCGCCCTGCTTGCGGGTATCCTCGACCGTGAACTTGCCGCCGGTCGACTGCAGCCGGCCGCGATCGCCCACCTGGCCACCGCCTTCGGCGTAAAACGGGGTGCGATCCAGCACCAGCATGCCGGCCTGGCCCTGGCCCAGCTGATCCACCGGCTGGCCGTTTTGATAAATCGCCTCGACCGTGGCCGGGCCGGCCAGCTGTTCGTAACCGGTAAACTCGGTCTCGCCTTCCACCTGCACGGCCTCGCCGTAATCGACGTCGAACTGGCTGGCGGAACGGGCCCGCTCACGCTGGGCGGCCATCGCCTTGTCGAAGCCGGCCATGTCCAGTTGCAGATCCCGCTCGCGGGCGATGTCGTTAGTCAGATCCACCGGGAAACCGAAGGTGTCGTAGAGCTTGAAAATGGTCTCGCCGGGGATCGTCTTGTCAGGCAGCTCGGCGATCGCCTGGTTCAGGATCTGCATGCCCTGATCCAGGGTTTCGGCAAAGCGCTCCTCTTCCTGTTTCAGAACCTTTTCCACCATGGCCTGCTGTTTGACCAGCTCGGGATAGGCCTCGCCCATCTCTTTGCTCAGGGGTTCGACCAGCTGATGGAAAAAGCCCTGCGCCGCCGCCAGCTTGTGGCCATGACGAATCGCCCGGCGAATGATGCGCCGCAACACATACCCGCGCCCTTCGTTGGACGGCATCACGCCATCGACGATTAAAAAGCTGCAGGAGCGGATGTGATCGGCGATCACCTTGAGGGAGTTATCCTGCTTGTCCTGGCAGCCGGTCACTTTCGCCGCGGCATCGATCAGGTGCTGAAACAGATCGATCTCGTAATTGCTGTGGACCCCCTGCATGACCGCGGCCAGGCGCTCCAGTCCCATGCCGGTATCCACCGACGGGCTGGGCAGCGGATTGAGGGTACCGCTCTTGTCCCGATCATACTGCATGAAAACCAGGTTCCAGATCTCGATATAGCGATCGCCGTCTTCGTCGGGACTGCCGGGCGGACCACCGGGCACCTCGGGACCGTGGTCGTAGAAAATCTCGCTACAGGGACCGCAGGGGCCAGTATCACCCATGGACCAGAAGTTATCGCTTTCGTAACGCTTGCCGCCCGGCTTGTCGCCGATGCGGGTAAAGCGCTGCTCGTCAACGCCGATCTCCTTGAGCCAGATATTGGCGGCGTCTTCGTCGTCCTGATAGACAGTCACCCATAACTTGTCCGCCGGCAGTTTCAAAACATCGGTCAAAAACTCCCACGCATACCCGATCGCCTCGCGCTTGAAATAATCACCGAAGCTGAAGTTGCCCAGCATTTCGAAAAAGGTATGGTGGCGAGCGGTATAGCCGACGTTTTCCAGATCGTTGTGCTTGCCGCCGGCGCGCACGCAGCGCTGGGAACTGACCGCCCGTTGGTAGGGACGCTGTTCCTGGCCGAGGAAGGTCTCCTTGAACTGCACCATGCCGGCGTTGGTAAACAGCAGGGTCGGATCATTGGCCGGCACCAGCGGGCTGGAGGCGACGACTTCGTGGCCCCGCTCGCGAAAGTATTCCAAAAAGGCGGTACGTAATTCAGCACTGCTGTTCATCATGGGTATCCCAATCTCGCTGCATCAACAACGGTTCGGTTATCGGCACAGTATCTACATCGTTGACTCTCGCAAAGACGCAGAGCCCGCAGAGATCAATTTTTCTTTGCGACTCTGCGTCTTTGCGAGAGACATAGGACGGAAAATGCCTGAAATCAATTCCCTGGAATATCAGTCATCATCCCGCACCACGTTTTGAATCTGCTCGGTGGTAAACCCGCGCTGCTGCAAAAAGCGCATCTGCCGGGCTTTTTCCCTGTATTCCTCGGGTAAAGCGGCCCCGAATTTCCTGACGCGCACCTCCCTGGCCAGATCGATCCAGACCGGGCTGCGTTCATCCAGGTATTGGGAGATCAGCGTCTCGCTGACACCTTTTTGCGACAGTTCGGCAATGATCTTGCGCGGCCCGGAACCCCGGGTCTGCCGGGAATGCACGAACGCTTCCACGAACCGTTCGTCACTCAACAGGTTTTCATCCGCAAGGCGCTGCAATGCCGAGTCGACCTCCTCTTCGGCATACCCCTTGCGCACCAGCTTTTGCTGCAGCTCGCAGGTGCTGTGTTCGCGGCGGGACAACAGATCCATCGCCGCTTCACGGACGCTTTTAGCCATCTCGAAACGGCATCACCGGATTCAGGCTTCGGCTTCAGCCTCTTCCAGCGCACTATCATCGGGCGCGTCAGCCTGAACTTCTCCCTGGGTCTCAGCCGGCCTGGGCAGCAGCTTATTGCGGATCTGGGCTTCGATCTCCTGCGCCATTTCCGGATGCTCCTTGAGGAAGTTACGCACGTTATCCTTGCCCTGACCAATGCGATCGCCGTTATAGCTGTACCAGGCGCCCGATTTTTCCACCAGGCCCTCCTTGACCCCGAGATCGATGATCTCGCCCTCGCGGGAGATGCCCTCGTTATACAGCAGGTCGAATTCCACCTGTTTGAACGGCGGGGCCACCTTGTTCTTCAGCACCTTGACCCGGGTCTCGTTACCAATGACCTCGTCGCCCTTTTTGATCGAACCGATACGCCGGATATCCAGCCGCACGGACGCATAGAACTTGAGCGCGTTACCGCCGGTGGTGGTTTCCGGACTGCCGAACATGACACCGATCTTCATCCGGATCTGGTTGATGAATATCACCAGGGTGTTGGAGCGCTTGATATTGCCGCT
>CAYOOC010000107.1:0-5534 GCA_964405505.1 uncultured Thiohalophilus sp.
GCGGCGGAAATGCTCGGCAAGCTGGTCAAGATCATGCACGAAATGGACAAAGGATCGTCGGCGGCGCGCGCAGCTATGGAAGCTGACAAGTGGCTGTTCGATTACTCGCTGGTCAATCGCAACATCAAGTATCTGCGTAATGCGCCGGTAGGGTCCCCGTTCTTGACGTTTTACATGAAAGTGCTGCCTCGCCTGCTGGAAGTTGCCACGCATCACCCCTGGCGCCTCCTGCCGTACTACGCCATGTTTAAGGCGCTGCCGATGATCACGGCGGCCATGTACGGATCTGACGAGGAGGATGTAGAGAAGCTGGAAAAAGCGATGCCGAACTGGCTGCAGGACCAGGGCGGATCAATGATCCTTCCCTATCAGGATTCACGCGGTCGCTGGCAGGCGCTGAACATCGGTTACTTCCTGCCCTGGACCATGTGGACCGACATGGCCGGCGATCTTTACAAGGCAGGCGCGGCCACGGCCACGGGGGATCTGACTGACGAATACTCCAACTTCCTGCAAGGCTCCGGACTGCTTGGCGGACCGGTCCCGGATCTCATCGCCGCGGTGCGCACCAACAAGGATCCGTTTACCGGGCGCGAGATTGTCGATGATCGTGACCCTGCGACAGTCCAGACCCTGCAGCGCATGAACTACCTTTACACGATGTTCGGGCCGCCCTGGCTGACTGAGCGCGGCGTCGTGGGGCACATGTATCGTTCTGTAACCGGCCACGAAAACCGCTGGGGCGACGAGATCGCGACACCGGCACAGGCGTCGGCGCGCATGGTGGGGATTAATATTTATCCGATCGATCCGGTGCGTTCTCGTCAGACCAATCTCAAGTTTATGATGCGTGATATTCAGGACATCGCCTCACGCATGCGGTATCGCCTGTCGGATCCGAATCTAACCAGAGAGGAGCGACAAGAAATCAGGGAAGATTACGAGGAACGGATCAAGCAGCTTGAAAAGCGTCTGCGGAAATACGAGAAGGAATCAAAAGTCCCGCTGTCCCTGCGCACGGACTAATGTGGCGCGCCCATCAACAATATGCCATATCTCGTTAAAGTCGGCCGCGTACACATCCCCGCTGTCCGTGACAATAATATCCGAGATATGCGCGTCCTGCGGGATGCCTGGTACTCTATGGCGCACTGCGCCATCAATGCGCCAAACTTCCCCCATGTACGAAATCGCATAAGCCGTTCCGTCTGGCGCCGACACCAGTTCTGCCGTAGTCATTTCGTTCTCGGCGCCTGGAGGCAAGGGACGCTCCTGATCAAACGCCCCGAACGAATCCAGCGCCAACACGATCAATGTCCCGAAGCATAGAATCCATGTAATGGTCTTAACGACGCCCGGGGACTGTTTGGTATCTGTGCTCATGGTTACCAAAGAATACGCCATGAGCGGGTTGCTTTCTACGGCAAAAAAGCGGAATAATGCGCGCCGTGCAGATGCGAAACCGTGCATTGAAAAACGCGAAAAACCGCATAACTGCGTGACAAAACGGCCCTGTTTTTCAATGCAAAATCAAAGGTAAGATACTGATATTATTCGATTGTAATACCGACTCTTAATCTCTTGGTCGAAGGTTCGAGTCCTTCACGGCCCACCATTTCCCGGTAAGGGTTCACTAACTTGCATTGAAACTGCATTGAAAAATTGGGCGAAACTTGCTCATTTCACCACGGCCGCTCGGCGATATAGCGATCTAGCACCTCGTCCAATGACATGCTTCCTCGGCCGCATCGGCAGTACAAAAGCTGTGCTACGGGGCCGATCTGTTCAAGCTCGATGTTGCGCGCCGCAACGGCCAGCAGGCACTCGGAATAGGTATATCTTCCCAGCGCCAGGGCGAGCAGCGGGTTTCTGGCCTGGCGCCACCGGTTCTCACGCTGCCATAGGAAGTAGGCTTCTTGAATCATCCTGATAAATCGCATTGACTACGCGGCCTCCATAAGCATGTCATCAATATTCTTCTGGATGACCTCGAACTCAATCGCCCAGACCCAGGGGTTCGCGTCCCAGCCATAGCCGCGGGCAGCGTTGATTGAGTTCCACAAAAGAGCAAAGCCGTTCTTGTATGGTTTACTCGCAACTTTAAGAGGGGCATCTATAAGATCGTATTCGTCAAATCTTAAGCCGCTAACATCATAAGGTTTAGCTCCTTCGCGCCTTGCGTTTTCCTCGGAAATATCCTGCACCCGCTCAACCCGCACATCAGTAATGCGCAGGGTCAACCGGCTGGCCCAGCGGGGCATGTGGATGGAGGGGCAGGATTTCCGCGAATACCACCAGGGAGAGACCCCTTCGTCTCTAAAAAATACCGGCGCATCATCTGCGGTATACTTTGATAGCGACACACTCCCGACTACATCTTCATGGGCTGCCTCTCTTACCCAGAGAAGATCGCCGGGCCGCCCGTAGGGGCATGGATATGGCCCAGATAAACCCGCTGTAGAAAGATAGTGAAAACTGCCATCCTCGAATTGCAGGATTTCTTCCTTCGGCGAAGTGACCGCCACCTTCTTTCCGTCTGGCGTATCGACTTTGAAGATCCGCCGCGTCTGCGTTTTCCTGCCGTCGAGCAGGGCGCGGATCATGTCGGCGCTGAATAGTATAGGCTTTGTGTTCATCATTACCTCGTCGGTTTAACTACACTCGGTTTTCGGTCGTAAATCAGCACCATCTTCGGATCCACCCAGCCGCCGGATGCTTGCTTATCTCCCTCGAAGTCTGAGACGCCCTTGGCCTTGATCTGGTGGAAGGTGAACCGATGGCCGCCGTTGGCCTGGAACGCCTTGGCGCGGCGCTGCCAGGCTGTCTCGAAGGTGCTCTCCTTGATTGGAGCGCCGCTTATATCGTGGATCAGGTAGCGGTTTTCCGGGCGAATCGGCTTGGCGGAGTAGGGCAGGGTCAGGCATCGGTCTACCACGGCCTGCAGTCGGCCGGACCAGGCGGTAATATTGGTCTTGGAGCCCTTGCCGCGCTTGCCCAGCAGGCCCGATTCCAGCATGGCCGGCTCGGTCAGGCGCAGCACCTCATGCAGGCGCAGCCGGCACAGGTAGGCGATTTCCATTGCCAGCGGAATGTACTCGGGGCCGGGCATGAACAGAAAGTGGTAGTAGTCGGTGTCCTCGACGTACCGCTCGTCCGGGCTGTACTTGTTGGCCCGGCGCTTGATCACGCCCTTGCAGGGGTTGAATGTCACCACGTCCAGGCCGTCATGTTCGACGCTGATCGCCCAGCGGAACGCGCCCTGCATGAAGGCCAGCTCCTTTGTCGCCAGCCGCGGCGCGCCCTCAGACGTGCGCTTGTCCAGATACGCCTGCATGGTCGCCACGGTGAGATTGCCGACCAGGACGTTTCCGAAAATCGTGCCGGACCCGGGCTTGTTGACGATGGTCCGGTAGTATTTGAGGTATTGATCCCGGGTGCCCGTTGTCAGTTCGGCGAATACAGGCGAGGCTAGGTACAGATCCAATAGCCGTTTCAGTGTCAGCCCGGACTTGGCGCCGATCGCCTCGTCATAGCGATCCAGGACTTCCGCGCGCGGGGTCTTGCCGACATAGCCCAGCACCACCGATTTGCCATACTTCGGCTTGCCGGTCTCTTTGTCGATCCCGAGATAGGGATGATAGATATACCGGCCCCGGTTGACTGTCGCGTTGTGCGGCAGCCAGTTGGTGTCAGTTCTACGTTTTCGGCCCATTGCGACTAAAGCCTCACACTAAAGCCGATCATTAGTTTGTTGCGGGTCTCGCTTACTGGCACGGTCTTGCTGTCAATGATTGTTGCCCCGTTAGAGACGCCCCCAGATGTTCGCGGCGTTGCTCCGCCATCAGACTCGATAAAATGATAATCGTTCTCAAACGTGTAGCGCATGTAGCGAACAAAAAATCCCGAATCATGCCTGGCCTGCAGCACATAAGCCGGGAAATAATCAGGATGTGATTGGATCGTTGTGTGATCCCAGTTCCCCGTGGCGTCAGACACCGTAGCGTAATCGCTGTAGACACCTGCCCCGGCAGAATAGCGAAAGCCGCCGACATCAAAAAATCCTCGAATATCGGCGCCATTCCCCTCGTCTTCGCCGATAAAAAAATCCAGTGCCAGGTTGCGCCATGTTCCCCAAAGTATGACGCCGCCTTTGCTGTCGTTGTAGACAGCCTGGCTTCCTTCGTCGCCAACCGTTCCGTAGATGCCGCCATATACTTCTCCGGCATGGGAGGAAGTAATTGTTAATGACAGGCAAGCCACAGTCATAAAAACGACGGCCATATACTTAATTTCTTTCCACAGATTCATTTATTCGACTCCTTTTTTTACTACATAAAACCATTCATCAAACCGTCCCCAGATTTCCTCCGGCGGCTCGCTCCCGCCATCGTCAAAATCCGGGTACTGCGAGAACTGCGGCCCGCAATAATTGTGAAATTCCATATACCACCAGCGCCCGGCATTGTCACGCCAGCGCGCCCGGTTGTCGGGCAGGTGGACGTGGATCATCGCGTCGCCTGCTGTAAACCATAGTCCGGACATGACTACAGTCCCAGGTGTATTCGCAGCATGCCGCGATCCATTACGTGCAGCTCGCCGGTGCTGTTCATAATTTTGCGCAGCTCGTCCTCGCCGCCGGCGATAGCCAGGTGATGCCAGCCGCGCCCGTCGACCTTGTTGACCTGGATGCCGTACACGACTGGCAACTCATTAACATCCATGTCGCTGGTATCTAGCCACTGGGATACTCGGAATTTCATCAATCCTCCTCGCTCGCTGCTACGCTATCTTCCAGTTAATCGCCCGGCCTTTCTTTCCCGCCCGCTTAACTGTGCCAGCCTGTTCCATGCTGTAGAGCGTTTGCAGCACCTTCTGATGATCGGCTTTTGTGTCGCGCACGATCTCCGGCGTGGCAAGCGATCCATTGTCGTGGAGCATGGCAGCAATCAGGTCTTGCACGTCGGCGGGCTTCTCGCTGGCCGCAAACTCCGGGTGCTGGTTGTGCATGTGCTGCATCAGGTTCTTGAATGTCCGGTTGCAACAGGGGCAGACGCCATTGGCGATCCGGTTCTTGAGGCGGGTCTTGGCCGCCTTCTGCGCCCGGGTACGATGACGCTCATGTTCGGCCTGACCTTCTGCCAGACGGGTTCGCCGGCGCTGCGCTTCGAGCTGTTCTTTCAGGATTTCCTTATCGCTTTTAGCAGGGAAGTGCCTTGTGCATCCGCAGTTCGGGCACCACCATGTATCATGATCCTGCTTCCGCGCATTGAAGTGCCCCTGTGACATTAAAAATGGCACATTACAGCAGCCCGGCGTGATTAACTCGAATCCGATTTTTTGTGCGTAGCTCACTTTCGCCTCCGTTATTCAAACTGAAACTTTGTTTTCCCAGGCTCCGACACATCATCCTGCTTCGGCAGCCTGACTTTGGGCACGACGATCCTGCCGCCGCGCCCGGTAAAGTAGAAAATACCCTGCGCATCCAGCGCCTTGATCAGGTCGGCCCGGCGCCGATACCCAAGGGCATCGAGCCA
>CAYOOC010000108.1:0-5123 GCA_964405505.1 uncultured Thiohalophilus sp.
CGTGGTTCGCTTTTATAACCCAGGAGCCGGCCCCGGTTCGGGACTGGATTCCGGCTCTGCGCCGGAATGACAATCTGCTCAGAACTCAGATTGGCGGTTAGAGGTTGGGGCGATTTTTCCGGAGCAAAAAACTAATCAGTGACTTCCTGATTATTTTAAATCACGTCGAGCATCCGAGAGTTTGTCCCGCAAATCCGGTAAATTGCTCTGCAGTGTATCCCAGACAGTATCAAGATTAATATCGAAGTAACCATGGGCAATGCGGTTTCGCATACCGCGCATATTGCGCCATGGGATTTCAGGATGCTGGTTAGCGAATTCAGGGAACTGGTCCATCAGTTTTGTTGCCGCCTCGCCAATGATAATCAGGCTCATGATGACGGCTTGTTGGGTCCGTTTGTCCGCCTGAAAGTCCTGTTTGCTTTGCCCTGCTACAAAACCGAGTGCGTCGGTCGTGGCCTGATAGATGTGATCGAGATAATCAGCAAGAATGGCCTGATTCATACAGGTCGCGCTTCGTCGATGATTTGTTGACGGAATTTTTCGGGCAGGTCATTGGGTGTCAGGAGATCAACAGGCACGCCAAGCAATTCCTCCAGCTCGACTTGTAAACCACCGAGATCGAAGAGGGTGGCGCCAGGGAGGGCATCGACCAGTATGTCGATATCGCTGCTTTCCCGATCAGACCCACGCAATACAGAACCGAAAATACGGGGATTACGCGCGGCGTGATTTCTGACCATCCGAAGAATGGCTTCACGGTGTGTTTGTAGTGCCTCTGAGGGTTTCATAGGTCTTTGAATGTTGGGAAAAAGTTCGATTGTACTTATATTGTGGGTTGCCGGTTGCGGTTTTGCAAGCCTGAAAAAGTAACGAGGGACGAGGAAAATCTTTACCACGAAGACACGAAGACACGAAGACACGAAGCCTCGAAGTAAAAACCAGTCCTCCTTCGTGATTCGTTTTTTCACTCCAGCGTTCGGTGCCTCGATCCGAAACTGGATTCCGGCTCTGCGCCGGAATGACAATCTTGCTCAGAACTCAGAACTCAGAACTCAGAACTCAGAACTCAGAACTCAGAACTCAGAACTCAGTAGCCAGATTGCCGGACACCGCTACGCTATGTCCGGCCTACCTATTCTGTTCGAAAGCTGCCAACTGCCATCTGCCGACTGCCAACTTTGTTGATCCATAACCTCCTGAATTCAAGGGCATTATGCCCGGATTGCCTGTTACACGCTCAGCGGGCCCATGTTAGAATAGACGTCTTCCGCGGTGCTCCCGCTCTCTCAAAACCCCTTTAAAATCAAATATATGACTGAACGAATACGCGAGATCCCGTACAACTACACCTCCTTTTCCGACAAGGAAATCGTGATCCGGCTGCTGGGCATTGATGCCTGGCAGGTGCTGAACAAGCTGCGCGCGGAGCGGGTGACCGGTCGCTCGGCGCGGATGCTGTTCGAGATCCTCGGGGACATGTGGGTGGTGACGCGTAATCCGTTCATTCAGGATGATCTGCTGAACAACCGCAAGCGCCGCGAGTCGCTGGTCCAGGCGCTGTATCATCGTCTGGACGGGATTGCCCAGCGCGCCGCCGGCAATGCCCTGACCCAGGAGCTGATCATCAAGACCAAGGAGGCGATCCGCAAGTTCGAGAAGTGGTTCCCCGAACAAAATGCGCTGCGCAAGAAAGCCTACAAGCGGCTGCGCAAGATCACCCACAAGGACAACATCGCCTTCGACGGACTGGCGCGGGTCTCGCACGTGACCGACGCCTCCGACTGGCGGGTGGAATACCCGCTGGTGGTGATCAACCCCGATAACGAACAGGAAGTGCAACAGGTGGTCGAAGCCTGCCTGGAACTGGGCATCAGCATGATCCCGCGCGGCGGCGGCACCGGCTATACCGGTGGCGCGGTGCCATTGCAGGAAAATAGCGCGGTGATCAACACCGAAAAGCTCGAGGGGCTGGACCGTGTCAGCCAGCAGGAACTGTTCGTCGATGGCGAAGAGGGCGAACAGTCGGTGCCGGTGGTGCGCGCCGAGGCCGGGGTGGTGACCAATCGCGTGTCGCAGCTGGCCGAAGCCAACGGCTTTGTGTTTGCCGTGGATCCGACCTCGCAGGATGCCTCCTGCATCGGCGGCAACATCGCCATGAACGCCGGCGGCAAGAAGGCGGTCATGTGGGGTACCACGCTGGATAACCTGGTCTCCTGGCGCATGGTGACGCCGGATGCCAAATGGCTGGAGGTGCAGCGGCTCAACTTCAACCTGGGCAAGATTCACGAGCAGGAAGAGGTGGCCTTTCGCATCAGCCGCCTGGAGAGCGACGGCGAGACGCCCTGTGGCGAGCCGGAGATCCTGCGTATTCCCGGTGCCCATCTGCGTAAGCTGGGCCTGGGCAAGGATGTGACCAACAAGTTTCTAAGCGGCCTGCCGGGCATTCAAAAAGAAGGCTGCGACGGCATTATTACCTCGGCCGTCTTCACCCTGCACCGCATGCCGCAATTCATCCGTACCGTCTGCCTGGAGTTTTTCGGCAACGATCTGCGTAAAGCCGTGCCGGCCATTGTCGAGACCAAGGATTATCTTGACGGCCTGGCGAATGTCGATCTGGCCGGCATGGAGCATCTGGACGAGCGTTACGTGCGCGCCGTCAAGTACACCACCAAGGCGCCGCGTCAGGACCTGCCGAAGATGGTCTTGCTGGTCGATGTGGCCGGGGATAATGAAGATAGCGTGGCCGAGGCGGCCTCACACATCGTCTCGCTGGCCAATGCCCGCGAGGCGGAAGGCTTTGTCGCGGTCAGCGCCGAGGCGCGACGTCGCTTCTGGGCGGATCGGGCGCGCACCGCGGCCATCGCCTCGCATACCAACGCGTTCAAGATCAACGAGGACGTGGTGATCCCGCTGGCCAAACTGGCCGAGTACAACGACGGCATCGAGCGGATCAATATCGAACTGTCGACCCGCAACAAGGTCCGCATGATCGACGCGGTGCTCGATTATCTCGATTCGGAAATGCCCGAGCTGCACCCGATTCGCGCCGGCGAAGTGCCCGATGCCGAGGAGAGCGAGGAGAGTGAAGCGATCATCGCGGCCAAAAAACATGCCGCGCGCGAACTGCTGCAGGCGGTCAAGGACCGCTGGCAGGCGATCCTGACCCACCTGGATCAGCCGGCGGCCGATCACCGCGATCTGTGGCAGACCCCCAACGACGGCATCGAAACCGAGGATAAAGAGAGCCTGTTTAACCTGCTGCAACGCCGCCAGGTGCGCATCTCCTATCGCAAGCAGGTGGAGGCGCCGCTCAAGGACATTTTTGCCGGCCATGAACTCAAGGGCGTGCGGAACAAGCTCGACGAGATCCATCAGCAAATCCGCTCCAGCCGGCTGTTCGTTGCCACGCACATGCATGCCGGCGACGGTAACGTGCACACCAACATCCCGGTCAACTCCAATGACTATGTCATGCTGCGCGAGGCCGATGAAGTGGTCGAACGCATCATGGACCTGGCCGGCGAACTGGGCGGTGTCATCTCGGGCGAACACGGCATCGGGATCACCAAGATGCAGTTTCTGGATCGTGACACGGTGGATGCCTTTGCCGGTTACAAGCAGAAAGTCGACCCCGGGCAGGTATTCAACCCCGGCAAGCTGATGGCCGGCTCAGGGCTGACCAATGCCTACACCCCCTCGTTGCGCCTGGTGGAACAGGAAGCGTTGATCCTGGAGGCCAGCGACCTGGGCGACCTTAACCACATGGTCAAGGACTGCCTGCGTTGCGGCAAGTGCAAGCCGGTCTGCAACACCCATATTCCGCGCGCCAACATGCTCTATTCACCGCGCAACAAGATTCTGGCCACCGGTCTGATCATCGAGGCGTTCCTCTACGAGGAGCAGACCCGGCGCGGGATATCGACCCGGCACTTCGCCGAGATGAATGACGTGGCCGACCACTGCACCGTGTGCCACAAGTGCCTCAACCCCTGCCCGGTGGACATCGATTTCGGCGATGTGTCGGTATCGATGCGTAACATCCTGCGCAAGCAGGGCGAGAAGCGCTTCAATCCCGGCACCTGGTTCTCGATGATCTTTTTGAACATCACCGATCCGACCGCCATCAAGATCTTCCGCAAGCTGTTCATCGAATGGGGTTACAAGGCCCAGTCGCTGGCCTCAAAGCTGGCGCGCAGGTTCAGTATCGATAGCAATAAAAAACGTCCGCCGTCGACTACCGGCCAGACCGGCGCCGTGGAACAGGTGGTGCATTTCATGAAAAAACCGATGCCGGGCAACCTGCCGGCACGCACCACCCGCGCCATGCTCGGTATCGAGGACGACAAGGTGGTGCCGATCCTGCGCGATCCGCAAAAAGTCGACGACAACAGCGAGGCGGTGTTCTACTTCCCCGGCTGCGGTTCCGAGCGGCTGTTCAGCCAGGTGGGGCTGGCGACCCTGGCGATGCTTTACGACACCGGCGTGCAGACCGTGCTGCCGCCCGGTTACCTGTGCTGCGGTTATCCGCAGACCTCCGGCGGCGACGAGGAGAAAGGACACCAGATCTCCGTCGATAACCAGGTGCTGTTCCACCGCGTGGCCAACACCCTCAACTACCTGGATATCAAGACCGTGATCGTCTCCTGCGGGACCTGCATGGATCAGCTGCTCAAGTACCAGTTCGAGAAGATCTTCCCCGGCTGCCGCCTGCTGGATATTCACGAGTTTCTGATGGAGAAGGGCATCAAGCTGGAGAACCTGACCGGCAAGCAGTACATGTACCACGATCCCTGCCATACGCCGATGAAGCGTTATAACCCGGTCAAGGTCGCCTCCAGCCTGATGGGCCAGGATGTCGCTTTGTCCGACCGCTGCTGCGGCGAGGCCGGCACCATGGCCATGGCGCGCCCGGACATCTCCACCCAGGTGCGCTATCGCAAGCAGGAAGAGCTGCAAAACGGCCTGGAGAAGCTGATCGGCAAGCGTTACAACGATCAAAGCGAGGTCAAGATGCTCACCTCCTGCCCGGCCTGCCAGCAAGGGCTCTCCCGCTATGCCGAGGACACCGGCATCCAGACCGACTACATCGTGGTCGAAATGGCCAACCACCTGCTCGGCGA
>CAYOOC010000109.1:0-5061 GCA_964405505.1 uncultured Thiohalophilus sp.
GGCCGCGGCTCTCAGCCGGTACTCCAGGCCCGCGGCTTGATCATACCGGCTACCTTGCAGGCCTGTTTGACATAGCCGTAGGGGAACAGCTCGAACAGATGGGCCTTGGCGGTTTTCTTGTCGAAACCCTGTTCCTTGACCAGATAATCCACCACATGGCGTACGTCCGGAGCGACCTGGTGCTCGGCCCAGTAGCGGCGCATAAAATTGAGCACCGCCAGATAGGTCTCATCCAGCTCCAGCCCCTCTTCCTCGGCCAGTTCCCGGGCGACGGCTTCATTCCACTGCTCCGGATCGATCAAATAACCTTCATTGTCCCGTTCCAGTTCTATCGCGGTCGTCATCGGAGAACTCCTTCTTGCCTGCTGTTAATGGTGTAAAAACGATATAAGTATCAAATAATGCAGTCAAACGATATTATTTGGAGTATAATATCGCTATATTCGATATAAGGAGAGACGCATGGATATCGAACAGGCCCGGACGTTTCTCGCCATCACCGCCAACGGCAGTTTTCTGGAAGCGGCCAAACAGCTACACCTGACCCAGTCCACAGTCAGTGCCCGCCTGCAGCGGCTGGAACAGGACCTGGGCGCCCGACTATTCGTGCGTAACCGTGCCGGGGCCAGTCTGACACCGGCCGGGCGCCGGTTTCTCGACTACGCCAAGCGGTTAGTGCTCACTGCCGATCAGGCTCGCACCGAGGTGGGACTGCCGGAACGCTACCGGGCCAGCATCCGGATCAGCGGGCGTATCGCGCTGTGGGAAGGCTATCTGCCGCAGTGGGTCGGCTGGATGCGGCGCCGGGCCCCGGATGTGGTGATTCGCAGCGATATCGGCTTCGAGGAAGACATCATGCGCGGACTGATCGAGGGCAGCCTGGATATCGGCCTGATGTACACCCCGACCCACAGCCCCGGGCTGGTGGTCGAGGCGCTGTTCGACGAAACCCTGATCCTGGTCAGCACCCGGCCCGACGACACGGGCCCTGGCGAGGATTACGTCTATATAGAATGGGGGCCGGGATTCTACGCGCGCCATGCCCAGAGTTATCCCGAACTGGAAGGCCCCCCGCAGATTGCCAATATCGGCTGGCTCGGCGTGCAATTAATCCTGACCAACGGCGGCAGCTGCTTTTTGCCGGCGCGCATGGCCGCGCCCCTCATTGAAAACGGCCAGCTTTACCGGGTCGCCGACTCGCCCGAGTTCCGTCACCCGGCCTACATGGTCTATCCGCGCCAGAGCGATCACCCGGTCCTGGAACAGGCGCTGGCGGGCTTACGCGAATTAGGCGCCAGCCAGCATGTGATCGAGTGACAACGCCCGGCAAGCGGTTGAGACGTAGTCGGGAACAACTGTCATTTGATGAACGCGGTTCTTCCGCGCCGTTTTGTTCATCGCAAAGCCTGTGTATGCTAAGAGTTAGCAATAACAACGATAATCATGTCTGAACACGCCACGCTATTAATTTCCCTCGGCGCCCTGTTGCTGCTGGGCATGGCCACCGATGGCATCGGCAAGCTGACGCGACTGCCGCGCGTGACGTTGCTGCTGATATTTGGATTTGTGATCGGCCCGGGTGCCCTGGATCTGCTGCCCGCTCGCAGCGAAGCGTGGTTCGAGCTGATCACGACTATCGCCCTGACCATGATCGGTTTTTTGCTCGGCGGCAAACTCAGCCGCCAGGGCATCTTCCGACACGGTCGCGCGGTGATGGGCTATTCGGTGCTGATTGCCCTGCTCACGACCGGCGGAGTGATCCTCGGGCTGCTGCTGTTGAATACACCGCCCCCACTGGCGGTGTTGCTGGGCGCCATCGCGGCCGCCACCGATCCGGCCACCACCATCGAGGTCATTCGCGAGAGCAATAAAGATAACCGTATCACCCGCACCCTACTGGGAATCGTGGCGGTGGATGATGCCTGGGGACTGATTATCTTTTCCGTGGCGCTGGCCGCGGCGGCCGTGTTGACCGGCAACGGCTCACTTTATCACTCGATCCTCCACGGTGCCTGGGATATCGGCGGGGCGCTGTTGCTCGGGCTGGCCATCGGCATCCCGGCCGCATTGCTGACCGGCCGCCTGCGGCAGGGCGAGCCGACCATTCTCGAAGCGCTGGGGATCGTGATCCTGTGCGCAGGGCTCACCGACTGGCTGGAAGTCTCGCCGTTTCTGGCCGCGATGACCCTGGGCATGGTGATCGTCAACCTGGCCCGGCACCATACCCGACCCTTCCATGTCATCGAAGATTTCGATCGGCCCTTCCTGGTGCTGTTTTTCGTGCTGGCCGGCGCCCAGCTGGAGCTGCTCAGTTTGATGGAGATCGGACTGCTGGGCAGCGCCTATGTCCTGTTACGCATTGCCTCCCGCTTCGCCGGCGCCTGGAGTGCCGGCGTCTGGCTGCATACCTCCGTCAGTGAAAGCAATCGCCTTGCCCTGTCACTCATGCCCCAGGCCGGTGTAGCCATGGGCATGGGGCTGGTTGCAGCCGAACGCTATCCGGCCTTTTCCGAAACCCTGATCAGCGTGGTCATTGGCAGTACCGTCCTGTTTGAAATCCTCGGACCGATCCTGACCCGGCGGGCTTTGAGCACGCAGCCAGAATCAAACGGTGACAAGGGGCACAACTGAAGCAAAACTTTCAACGCCGTTAAGAAGCTTTCTGAACAACCTCATCAGATCCCCGACCGAGAGCCCTCAGCCTGTAAATAACCAAGGCTGTCGGTACGGACGCACGGGGAGCCCGAGGCTAACTGACGAGTCACACGTCACAGGAATAACCGTGCAGACGCAGCCCGTCTTCGAGATAGTCGGCAATATAGGGAATAGCAATGATCTGTTCGGCCGAGCTGGAAACCAGATTTTCCACGGCCGTGCGTACTGCAGCGTCCCACTCATCCAGGGCGTAATCCTCACGGCCCAGCCAACAGAGCGCCAATAGCTGGGCCTGCTGATCCGGTTCCATATCCCCGATAGCGTATTTCAGTTCCCGGTAAACGGGATCATCCCGATGATCGGCCAGCACCTGTAATGCCCAGTCATCGCCGGGATTGTTCGGCATCTCGGGGATCACCACGGCTTCCTTGGCATGAAACTCGCGGGCCAGCTGGATAATGTTGCAAACCCGTTCTGGATTGAGTTCAAGCATCGTTGTCCCTCCTCTGGTTCAGTACCCGGGCCGGATACAAAAAGTGTCGTTAGTGAACCGCCCTCAATGGCGAACACCCGGTGTTTCAATCGGCAAACCGTTGCCACGGGCGCTCATATACACTTCCAGATCGATATATTCCTGTGACCCCGGCTCGTAAGGCATCGCCCGCAGGGTGCCATAGCATCCGATATATTTCTCATGCAGGCTCATGATCGTGCCATCGGTAATCCGGTAAATCGGAAACCCATTGATCTGTGCCTGATTGAGTATCTGGCCGCGCAGACGCTGGCCAACATACATTTCATGACAATGTACACAGGCCATATCACGTTGACCGATACGGGTATGAAAAATCTCCTTGCCTGCCTCGTAATGTTCGCGCATCGGACCACTGATATCCACGTTAACCTTTTCGCCACGGGCCTTGTAACGTACAAACGTTTCCAGGGCAATCAGCTCGTCGGCATCATAAAGCATCGGAAACTCTTCCTGCCGATCAGCATAGCACTGATTGATCTGACTTTGTAATGTCACCGGGCCGCGTTGTGAATCATATTTTGGGTAAGCCGCGATCTGTTCGGGAGCGAGTTTTTCCCCATTGTCGCCATGACAGGTTGCGCAGGATTTACCATTGAACCCCGATTTCTGGAAAAGTTCATGTCCCCGGTCCACTGTCATCATCCCCGGGTTGGCAAAATCATCATCCTGCATTTCTTTCAGCTCATCACTCAGCAGTTCATAACTGGACTGCGGTTCCAGTGCGAACAGCGAGCCGGGCAATACCAGAAGGGCAAATGGTAAAAGCCGCATAAACCGATTCACCATCTCACACCTCATTTCAGTGTCATCAGATAAGCCACCACGTCTTCCACTTCCTGGGCGGTAAGCACCGTGGTTTTGTAGGCCGGGTGGGGTCGATGGTATTCGCCGGGCCGCTTGTACAAAGCCGGCATGATGGTATTGGGATTGATCCGTTGCTCGTTAACCACTCGCAAACGCAACTGACCTTCGCTCAGGCGGGAACCGACGCCATGAAGTGGCGGCGCAATGGTACCCTGCATGGGCTCGTCGGGGATCGGCATCCGATGACAGGCCAGGCAATTACCGCTGTCGCGATCGATCACCACGGCCTTGCCCCTGACCGGATCGCCCCGTAATCCACCCAGCGGTTCCGGGATGGCATCGCCCTCGGCTTCCCACTCGACATAACCCGTTTCGTCCGCCTGCAGCGACCCGGATAAAACCAGACCGAAAAACCAGAGTACGACGATTAGACCGGCAGGAATGATATTTCTCAGCATAGAGACAATGTAGCATCTCCGGTCGCGTCCCGGCGAGATCCGGGACTTGATCCGCATCAACATAGCGGGCCTGGGTGAGGCGTTGAGTCGATATCCTGCAGCCCTGAAATGAAAAAAGCCCATTCCTTTTTGGAATGGGCTTTTTGAGTGGCGCGCCCGGAAGGGTGAGCCGAAAACGAATGTCCAGTGGACATTCGCAGTTCGGCGAACGCCCGGCCACGGATGGCCGGGCTGGAAATCCGACGGGCGCAGGGAAACGAAAAAAGCCCATTCCAAAAGGAATGGGCTTTTTGAGTGGCGCGCCCGGAAGGATTCGAACCTCCGACCGCCTGGTTCGTAGCCAGGTACTCTATCCAGCTGAGCTACGGGCGCATTAGAACAGGGGCTAGGTGCTAGATACTAGTTGCTAGGAAAAACCACCCAAACCTTGGAGAAGGCGCAATATACTGATTATCCGGACCATTTTCAAGCCGGGATAACTTCTAGCCCCTAGCGACTAGAATCTAGAACCTGAATAAAAAGGCCGCCCGACAGGGCGGCCTTTTTATTCGATCTGGCGGAGAGAGAGGGATTCGAACCCTCGATGGAGCTATTAACCCCATACTCCCT
>CAYOOC010000110.1:0-4842 GCA_964405505.1 uncultured Thiohalophilus sp.
TGGCGACCACGATGCACTGCGAGCCGAACTTCTGCGCCGCCTCGCGCACGAACTCCGGGTTGCTCACCGCGGCGGTATTGATCGCCACCTTGTCGGCGCCGGCGTTGAGCATGGTGCGCACATCCTCGATCTTGCGAATCCCGCCGCCGACGGTCAGCGGAATGAACACCTGCCCGGCGACTTCCTCTACCACGTGCACCATGGTTTCGCGCCCTTCATGGCTGGCGGTGATATCCAGAAACGTCAGCTCGTCCGCGCCCTGCTCGTCATAGCGGCGCGCGATCTCCACCGGATCCCCCGCATCGCGGATATCCACAAACTGCACCCCCTTGACCACGCGGCCCTTGTCCACGTCCAGGCAGGGAATAATTCGTTTGGCCAGGCCCATATCGATTCTCTTTTCAATACTCAAAATTTAACGCGGAGGACGCAGAGCAATTTTGAATGCTTAATGTTGAATTTTGAATTGCCAAACCGGGAGTTAATTCAAAATTTAAAATTCAACATTCAAAATCATTACTTTGCGTACTTAGCGTCTTTGCGTCCTTTGCGTTATTAATCAGTGCCAGCAAGAAGTGGCACTATTCGCCCCCGCAGGTGTCGGCCAGGGCGGCGCCTTCGGCGAAGTCGAGGGTGCCTTCGTAGATGGCGCGGCCGGTGATGGCGCCCATGATGCCTTCGTCGGCGACCTCGCACAGGGCGCGGATGTCGTCCATGTTGGTGATGCCGCCGGAGGCGATGACCGGAATGGCCATCGACTGGGCCAGTTTGACCGTGGCCTCGACGTTGACCCCGCTCATCATGCCGTCGCGGCCGATGTCGGTGTAGACGATGGCCGAGACCCCGTCCTGTTCGAAGTGCTGGGCCAGATCGATGACATCGTGACGCGAGAGCTTGGACCAGCCGTCGATGGCCACCTTGCCGTCCTTGGCGTCCAGGCCGACGATGATGTGACCGGGAAACTCCAGGCACAGGTCGTTGACGAAATGGGGCGCGTTGACCGCCTTGGTGCCGATGATGACGTACTGCACGCCGGCGTCGAGGTAAGTCTCGACGGTCTCTTCATCGCGAATGCCACCGCCGATCTGGATAGGCAGATCGGGAAAGGCGCTGGCGATGGCGTGCACCACCTCGGCGTTGACCGGTTTGCCGGCGAAGGCGCCGTTGAGGTCGACGATATGCAGGCGCCGGGCGCCGGCCTCCACCCAGCGTGCGGCCACGCTGACCGGATCGTCGGAAAAAATCGTTTCATCTTCCATTTTGCCCTGACGCAAACGAACGCATTTGCCGTCCTTGAGGTCGATGGCAGGGATAAGCAACATGGTGAAGTCTCTCGTGTTGGCTGAAAGTAACCGTGATGTTTGGGGTATCGTCTAGAGGGAGCCGTCCCAGTTCAAAAAGTTGCTATACAGCTGCAATCCGGCATGCTGGCTCTTTTCGGGATGGAACTGTACGGCAAATACATTACCTTTTGCCAGCGCACAGGTAAACGGGATCCCGTAGTTACAGGACGCCGCGATCAGATCCGGGCTGGTCGGTTCCACATAATAACTGTGGACAAAATAGAAACGCGCGCCGTTGGCGATATTCTGCCACAGCGGATGCTCGATCTGCGGATAGACCTGGTTCCAGCCCATGTGTGGCACCTTGAGCCGCTCGTCGCTGAGCGGATCGCGCATATCCTGGGGAAAGGACTGGACCTTGCCGGGCAGCAGCCCCAGGCAGCGGGTGCCGTCGTTTTCGGCACTGTATTCCATCATCGCCTGCATGCCCACGCAGACCCCCAGCAGCGGGGTGCCCTGCTCGGCGACCTGCAGAATCACCGGCTCCAGTTCCAGACGGCGGATTTCCGCCATGCAATCGCGAATGGCGCCGACGCCGGGCAGCACCACGTGATCGGCGCCGAGGATCTGTTCGGGATCCGAGGTCACTGTCACACGGCGGGCAGGATCGGCCTTTTCCAGGGCCTTGCTCACCGAGTGCAGGTTCCCCATTCCGTAATCGATTACAGCAACAGTCGACATAGTTTCGGATACTCAGGCGGGGCAGCCCCCGGTGTTGTGGCTCAGAGGCTGCCCTTGGTTGACGGCGTGATCCCCTGCATACGTGGATCCGGCTCCAGTGCCATGCGCAGCGCCCGGCCGAAGGCCTTGAAGGCGGTTTCGGCAATGTGATGGGCATTGCGGCCGCGCAGGTTGTCGATGTGCAGGGTGACACGGGCGTGGTTGACGAAGCCCTGGAAGAACTCGCCAAACAGGTCCACGTCGAACTCGCCGATGTGCGAGCGCGGGAAATCGATGCCGTACTCCAGACCGGGACGGCCCGAGAAGTCGATGACGACCCGCGAAAGCGCCTCATCCAGCGGCACATAGGCGTGGCCGTAGCGGCGGATGCCCTGTTTGTCGCCGACCGCCTGGTCGAAGGCCTGGCCCAGGCTGATCCCGATATCCTCCACCGTGTGGTGGGCATCGATGTGCAGATCGCCTTTGGCCTGGAGGGTGATATCGATCATGCCGTGGCGGGCCACCTGCTCGAGCATGTGCTCGAGAAACGGCAGGCCGGTATTGAACTCGGCTCTGCCCTGGCCGTCCAGATCAATACTGGCCTGGATTTGGGTCTCCAGCGTGTTGCGTTCGATGTTGGCACGACGTGCGGACATGATGACTCCAGTCAGGGGCGCGGGCCGGCGCCAATTATTAAAGCGATAGCATACCGAAATAAGCGGCTGCGGGAAAATCCGGATTCTACCAGATTCCCTGAACGATGCCGCAGGTTTTGGCTCGGGTATTCCGGCGTTTTTTAATTGAACGATTAAACGGACTTTTTTGTTGAATCGGGCCGGTGAGAGTATAGTTTAGATAAAGGCACCCGGCGGGTGTCGTCAGTCTGTTACAGCCAACCAACCGTAGTCGGGTCGAGGTCCATGTCCAGAGAACGCGTCGTCAATCTGTCCGAAGTGCGCACCCAGTGCCAGAAGTGCAGCCTCTATCAACTGTGTATGCCGATGGGGCTGGGCGAAGGGGATCTGAACAAACTCGACAAGATCATCAAACGCCGGCGGCCGGTGGAAAAGGGCGAGTTTCTGTTTCGCCTGGGCCAGGACTTCAGCTCCCTGTATGCGATTCGCTCGGGCTCGTTGAAAACCTACACCAGCCAGAGCGACGGTCAGGAGCAGGTGATCGGGATGCATCTGCCCGGCGAGCTAATCGGCCTGGATGCGATCGGCAATCATCGGCATGCCTGCGCGGCAGTGGCGCTGGAAACCACCAGTGTTTGCGAGATTCCCTTTGATCATCTCGAATCCCTGAGCCGGGAGATTCCCGGATTGCAGCTGCATCTGTTTCGCCTGATGAGTGCCGAGATCCAGCACGACCAGTGTCACATGACCGTCCTTGCCCGCATGCCGGTGGAAAACCGACTCGCCAGTTTCCTGATGGGACTCTCCGAGCGTTACAAGTTGCGCGGTTATGCGGCCAACGAGTTCAACCTCAGTATGTCGCGCGGGGATATCGCCAACATGCTGGGCATGGCGATGGAGACCATCAGTCGCCTGCTCGGCAATTTCCAGGACCAGGGACTGATCCAGGTGGAACGCAAACATATTCGCATCCTCGATCCCGCCGGTCTGCAGGCGATTGCCTCCAATTGTCGGGAACTGCCCGGCAAGCCCGCCGACAGCTCCAGTTCCCACGGCGCCTGAAGCGTTATCCGGCGCCGGAAATTCGGCGCCTGAAAAAAGACGGCTTTTCTTTTGATCCAGATCAAGACCTGGTCTAGGTTTACTGACACGGCTTGGATATTGTTCAAGTCATAAAATCAGAAGCCTTCCCTTGCTTTGCGAGAATAAAAAAGGAAAGTCCATGGATAATCAATCGACCTATAACTACAGGGTGGTGCGCCAGTTTACGGTAATGACCGTGGTCTGGGGCATCGTCGGGATGCTGGTCGGGGTCGTGATTGCGGCGCAGCTGGTCTGGCCGGCGCTCAATTTCGATATCCCCTGGCTCACTTACAGCCGCCTGCGGCCATTGCATACCAACGCGGTGATCTTTGCCTTCGGGGGTTCGGCGTTGTTTGCCACCTCCTATTATGTCGTGCAGCGCACCTGTCAGGTTCGGCTGTTCAGCGACCGGCTGGCGGCCTTTACCTTCTGGGGCTGGACGGCGGTGATCCTGCTGGCGGCCATCAGCCTGCCGCTGGGGATCACCAGCAGCAAGGAATATGCCGAGCTGGAGTGGCCCATTGATCTGCTAATCACGCTGGTCTGGGTGGCCTATGCGATCGTCTTTTTCGGCACCATGGCCAAACGCCGGGTCAAGCATATCTATGTCGCCAACTGGTTTTTCGGCGCCTTTATCCTGACTATCGCGGTACTGCATGTGATTAACAGCCTGGCCATGCCGGTCAGCCTGACCAAGTCCTACTCGGTGTATCCCGGGGCCATCGACGCCATGGTGCAGTGGTGGTACGGGCATAACGCGGTGGGCTTTTTCCTGACCGCGGGCTTTCTGGGTATGATGTATTACTTTATTCCCAAGCAGGCGGAACGACCGATCTATTCCTATCGTCTGTCGGTGGTGCATTTCTGGTCGCTGATCGCCATTTATATGTGGGCCGGCCCGCACCATCTGCATTACACCGCCCTGCCCGACTGGGCCCAATCGCTGGGCATGGTGTTCTCGCTGATCCTGCTGGCGCCGTCCTGGGGCGGGATGATCAACGGCATCATGACCCTGTCGGGGGCGTGGCACAAACTGCGCACCGATCCGATTCTGAAATTTTTGATCGTCTCGTTGTCGTTCTACGGCATGTCGACCTTTGAGGGACCGATGATGTCGATCA
>CAYOOC010000111.1:0-4766 GCA_964405505.1 uncultured Thiohalophilus sp.
GGGGAGGGGTAATAGAAAATCAGTTCCTGCACACCCCTAGTACCTAGCCCCTAGCAACTAGCCCCTACCCGAAGGGTACCCGAGGGTACTAGCGTAATCGTCGGAACCAGAGCAGTGACGCGCCGATCACCAGGGCGGTCGGCAGGGCCGCCCCCAGCGCCGGCGGAAATTCGTAGACCAGCCCCATCTGCCCGGCCAGCCGGTTACCGATATAGAACACGATCCCGATCAAAAAGCCGATCATAATCTGCTGACCGATACCGGTATGACGTTGCGCGCCAAAGACGAAGGGCACCGCCAGCAAGACCATTGCAGCAAGGGTAAAAGGCATCACGGCCTTGCCCCACATCGCCAGTTCGTACTGCCCCGAATCCAGGCCGTTCTCGCGCAAATAATCAATATAGTTATACAACTTCCAGACCGGCAGAGTATCAGGATCCACCGATACCACGTTAATCAAGGCCGGATCGAGCAAGGTGCGCCAGGGTAATTCATCCACTTTATGTTTTTGCAACGCCTGATCATCGACATCATAGCGCGTCACATTTTTTAACAACCACTGTTCCCCGTCGTAACGGGCGCTTTTCGCCCGCATCAGGGTCTGCATACGCTGACCATCGAAGGTATACAAGTGTATGCCCCGCAGTTTTGCCTGGCTGTCAACGCGACGGACGTTGATATAGGTTTCCCCATCCCGGGCCCAGAGGCCGTACTGGGTATTCAGACTGATTTTCGCCCCCATCAGTTGCAGGCGCTTCTGATTGCTGTATTCATACACCGGCGGCGCAATCACTTCGCCGATCACCATCGCCAGCAGAATCAACATCGCGGCGGTTTTCATGATGGCCCAGACAATCCGGGTCAGTGACAATCCGGCGGTACGCATCACCACCAGCTCGCGATTATTGGCCAGCATACCCAGCCCCAGCATGGTGCCCAGCAAGGTTGCCATGGGAAAGATCTCGTACATCTGACGCGGCATGTTCAACAGGGTATAGAGCAAGGCATGCCAGAGGGTGTAACTGCCACGACCGATCTGATCGAGCTCATCCACAAAGCCAATCAGGGCGAACAGGGCCACCAGGACGGCAAGCACGGAAAACACGCCGATAATAACCGCCTGACCGATGTAACGTTCCAGTAACTTCATCCGGCTGTCGTTCTCCGGTGCCACCAGTGTCGGATGCCGCCCTGACGCAATAACAACACCACCGCGATCAACAAAACTACGGCATGCACCCACCACAGACCAAGATAGGGTGATATTTTATCGTGCAGCAACCAGTTGCGAGAGACGGTCAGCAGGTTGGTCAGGACCATATACAGCACGATCGCGATCGCCAGTTTGCCATAGCGATTCTGTCGATGTGAGGTCACGCTCAGCGGCACGGCCAGAACCGCCAGTACCAGGCACATCAGGGCAGAGGAAATACGCCATTGCAGCTCGGCGGTATAACCCCGTTTATCTGCCTGCCAGAGTTCAAGCGAGGGAATAGCCTTGTGTTTGCGGCTGGTCACCTCGGGCGGCTTTTCCTGAATGCGGATGCCGTGCTTTTCAAACGCAATGATCGTGTAATTCTCCCTGCCCGGTTCCCCCTCGTAGCGATAACCGTCTTCCAGGACCATGAAGCGATCGCCGTTTTCCTCTTTTATCATCTGGTGGCCGGAGCGGGAACGGATAATCGAACTGCCGCCCTCGCGCTGTTGCTGCACGAACACATTGCGCATCCGCTTCTGTTCGAGCTGCAGCTCCTCGACATAGAGCACTCCGCCGCCCTCGCGCATTTCCTGAAAACGGCCGGGGACAATACCCTGGATATCTCCCCGGGCCTGTGACGCGGCGGTCAGACGCTGAACCTGGTGTTCGGCCCAGGGGGACAGCTGCAGACTCAGCAAGCCCTGCAGGACCGCCACCACCAGCGCCAGCCCCAGTATGGCGCGCAGGATATAACCGGTACCCATCCCGCAGGCGGCAATGGCGGCCATCTCGCTATCACGATACAGACGGCTGAGCGCGAGCAAAATGGCCAGATAGAGCGCCAGCGGCAGAATAAACACCAGCAGACTCAGAATCCGTACCCCGAAGATCTGCAGCACCATGTCCACCTGCAGCGAACCCCGGGCCACATCGTTGAATAACCCCACCAGCTGCGCGCTGAGGGCGATCAGCAACAACACCAGGGCCACCGCCGCGAAGGTGAGAAAAACTTCCTTGACCAGGTAACGGGCAATAATCACGTCAGAATCAGGGGTTGAAAACCGGTTCGTTCTTTATGTACAGAAACAATACTGTATTATATTGCCCACATCGCTGAATTGATACGCAGCAACCCGTGTCCCACAGGCAATCACAGGACCCAGTATGAATATTACGCTCAAATGTGCCCCCGTCGAACAACAATCCAGCCACTGCCTGATCGTCGGCGTGTTTGAAAAACGCCAGCCCGGGCCACACGCCCAGGTGCTGGACAAGGCCAGCGGCGGCGCCCTGCAGCGGATTCTCAAACAGGGCGACATGGACGGCAAACCCGGCCAAACCCTGATGCTGCACCAGCTGTCCGGTATCAAGGCCGAACGTGTCCTGCTGGTCGGCTGCGGCAAGGCGTCGGAATTCGATGAGAAACAGTACAGCAAGGCTTTCAGTGCCGCGATTACGGCCGTGAATGATTCCGGCGCCCGGGACGCCGCCTGTTACCTGACCGATCTGGAGGTCAAGGATCGCTCCAAAGCCTGGAATGTCCGTCGCGCCGCCGAGCTCACCCATCAGGCCCTCTATCGCTATCAAAAAACTTTCAGCAAGCCGGAGAAGCCCGACTACCCGCTGGGCAAGTTGCAGCTGTGCGTGGACGACAAGGCACTCAAGAGCGCCCGCACCGCTCTGAAGATTGGCGAAGCCATCGGCAAGGGGGCCAGCTTCACCCGGGACCTGGGCAACCTGCCCGGCAATGTCTGCACCCCGACTTACCTGGCCAACCAGGCCGGTAAGCAGCTCAAGGGCTATGAGAAGATGAAAGTCCGGGTCCTGAATCAGAAGTCCATCGAGGAACTGAAGATGGGCGCCTTTCTCTCGGTCGCCAAGGGCAGCCGTCAGCCCCCCAAGCTGATCGTCATCGAATATCAGGGCGCCAAAAAAGAGACCCGGCCCTATGCCCTGGTCGGCAAGGGCATCACCTTCGATGCCGGCGGCATCTCCATCAAGCCAGCCGCCGCCATGGACGAGATGAAATACGACATGGGCGGCGCGGCCGGGGTGCTCGGCACCATGCAGGCCATCGGCGAATTGCAGCCCCCCATCAATGTGGTCGCCATCATTCCCACCTGCGAAAACCTGCCCGACGGCAATGCCAACAAGCCGGGGGATGTCGTCACCAGCATGTCGGGCCAGACCATCGAGATCCTGAACACCGACGCCGAGGGACGCCTGATCCTGTGCGACGCCCTGACCTACAGCGAGCGCTTCAAGCCCAGAACGGTCATCGACACCGCCACCCTGACCGGCGCTTGCATCGTGGCCCTGGGGAACCATCCCTGCGGCCTGCTCAGCAATGACCAGCCACTGGCCGACGCGCTGCTCGCCGCCGGTCAGACCAGCCAGGACCGCGCCTGGCAACTGCCCCTGTGGGACGAATACCAGGATCAGCTCAAGAGCAATTTCGCCGACATGGCCAACATCGGCGGGCGCGAGGCCGGCACCATCACCGCCGCCTGCTTCCTGTCGCGCTTCACCAAAAAGCTCAAATGGGCCCATCTGGACATCGCCGGTACCGCCTGGAAAAGCGGCGCCGACAAGGGCTCGACCGGCCGGCCGGTACCGATACTCACCCAGTACCTGCTGGATCAATGCGGCAAGAAATACCAGCTCTGATGACCCGGATCGATTTTTACATTACCGGGGACGACCATGCCCAGGCCCGCCAGCGACTGGTCTGTCGCCTGGCGGAAAAAGCCTATGCCCTGGACCACGCTATATATATACATACGGATGACCGCCGACAGGCCGAGCAGCTCGACCAGCTGCTGTGGACGTTTCGTGACGGCAGTTTTATCCCGCACTGCCTGCAGGATGATACAGTCGCCGAACAGGCCGCCATCGTGATCGGCCATAATGGCGAACCGGAGGATCACAACCAGGTCCTGATCAACCTGGGACAGGAAGTACCGGCCTTTTTCGGACGCTTCGAACGGGTTGCCGAAGTCATCGCCGGTGACGAACCGTCCCGCGAAGCCGGGCGCGAACGTTTCAGGTTTTACCGCGATCGCGGCTATGAGCTCAATACGCACAACCTGGATGACAAGTGAGCATGAGCAAGCAGAACGACAAGCCTGACTCCGACGGTGTGGAAGACAACCTGCTCAATGCGCTGGAGTCGATCAAGGGGCTGCTGGAACAGAGCGAGACCAAACTGACCGCCGCGCGCGACAGTATCCATCGCGCCAACGAACCCGCCGATTCCAAAACCGCCCGTTCCCGCCCCGACAGCGACCCGGTGGTGCCGGTGCTGGATGATATCGTCGAACCGGATGCCTACCCGCCGGCCGCCGAACAAATGGAAATCCCGGAAATCACCGACGAAGCCGAACCGTTCCACACAGCGCCCTCCCCCGACAAACAAGAAGAGCCGGTTACCATGAGCAGCCCGAACCAGAGCGACAGCGACACCATGCTGGAATTTCTCGATCACCTGCAGGTCAGCCTGGAAAAAGAAGTCCGCAACACCCTGATGCGCACCGTGGTCAACATCGAAAAAGAAGTCAAAAAAACCATC
>CAYOOC010000112.1:0-4574 GCA_964405505.1 uncultured Thiohalophilus sp.
GCGGCGATGGCGTTGATGCTGCGCAGTAGCGGGTTGAGCCACTGGTTGCGTTCTTCCTCGCTGATCGTTTCGTCGCGGAAACGTTCGATGAGGATGCGCTGGATCTGGTTGAGGGGATCCAGGTAGGGATTGCGTCGTTTGAGGGAGAGGGCGAGATTGGGGGTTTCGGCCATCAGTTCCTGCAGACGGGCGGCTTCAAGGACGCGCAGGCGGGTGCGGTTATATTCACCGTTGATCAAGTTGTAAATGGTTTTGGCGGTATCCGGATCCTTGCACAGGCTGGCGTAGTCCTGGGCGATGTGCATGTCGCCCTTGAACAGGGACATCTGGGTGTTGCTCAGCAGCGCGCTGAAGAACGGCCAGTTCTGGTACATCTCCTGGAGTTTTTGCAGTCTCTCCGGGCTGCGCCCGACCCATTTTTCCAGCGCGGTACCAATCCCGTACCAGGCCGGGATCGTATGGCGAGACTGGGCCCAGCCAAACACCCAGGCGATGGCCCGGACCGATTCCTTGGAGCGATCGGTTTTCTTGCGATGCGAGGGACGTGAGCCGATGTTAAGCAGCCCGATCTCTGATACCGGCGTGGCTTCGTAGAAATAATCGAGAAAGCCGGGGGTATTGTCGGTCAGTTCGCGATACTGTTTTTCGCCGGTCGCGGCCAGTTCGGCCATGATATCCAGGTATTCCGGATTGTCCGGCGGCGGCGGTTCGATCAGGTTGCGGCTCGCCTTGAGCAGTCCGGTGATGCCCATGGTCAGCTCGTAAACCGCGGTTTCCTGGTTACTGTATTTATAGGAGAGCACTTCACCCTGTTCGGTGAACTTGATCTCGCCGTGTACGGTGCCGGTCGGTTGCGAGAGGATCGAATCGTGGGTCGGGCCGCCGCCGCGCCCCATGGTGCCGCCGCGTCCGTGGAACATGCGCAGTTTGATATCGCGTTGCTGGGTCAGGGCCGTAATCTGTTGTTGCGCCTGATACAGGTTCCAGGTGGAAGCGAGAATGCCGCCGTCCTTGCAGGAGTCGGAGTAGCCCAGCATCACTTCCTGGGTATTACCGGAGGCATTGAGCAGCTCGGTGTAGGTCGGGATATCCAGCAGCTGGTTCATCACCGGTTCGATATGGGCCAGATCGTTGACCGTTTCGAACAGCGGTGAGATGCGGATATGGCAAAACGGAGTCCCGTTTTCGTAACCCGACAGGCCAGCCAGCCAGCCGAGGAACATCACTTCCATCACATGACTGGCCTGGTGAGTCATGGAGATGACATAGGTACCGAAGGCGTGCGGGCTGACTTCCTCGCGCAGCCGGGCCATAACCTGAAAGACTTCGACGGTCTCGCGACTCATCTCCGACAGGGGTTCGAGATCGATTTGTGGTGCTTCGCCCTGGCGGATCAACTCGGCCAGTTTGTTAAGCCGGCCATCCTCGTCCAGGGTGGCGTAATCGCTGCCGTCCAGCTGGCGAATGACCTCAGAGACCGTTTCGGTGTGGACGGTCGATTCCTGGCGAATGTCCAGATGGGCGAGAAAGAAACCGAAGGTTTCCACCAGGCGGATGAGGTTTTGCAGTTCGCCGTCGGCGATGATCGCATCGTCGTGACTGATGAGTGAATCGCGGATCAGATAGAGATCGGCCAGCAATTCATGTTCGTTGGCGTAGCCACAGCCCAGACCGACATACTCGGCATCGTCGATACGCGATTGCAGCTTGTCCAGTGTGGCCAGCAGCCGCTTTTGCATGATTAACAGCTTGCGGCGATAGGGCTCCTGCTTAAAGCGCCCCGGGTTATCGGCATAGATGTGCGGATAACGTTGTTCGTCCTGCTGCAGGCTGTCGTTGAACGCCGCATTCGGTTCGCACAACTGCGAGGAGTGGGTCAGAGTGCGGGTCAGGCCCCGTACCCGTTCGTAATATTCCTCTACCGCCGCCCGGGCCATCATGTTGACGGCCTTGACGGTGGTCTGCGGTTTGACGAAGGGGTTGCCGTCGCGATCGCCGCCAATCCAGGAACCGAAGCGAATAAAACTCGGTACCTTGACGCCGTGGTCGGTGCCGTAAATATGGTTAAGAGACTTTTCCAGGTTGCGATAGGTGTCGGGCACCGCGTCGAACAGGGATTCCTTGAAGTAATACAGACCGTTTTTGACTTCGTCGAGCACCTGCGGTTTGTTGACCCGCACTTCATTGGTTTTGTAAAGAATACGAATGTGGCGGCGCAGCTTTTCGTGAATCTCTTCGCGCTGGTTGAGGGTCAGGCCCGGAACATCCAGCTCTTCGCTGATGACGAAGATCCGGCGTAATGCCTCGAGGATGGTCCGGCGCTTGGCTTCGGTCGGGTGAGCGGTAAACACCGGAATATAGGCCAGGCGATCCAGCAGGGTCTGTACCTGGGCCGGTTCGATACCGTCGCCTTCCAGCTCTTTTAAAACCGCGTGATAGGAGCCTTTCCAGTCGGGGCCGGTCTTGCCGGCGTCACGACGGCGCAGGCGATGCTGAAAAGACTCCTCGGCAATATTGACCAGGCTGAAATAGATGGCAAAGGCGCGCACGACATGAACGAGGGTTTCGGCATCCAGCGTGGCGGTGTATTCGGCCAGCTTGCGCCGTTTTTTGGGGTTGTCCACCTTGCGCAGGCTGATATGGCCCTTGCGCAGAGTCTCCACGGCGTTGAACACCTTCTCCCCGGCATGTTCCTGCAGGATCTGCCCGAGGATATTGCCAAACAGTTTAACCCGGGAACGTAACGGTTTGTCGTTCACCGGCCGTTTGCCGGTCTGACGGGTCCCGTCTTGCGAGGAAGTTTTTTCTGCCGTCATAGCCGCTGCTTGTATCGGTTGCAAAATGACCGCACATTATAGCCGCCAAACTGAGGAGTGTGTCCCTTGACGGAATTTTTTCTGTATGATCCGAAAAGGGTGGGAACAATGGTTGCCTTGCCGGGGCAGCGTGTTAGTATCTTTATAAACACCGTAAGTTAATGAATTATGACGGATTAATGACAGGTATAACAATGGACTCCGCCCCCGTTTCCCGTACCGCCCTGCCAGCCTGGCAGGCCCTGCAGCGCCATGCCGCGAGCATTGAATCGGTGCATATGCGCGAGCTATTCGACAGCGATCCGGACCGCTTCGCCCGTTTCTCGCTGACGCTGGATGATCTGCTGCTGGATTATTCCAAGAACCGGATCACCGACGAGACGCGGGCCCAGTTGCTGGAACTGGCCGGGCAATGCGAATTGCCGGCGTGGATTGAGCGCATGTACAGCGGCGAGGCGATTAACCATACCGAGCAGCGTGCCGTGCTGCACACGGCGCTGCGCGATCCCGAGTCGGGGCCGATCCGGGTCGAGGGGGAGGATGTTCTGCCCCAGGTCCAGGCGGTGCTGGCGCAGATGCGCGAGCTCAGCGACGCCATCCGTTCCCGGCAGTGGCGGGGCTATACCGGCCAACCGATCACCGATGTGGTGAATATCGGGGTGGGTGGTTCGGATCTGGGGCCGGTAATGGCCTGCGAGGCCCTGCGGCCGTACGCCATCCACGATCTGCGCATGCATTTTGTCTCCAATGTGGACGAGAATCACATTCTCGACACGCTGGAAGCGATCAAGCCCGAAACCACGTTGTTTATTATCGTCTCCAAGAGCTTTACCACGCAGGATACCCTGGTCAACGCCAAAACCGCGCGCAAATGGTTCCGCCAGATCGCCGGGGACGAGAGTGCCATCGATCGCCATTTTATCGCGGTCAGTGATAACGTCCCGGCCGCCGTGGAATTCGGTATTCCCGAGTCCAACATCTTTCGCATGTGGGACTGGGTCGGGGGTCGCTATTCCATGTGGTCGGCGGTAGGTCTGAGCATTGCCATTTCGGTGGGTATGGATCATTTCGAGGCCATGCTGCAGGGCGCCTGCGATATGGATCGCCATTTTCGCAATGCGCCACTGGAACAGAACATGCCGGTGATCCTGGGCCTGCTCGGTATCTGGTACAACAACTTTCTCGGCGCACAGACCTACGCGGTATTGCCGTATGATCAGCACCTCAAGTACCTGCCCGATTACCTGCGCCAGATGGACATGGAGAGCAACGGCAAGAGCGTGGATCGTGACGGCAATCCGATCAGCGACTACGAGACCGGCCCGGTGCTGTTCGGCCAACTGGGGATTACCGGCCAGCATGCCTTTTATCAGCTGATGCATCAGGGCACCAAACTGATCCCGGCGGACATCATCGCCCCGATCACCAGTTTGCACTGTATTCGCGATCATCATCGTACCCTGATGTCCAACGTGTTCGCCCAGACCGAAGCCTTCATGCGTGGCAAGACCGAAGCCGAAGCCCGCGCCGATATGCAGGGTCAGGGGCTGGATGAGGTGGAGATCGAGCGGTTGTTACCCTATCGCGTGTTTCCCGGCAACAAACCGACCAATACGATTTTGTTCCACACACTCGACCCCCGCACCCTCGGACGGCTGATCGCCCTCTACGAACACAAGGTGTTCGTGCAGGGCGTGATCTGGAACATCAACTCCTTCGATCAATGGGGCGTGGAACTGGGAAAACAACTGGCGGCGA
>CAYOOC010000113.1:0-4540 GCA_964405505.1 uncultured Thiohalophilus sp.
GCACCGGCCTGGCCCCGGGCAAGACCGTACTGGAGGTGGAAAAAAAACTGCTCAAGGTCGTCCCCGAGGAGTACAAAAAGGACGCCCACCACTGGCTGATTCTGCTGGGACGCTATACCTGCGTGGCGCGCAAGCCGCGCTGCGGCGCCTGCGTCATCGAGGACCTGTGCGAGTACAAACACAAGACAGCCGACTGATTCCTTTTTTATGGCCGGTGGAATGAACGCAGAGGACGCAAAGACGCCAAGGGCGCCAAGAAAATAAGTATTTACAGGGCGACTAGCGCGCGAGTTAATTCAGGTAGTACTCAACATTGAATCGGGAAAGTAAAATAATTTAACTCTTTGCGTTCTCTGCGTCTTTGCGCTCTTTGCACCCAAACAACCGGCATAAACGTTATTTCCAGCTGTCGACGAGCGAGCCCCGATAAAGACAGCGTATTAGAAAGAACTTATTTAGCGACCCTGGCCAGGAACCATCGGGCTCAGACAGGGTCACAATTCGGGATTGGCGTGGTTTTTTCTATCTTTTCTGTTGTAAGGTTGACCCCGATTCCACGACTAATAACCAACAAACAACACACATGGAGAATGCAGATTATGTCAAACCGTAAATCATCGAAGACCCTGACACTTGCCCTGGGTACGGCCTTTGCCGCCAGCATGGCCGCCAGCAACGTCGCTACGGCCGCCGAAGCCGGCAGCAACCCCTTTGCCATGAGCGAGCTGTCCAGCGGCTACATGCAACTGGCCGACAGCCATATGGGCGACAAAGGGCGTGAAGGTCGTTGTGGCGAAGGCCGTGACAGCAAGAAAGATGGCATGGAAGGCAAATGCGGCGAAGGTAAATGCGGCGGCGACAAGGAAATGAAGAAGAACATGGAAGGTAAATGCGGCGGCGACAAGGCCAAGCAGGAAGGCAAGTGCGGCGAAGGTAAATGCGGCGGCAGCAAGTAAACTGCCAAAGGAACTGACATGAACACGACAACCTATCCTGTTCATGGCGCCGGACTGGGTCTGCGGCGGTCCATTATGGATCCGCTCGCGGACCCCTTCCCTTCCCAGGTCGATTTCATGGAAATCGCCCCGGAGAACTGGATCGGCGTCGGCGGCCGTTACGGCCGCAAGTTACGCGAGTTTACCGAGCGCTATCCGTTTGTCACCCACGGCCTGTCCCTGTCACTGGGCAGCCCCGCACCGCTGGATGAAGCTTTCTTGCAACGCCTCAAGCGGTTTCTCAAGCAACACCATATTCGTATTTACACCGAACATCTGAGCTACTGTAGCGACGACGGACATCTTTACGATCTGATGCCGATTCCGTTTACCGAGGAAGCCGTGCATTATGTCGCCGAACGTATCCGCCGCGTACAGGACATCCTGGAACAGCCCATTGCGGTGGAAAATGTCTCCTACTACGCCGCCCCGGGCAAACAGATGGAAGAAATCGAGTTCATCAACGCTGTGCTCGAAGAAGCCGACTGCCGGCTCCTGCTGGATGTGAATAATATTTACGTCAACAGCGTCAATCATCGCTATGACGCCGAACAATTCCTGCGTGCGCTCCCGGCCGAGCGTATCAGCTATATCCATGTGGCCGGACACTACAATGAAGCCGAGGATCTCATCGTCGACACGCACGGCGCCCCGGTGATCGATCCGGTCTGGGGTTTGCTGAAAAAAACCTATCAGCATTTCGGCGTGATCCCGACCATGCTGGAGCGGGATTTCAACCTGCCGCCGATTGAGGAGTTGCTGGAGGAAGTTGCGACGATCAGCACCCTGCAAGAGCAGGCACAGCCGCAACAGACATGGCATGAACAATTGAACTGAGAAGATGGATTTTCAACAACAGCAATACCGCTTTGCCGCGCACATCCGCGATCCGCAGGCCAGCCCGGCGCCGTCAGATATCGAGGATCGGCGCATGGCTATCTATCGGGAGCTGTTTTATAACAATGTCGAAGGCTTCATGGCCGACAGCTTTCCCGTCCTGCGCCGACTACTGGATGACGAAAAATGGCACCGGCTGATTCGTGACTATTTTGCCAGCCATAAAGCCACCACCCCGCTGTTTCCGGAAATGCCCCGGGAGTTTCTTCACTATCTGGAGCATGAACGAAGCGCCGAAGCCGATGACCCGCCGTTTCTGTTCGAACTGGCCCATTACGAGTGGGTCGAGCTGGCATTGAGCCTGTCCGAACAGGAGCCGGACTGGTCCCGGCTCGAGACCGAAGGCGATCTGCTCAAAGGCCGGCCCCTGCTTTCCCCCCTGGCCTGGCCTCTGAGCTATGACTATCCCGTCCAGCTCATTGGCCCCGATTTTCGCCCCGATCAGCCCGGCGAACAGCCAACCTGGTTGCTGGTCTACCGCGACGCGCGGGATGAGATCACTTTCATGGAGCTGAATCCGGTCACCGCCCGGCTGTTGGCGCTGATCGATAACAGCGAGCTTGCCAGCGGCGAGGCGATGCTGGCGCAGATTGCCGCGGAGCTCAATCACCCCGATCCCGCTGTTGTCATCGAGGGCGGGCGGCAAATTCTGAACGATCTGTACCGGCGCGGTGTCATACCCGGTACCCGGTTGGCCGGCAATACACCGGACAACTGACCGGTTTTTCCGATCTCCTCCTGGAAACTGCAGCCGGCCGATGTTTGGGCCGGCTTTCTTTTTCACCGGGCACCGATCACGCTTTCGAGACTATAACTCACTGACATTAATGGTATAATGCGCCGGATTGCCGCGGGTAGTTGCCCCCGGAGCCTGGCTCGGCTGTACCTGTCAGGCCGGCTGTAATACACTGCAACGGCCTTCGAAAAGCGGGATTGGGCCGTTATCTGGCACCGGAATCTGTTTCGGACACCGCATCCACCATCATGTCGGCCGCGGGCTGACAGTTGTGAACGACGTTTACTATGAAAATTTCCGCCTCGATCTACTCCAACAAGCACAAGGAACTCAGCGACATCGTTGCCGAGCTGGACGCGCACGGGACGGATTATTTTCACATTGACTGCAACGACGACCCCGCGGTATTCGACGATATTGCCCGGATCCAGCAGCTGAGCAGTACCCCCATCGATCTGCATATCATTACCCCCCGGCCGAGCCGTTATTACGATCAGATTGCAGCGCATCAGGTAGCGGCGGTCTGTTTCCAGTACGAAGACCTCGAGGAAGAACTCGCGATCCCGGCATCCATTGAGGCCCGGACCGGACTGGCCATCAGCTCCAGTACCGACATCGATGTCTTTGCGCCCTATGCCGGGCAGCTCGACTTTGTGCTGATCATGGCCACCACGCCGGGCAAGAGCGGCGGCACCTTCGACAAACACAATTTCCGCAAGATTCGCCAGTTCCGCCAACGCTTTCCCCAAACCCGGATTCATGTCGATGGCGGCGTGAATCACGAAGTGTCGTTCATCCTGCGCAACATGGGCGTGTATGCCGCTGTCTCCGGCTCTTACCTGATGAACAGCGATTCCATTGGCGCGGCCATGCTGAATCTCAAGACCCATGACATCGGCTCGCACTACCTGGTCGGGGATTTCATGCGCCAGCTGGATGAAAGTCCGCTGTTGCGCCCCGATGAGCTGAGTGTGCGCAATATTCTGCAATCCATCGAGGACAACAAACTCGGGTTTACCCTGGTAGCCGATGAGAGCGGTGTGTTGCTGGGCATGATTACCAATGCCGATGTGCGCAAAGGGCTGCTGAAACATATCGACAACCTGAATGCACTGGAAGTCGCCGACATGATCAACCCGTCGCCCGCTGCCGCGCGCGAGGATTTTACCGTACAGGAACTGCTGGCCTATATTCAGGAACAGACGTTCCCCGTCAATTATTTACCCGTCGTCAATAGCAAGCATGAAGTGACCGGTTCGGTCACCTTCATGAATCTCGTTAAAGGTGAAGTATGATTATCCATTTCGACAAAAACACCGACCAGAAAACCCTCGACAAGATTGGCTGGGAACTGGACGCGTTTCATATCAAAAAAACCGACTATCATGTGATGGTCACCCCCTCGGCCCTGCAGGAAGTGCCAAAAGAATATCAAAGCATGGTCGTGGAAAGCTTTGTCTTCCCCAACGACATGCAGTTGTCCAGCGCCGAATACCTGCCGGAAAAACGTCGCATCGACATCGGTGATATCAGCATCGGTGGCAACACCCGCAACACCATGATCATCGGCGGACCCTGCTCGGTGGAATCCGAAGAGCAGATTACCGCCTCGGCCAAACTGATGAAGGAACTGGGCATCTCCACCCTGCGCGCCGGCTGCTACAAGCCGCGTACCTCGCCCTACAGTTTCCAGGGCCTGGGTGCCGAAGGGCTGCGCCTGCTGGACAAAATGCGCAAGGAATACGGCCTCAATATCATTACCGAAGTTCGCGACTCGACCCACGTGGACGAAGTGATTGAAACCACCGACATCGTGCAGATCGGCGCCAAGGCCATGTATGACCAGGGTATCCTGCGCACCTGCGGGCGCAGCAACAAACCGATCCTGATCAAGCGCGGTTTCGGCACCACG
>CAYOOC010000114.1:0-4476 GCA_964405505.1 uncultured Thiohalophilus sp.
TACTGCCGGCAATCGAAGGGCATCGCGATCGTTTTGGATTCTTGGCCGGTGGCGGGTCACTCAGTCCAATGATACTCAGTACGCCACCGGATAAAGTGACCGAGGAAATCAAACAACGATTCAGGGAGCGTGCGGCCGCTATTATCGAGGCGGGGTCACTCGGGTTTGGCGAGGTGACCGCGAGCCATTTATCAGTCCCGGCCCATATGGGGGAGGCTCATCGCTATTCGGGAACAGTCCCCGATCACCCGCTGCTGTTGCTTTTGGCTGATTTGGCCGCAGAATATGATGTTCCCATTGATATTCACTTTGACGTTTTTCCCCGGACAATGGATACACCCCGGCATTTACAATCATCACGCAATCCCGAGATTCTGGAGGAAAATCTTCAAGCCTTTGAACGGTTACTGGCACATAATCGTGACGCAAAAATCAGCTGGGCCCACATGGGCTCCGACCCGGCTTTTACCCGCAAACCCTCTTTGATAAGGTCATTACTTCAGCGGCATCCTAACCTGTACTGCGGGATACGTCTTGCATTCAAAAAGCCGAAACCGGTGTTTGCTCTAAAGCCAGACGGAACACTGAAACGTGGCTGGAGAAAATTGTTCGTGGATTTCCCAGATCGTTTCACGGTACACAGCGACGCCTTCTATTATCCGGGTAAGGGAATTGTTCGGGGCTCGAGGCAGTCAATCCAGAACCTGAATGTAATGCTGGAACAGCTTCCTCTGCCGTTGGCGCGCAAGTTGGCATACGAAAATGCCGAATCTCTCTACAAAATTGGGCAACGAAATTAGATCATCGGCAGGACTGGCTAGTGGGCGACTCAGACAGTTTCTTCAACTATCGGTTGCATGGCTTTTCGTAGGACAGATTCAATATCAGGATACTGGTATTCAAATCCGGATTGCTGATGTCGGTGTGGTATGACTTTCTTCCCGGTGACATACAGATACGCCATTTTGCATGGACGGATCGGATCACTATAACCTCTTTACGGTAAAAGGCCGGTAAAAGGCGGTCGATCAAGGGGGCAGAACACTTGAAACACCAAGGAATTTAAGCTGAAAGCCCTGCGGCTGATGGAAACATCCGAACGGTCGGTTAAAGCGAGACCAGTCGGAGGAGTTTGATATGGGCAACTACATTTGTCGGTATATCTTGTCCCCGGAAGTCACTACCAATGAGGTGGAGGCCTTGGCAAATCATGTCCGGTCTAACCACAAGGCGCCGGCGACCTTTACGCTTTGCGATTTGAAAAACGGAAAACTGGGGTCAGTGCACAGTTGTTGCTAATATTGGAGAAATCTATGCACTGCCCCCATTTTAATGTTCTTAACCGGGAAAAGGCTCATCGAGGACCTGTTTGGCGGCCTTGAACTCCTCAGCGCTGAGGCGCCCATCGCCGTCTTTGTCGACCTCGTTCCAGTGTTGCCTTATAATTGCACTGCGAGTGGCTTCGCTTTTATCGATATAGCCATCACGGTTTTGATCGAGCTCGTCGAAATCCTTCTCGATGGACTTTCCTGCAAGACCGACCATCGCGAACGACAATCCCAGGAGCAACAGTAATGGGCGAACTATATGACGCGTAAACATAGTATTGCCTCCTTGACTGATTGACTGTATCGACGGCATCCAGGAACCTGCAATCACTGTATTGCGCCACAAGTCTGCAGAAGATGCCGACGCTCGGAGCATGACGGACTCCTGCTATGAACATAGCGATGTCGCACGGGAGATCAAGTGGCCTGAGTGTCATGTTGTGTAAACTTTGACAGGTTTTCCACCGTGCATGCCGGGGGTCGGGCCACAGCAACTTGTTGAATAAGCAATATTTTTAACTAAAATGAAGGCTGTCCGAGGCCTTAAACGCCTCATTTCATGGATGAAAACGTCGCTTTAAGGAGGAAGCCGTTATGCCGCGCAATAAAACGTTGGCGCAGCAATGAAGGGGACCGGCTCAGAATAATTAATGCGGGTTTTCAGCAGATTATGTTGGTCCGTCCCGAACAGTGACCTGTTTTCATTTACTACAAAAAATGTGAGCGTTGTGTCTGAAGATCCCCTGAAAGCTCTTTCCGATATGGCCAGCGATGCCCACGCCCGCATTCAGGCGAGCCACGAACACATCAACCCGGTGGTAGAGGTGCGCCGCGGCATGCGGGACGCAGGCATTCCTGCCGATGTGATGACCATTGACTGCCTGCGCACCCGTCGCCGTATAACCCTGATTCTGCATGATGAACAGCCTGGCCTGCTGCTGTACCAGTTCGTCACGATTGAAGACGAAGTGGGTAACGACTTTCAGAGCATGGCGCTCTCAGAGATGGATACACAGACACTGTTTCAGTGGATAGAGGAGCATTTTGGCTGAGGAATCCCATAAACGGAGCACGGGCTCAGGTCTAACATTCAAACATAATTAAAGGGTTGAGAGCCCTTTCCCTCATATTCAGTGCAACTAAATCGAGACCCGCGGGGTACTACCCCATCGCCGTGACGACCTATACTTCTACTGTCTTCTGTAAGTCGCTGAGGTGCATCATCGATGAACCGTTGTGCCATCTTTCTCGCATTGTTTCTGTTTGTTCCCACTGGCGCCGCTCAGGACGATACCCCTGCACCACAACGGCCCGTGATCGATACCCACGTTCACTACAGTCAGGATGTCTGGGAAAGCTTCCCGCCAGAATACGCCATTGAGCGTCTGCGCGAGATCGGTATCGTCCGCGCCTGGATCTCCAGTACGCCGGATGAAGGCACCCGGCGGCTGTATGAGGAGGCGCCGGAATTCGTTGTACCGGTATTGCGCCCTTACCGCTATTTCGGTGATCGTGACAACTGGGCCCACGACGAGACCATCATCGATTATCTGAAACAACGCCTGGACAAATACCGTTACGCCGCTATCGGCGAATTTCATCTGGTGGAGGAGGATGCGAACACGCCCGTCATCCGTGAGGTGGTGGAGCTCGCCCAACGACATCGGCTGATCCTGCATGTGCATGCCAACGCCAACGCCAACGCAATCGAAGCCCTTTATCAAATCAACCCCGATGCGCCCATTCTGTGGGCCCATGCAGGATTTGAAGACGGCAATGCTGTGAAGCGCATGCTCGATACCTATCCCACCTTGTGGGCCGATCTGTCCTTCCGCCGGGAGATCTACCCAAACGGGCGTTTTCTCGCCCCCTGGCGGGAACTGCTTGTCGAACATGCCGACCGTTTTACGCTGGGCGTAGACACCTATGCACCGCGAATCTGGATGTTCGTTGACAGGGCCATTGGCTGGCAACACGCTTTGCTGGCCAACCTCCCGGACGAGGTGGCGGCCAGGATCGCTTCTGACAACGCGGAAACCTTGTTACGCCAGTCCGGTTGGCAAGAAAAAGGTGTTGGAGGGATTTAATTTTAACCAACGCCTTGTCCATGCCGCGCAGTAGCGGAACTCGTGTCACTGTCTTGCTGTCTAGTTTTTGAGTCTATGCATCGGCTTTCAGCGTAAATCCGACCCTGGACCTGTCCTGTTAAAACCAAATGCCTGGCGGCATGGAGACGATCATGAGAACAGTATTCGCGGTACTGGCGGTTATCGGACTGCTATCCTTCAGCAACAGCAGTTTCGCCCATCATGGCTGGGCATGGACGACCGGCGGCAACATCGAGCTCACCGGTACTATTACCCGCGTCAATCTTGGCAATCCTCACGGCAGACTCGAAGTGGAGGTGAATGGCGAGATATGGACCGTTGAAGTCGGTCAGCCATGGCGTAACGAACGGGCCGGCCTCGTGGACGGCGACCTGGCGGAAGGCGTCGAGATCCGCGTCATCGGCGAGCCCGCGGAGGACGAATCGGATAAGCGGCTGAAAGTGGAACGCCTCTACCTGGGCGAGCGTGAGTACGTGTTGTACCCGCAACGAGACTGAAACTGAGTGGAATCGCTGTTCGCTACGCTGGAGTCGACCGCCGTAGCCGAGTACCTGCGCGTATCACGCTGGGGCTACGCAGCGGTCAACACGGCGCACATTCTGGGCATCGCGCTTCTGGTCGGGGCGATCATTCCCTTCAACCTGCATATCCTCGGACTGTGGCGGAGTATTCCGCGGGTGATTCTGGCGCGGGTGCTCCTGCCTGTTGCGGCGATCGGGCTGGCGCTGGCGGTGGCCGCGGGTGCCTTGCTGTTCTCGGTCAAGGCCTCGGAATACTCACAAATCGTGTTTCTGCAAATCAAGATCGTGCTCGTGGCGGCCGGGACGGTGTCGGCATTGATGCTGCACCGGGCCTACGGCCTGTTTCTGGATGGCGCGACTGAACGGCGGCTCAGGGTGCATGCTGTTGTTTCGATGCTGTGCTGGATCGGCGCCCTGATCAGCGGCCGCTTGATTGCTTTCGTGCAATGAAGTACCGCATGCCGGCATGCCGGGGTCGGACCACCGCAACCTGCTGAACAATCAATATTTTTTACTAAA
>CAYOOC010000115.1:0-4399 GCA_964405505.1 uncultured Thiohalophilus sp.
TACTGGTGATAACGGTTATTGGTCAGACGCCGGTTGACCAGCTCGACACACCCGATCTCGATGATCCGGTGGCCCTGGGCCGGCTCCAGGCCGGTGGTTTCCGTGTCGAGGACGATCTGTCTCATAAATCAGGTTCTAGGTTCTAGGGGCTAGGTCCTAGATCCGCGCCGAAGCAATTCGACCGTGGATTCAGGCGTTGGTGTAACCGAATAGAGGATATCCGATTTCTTTCCCCAATTCACGCACTGCGCAACGTATTACCCCATCCCCAGGGGATTGAATCCTAGGATCCAGTCCCTAGAATCTAGCGACTAGGACCTAGCTCCTGAGAAGACATGCGAAGCATGTCGTCAATCCCCTGGTTGGCCAGCTCATCGGCGATGTCGTTTTCGTCATGGCCGCTGTGGCCCTTGACCCAGTGCCAGTGCACTTTGGGGTGCGTTTGGACCGCGGCGTCCAGGCGTTGCCAGAGGTCCACGTTTTTGACCGGTTTTTTGGACGCGGTTTTCCAGCCCCGTGCCTTCCAGTTAGCCAGCCATTCGCTGATGCCTTTTTGCACATAGGTCGAGTCGGTGGTCAGGTGCACTTCGCAGGGCCGGGAGAGGCTCTCCAGCGCCTGAATGGCGGCCATCAGTTCCATCCGGTTGTTGGTGGTCTGCGGCTCACCGCCGTGCAGCCGTTTTTCATGGCCGTTATAACGCAGCAGCACCCCCCAGCCCCCGGGACCGGGATTGCCGCGACAGGCACCGTCGGTAAAGGCTTCAACGATCTGAGTCAAAACGGGCTCCTTTGTGTTGTCTTTCATTATTCAGCGGCTTGGCCAGGCCGCTGACGGCGATGCGCCGCCGCGCCCGCCAGCGCGGGCGGATCGGGGTCAGGGTTGTGACCCGCTTGCGCGCCACCAGCAGATAGCCACCACCGAAAAAGGGCCACAGGCGTTGCCCGAGCCGCTCCATAAACATCAGCTGTTGCATCAGCCGGGGCCGCTGCCAAGGAGGCCGGTAGCAATAGCGACGCTGTTGCACCACATCGAAACCGAGCAGGGCCAGCCAGTCCTTGAGCCGGGTCAGGGTCATAAAATGGCCACACCAGGGCAGCTGGCCTTTGCCGCCGCGAAACAGCCGGATCAGTCCCCACAGGCTGACGGGATTGAAACCCAGAATAACCACATGTCCTTCGGGAATCAGGCTGCGCTCCACTTCCCGCAACACGGTGTGCGGATCGTTCGAAAACTCCAGCACATGGGATAACACCACCACATCCAGAGTATCGGGGCTAAACGGCAGGGCCGTCGGCTCAAGACACAGACCCCGCTCGTCCCGGCCCGCCGCGCGGCTATCGGGATCGAGCCGGGTGCGCATACGGTGATTCACCCGGCTGGCGCGCAACATCGCCCCCTCCGTGGGGCTGCCCATATGCAGCAGATGATAGCCAAACAGATTCACCAGCTCCGTATCCAGCTGCTGTTGCTCCTGCTCGGCCAGCAAGCACCCCAGACGGGTGGTATACCATTGCTCGAGCCGGGGTCCCATCCGTTCCCCGCCCGAACAGCGGTGGAATCGGCGCGGACCGTTTTTTTGACGACGTAGCTTCATGCTCTTTCGATCAATAACCGCTTCAAACCTGTCACAGTATGCCCGCTCAGGGCTGATGGGGGAATCTTTCCCCGGCCGCCGATAAAGCTTGACCACCTGGTTCACAGTTTTTACTATCTAAGTTCACTATAGTCAGTCGCCAACCCCTTGAATTGATAACAACAATATGATGCGCATACTGATCGTTGTTCTGCTGACGGCGACCCTGAGCGGCTGCGCCCTGCCCTCATCTTCACCCTCTGAAAACGCCATCGAACCCGTCGAGAAGACACCGGAACAGGTCGCGACGGTGGTGGGGGATGCGCCGTTTCCGCTTTTGATGCGCGACGAAATGATCGTTTCCCAACTGTCGAACGAGCCGGCCCCCCCCCCGGACATCTGGCAACGGATTCGCACCGGCTTTGAGCTGCCGGAAATCGACCATGCGCGTGTCGAGCAACAACTCAGCTGGTATGCCCGTAACCCCGAATACATGCAGCGGGTTGCACAACGGGCCCGGCCCTATCTGTATTATATTGTCGAAACACTCGAGCAGCATGATCTGCCACTGGAGATCGCGCTGCTACCGATCGTCGAAAGCGCCTTTCAGCCGTTTGCCTACTCCCATGGACGGGCGTCGGGCATCTGGCAATTTATTCCTTCGACCGGACGGCTCTATGGGCTGAAACAGAACTGGTGGTACGACGGTCGGCGTGATATTTATGCCTCCACCGAGGCGGCCGCCAAATTTCTCAAGCGCATGCATGATTATTACGACGGTGACTGGATGCATGCCCTCGCCTCCTATAACTCCGGCATTGGTAACGTGAATCGCGCCATTCGCCGCAACAAGGTCCACAATCGCCCGACCGATTTTTTCTCGCTGAATCTGCCGCGTGAGACCGAAGCCTATGTGCCCAAGCTGCTGGCACTGAAAAAACTGATCGCGGCACCCCAGGACTTTGGGATTCACCTCGATCCGATTCCCGATGAGCCCTATTTTACCCGGGTCGACATCAAGGGACAGATCGATCTCGCCATGGCCGCCGAGCTGGCCGAACTGGATCTGGACGAACTCTATCGACTCAATCCCGGCTATAACCGCTGGGCGACGGCACCCGACGGACCGCATTACCTGCTTCTGCCCAAAGATTCCGTAGCGACCTTTGAAGAGCGTCTGGACGGGCTGGATCGTCACCAGATGGTCACCTGGCAACGCCATCGTATCCGCCAGGGTGACACCCTGAGCGAGATTGCCACGCGCTACAACACCAGCATCAATACTATCAAACGCATCAACCGGCTACGCGGTAACCTGCTGCGAGTAGGCCAAAGCCTGATGATACCGGTGGCCAGCCAGCAACCGGAAAATTACCGACTCAGTCAGGCCCAGCGCACCCAGCGGCTGCAAAACCGGCCACGCCAGGGCAACAAGATTACCCATGTGGTGCGCCCCGGCGATACGTTCTGGGAGCTGGCGCAACGCCACGGCGTCAGCGTTCGGGCCCTGGCCGCCTGGAACGCCATGGCCCCCGGTGACCCGCTCAAGCCCGGACAAAACCTGATCATCTGGTCGCGCCGCAGCGACCAGGCCGCGCTTGATACGGACGCGATCGCCCTGCCGGCCCAACGCAGCCTGACCAAGCGCATCGGCTACCGTGTCCGCCGGGGTGACTCTCTGGCACGAATCTCGCAAAAATTCCGCGTCAGCATCGGCCAGTTGCGCAAATGGAACAATTTACAGGAAGGTAAATACCTGCAACCGGGCCAACGACTAACCCTGTATGTCGATGTCATGCAGACATCCAGCTAATTTCCCGGTTTAAAATATTTCACCGCAGAGACGTTTATACCCTGTATGCGGGTATAAAGTACGTAAAGTACAATGTCACTCAATCCGCTAATAAACGCCAATTAACGCAAATAAAATTTATAAACTCATTCGCGTTAATTCGCGTACATTTGCGGATCCATAATCGAATCAGTCTCGCTCTGGATCTACATGACGCGTATAAACGTCTTTTGATAACAAATCATTGATCACAACCCCGGTCTGACTATCAATGGCTGAACTGAACCCGGGGGACTGCTGAAAGTAATTTTCGGGTGTATTCGTGTTGTGGATCGCGGCTGATGCGATCGGTGGGCCCCCGCTCCACGATCCGGCCCTCGTTCATTACCAGCATCTCGTCGCTGACATACTCCACCACGCCGATATTATGGGTGATAAACAGTAACGTCAGATCCCGCTCCCGGCGCAGTTCCAGCAACATTTGCAGTATCTCGGCCTGCACCGACACATCCAGCGCACTGGTGACCTCGTCACAAACGATGAAACGGGGATTGAGCGCCAGGGCGCGGGCGATGCCGATACGCTGACGCTGGCCGCCGGAGAATTCATGCGGGAAGCGCCACACATAATCACCCTTGAGATGCACCCGCTCCAGGATCTGTTTGGCCAGCTCCAGACGCTCTTCCTTTGACTCGCCGATGCCGTGCACCTTCATCGGTTCGGTCAGGGTCGCCGCTATACTCAGGCGCGGATTGAGCGACGACATGGGATCCTGAAAAATGATCTGCATTTCCCGCCGCAATGGTTGCAGCGCCCTGGGCGGGAGCGAGGTAATCTCGCGACCGTCGAAGTGGATCCGGCCGGCAGTGGGATCGGTCAGGCGCAGAATGGCGCGCCCCAGGGTGCTTTTGCCGCAACCGGATTCGCCTACCAGGGCCAGAATCTGGCCCTTCGGTATACGCAGATCGATCCCGTCGACCGCCCTGACGTAATCGACGGTCCGCCGCAACAACCCCTTCTTGACGGGAAAATG
>CAYOOC010000116.1:0-4366 GCA_964405505.1 uncultured Thiohalophilus sp.
GGTGTTCTCCAGGTCCTTCTCCTTGACCAGCACGCCCTGGAACGCCTCGGGGTTGAAGCGGAAGGTGGTGCAGCCCTTCAGCCCCTGGTGATAGGCATAGGTGTAGATGTCCTTGAAGTCCTCGAAGGCGTACTCGGTCGGCACGTTGGCGGTCTTGGAGATGGACGAGTCCACCCACTTCTGCGCCGCGCCCTGGATGTCGACGTGTTCCTTGGGCGTGATGTCCTCGGCGGTGATGAAGTAGTCGGGCAGTTTGGCCTCGGCTTCCTCGCTGTAGGGCATCGCCTTCTGGTTGACCAGCTCGCGGTAGGCCAAAAGTTCAAAGGAGAACACGTCGACCTTCTCCTTGGACTTGCGCCCCTCGCGGATCACGTTGCGCGAGTAGTGGTGCGCGAACGAGGGCTCGATGCCGTTACTGGCGTTGTTGGCCAGCGACAGGGAGATAGTCCCGGTCGGAGCGATGGAGCTGTGATGGGTGAAGCGCACGCCCTTCTCGGCGATCTGCTCGACCAGTTCCGGATCCACCTCGGCGACCTTCTGCATGTAGCGGCTGTATCTGGCCTGCAGCACCTTGCCCTTGAGCTTCTGGCCGACCTTGATGCCGTCCTTTTTCATCTCCGGGCGCCAGCGCAGCATGTCGGCGGTGACCTTGAACTCCTGTTCCATGATCGGCGCCGGGCCTTTTTCCTCGGCCAGGGCCAGGCCGGTGCGCCAGCCTTCGATGGCCAGCTCCTGACTGACCTTCTCGGTAAACTCGACCGACTCGCAGCTGCCGTATTTCATGCGCAGCATGGTCAGGGTGGAGCCGAGGCCCAGGAAACCCATGCCGTGGCGACGCTTGCTGAGGATCTCGTTGCGCTGGCCTTCCAGCGGCAGGCCGTTGATCTCGACCACGTTATCCAGCATGCGGGTAAAGATGCTGACCACCTTTTTATACTCGTCCCAGTCGAAGCTCGCCTCAGAGGTGAACGGCTTGCGCACGAACTTGGTCAGGTTGACCGAGCCTAATAGACATGATCCGTATGGGGGCAATGGCTGCTCACCGCAGGGATTGGTCGCACGGATGTTCTCGCAGTACCAGTTGTTGTTCTGCTCGTTGACTCTATCTATAAGAATGAATCCCGGCTCGGCGAAGTCGTAGGTGGAGTTCATGATCATGTTCCACAGGTGCTTGGCCTTGATGGTCTTGTACACCTTGCAGGCCACCAGTCCTTCCTTGTTGGTGAAGTACTTCTCCTTCACCGGCCAGTCGCGCCAGATGACCTGTTCGCTGTCCTTGATGTCGATGCCGTCCTGCTCGATCTCTTTTTCGGTCAGCGGGAAGGCCAGTTGCCACCAGCCGTCGCTTTCCACCGCCTGCATGAACTCGTCGGTGATCAGCAACGACAGGTTGAACTGGCGCAGGCGGGCGTTCTCGCGCTTGGCGCGGATAAAGTCCATCACGTCCGGGTGGCCGACGTCGAAGGTGGCCATCTGCGCGCCGCGACGCCCGCCGGCACTGGAGACGGTGAAGCACATCTTGTCGTAGATATCCATGAACGACAGTGGTCCGGAGGTATAGGCGCCGGCACCGGAGACATAGGCGCCCTTGGGACGCAGGGTGGAAAATTCATACCCGATGCCGCAGTTGTGGATCACCATCAGACCACTGTTACCGGCCAGATAGTTGTTGTGCTTCTCGACGGTAAAGTCGTAGAAGGTTTCCGACAGATCCAGGTTGCGCTGTACCGTTTCAACAGGCCGCAGGTTCCGTACCTGCGCAATCAATTCATGCAGGTGCGGAAAGTATTGCTGCCAGCGGTCCAGCCAGACACGACTGATAATATCGGCCTGGTGATAGTTATGATAAAAACCGAGGCGCTGTTTTTCCTTGTGCGAAAGCGCGTCGCTTTCTTTCAGCAACGCCTGCTGCAGCGCCGTGGTCATCCGGTAGCGATCGTACTGGCCGGCCTGAGAGGCAAACTGGCCAATACGCCGCTTTTTGCCACTATCCGCCATATAACCGGCGATCACTTTCAGGAAGTCGGAATCGGATATCTTGAGCATGGCGCCGCCGTTATCGCGAATGACTTGTCCCTGATAATCGTGTTCGCGTGCCTTGCGGCGGGTGATACCGGCGTGTACCCCAAACTGTCCGAGCAGGGCCTGTAACTCTTCAGCAAAGCGATGGTTCTGGGTCGCGATGGTGACGCTGCCGCGCTCCTTGCTGACTGTGCCGTCAGTATCGATCAGACCAGCGAGAAACGGCAGAAAATAGCGATCCGGGTGATGGCTGATCCAGGCAGGAACATGCAATGTCCCGGTCTTGGAACCGGTCTGGTGATCGATAAACTGCGCCGCACGGCTGGCTTCGAAGCTGGCCACGCAATAATCCCAGACGGGTGTTCCATTGACGGTGGCGCCGGCAACCACTTTGGCCTGTGCCTGACAGAAGCGCTCGAAGAAGTGTGCGTAACGCTCCACCACTTCCCGCTCTGCCGCGCGAATCTTGAATACCAGGCGTTTGCCGTGGGCTTTGGCACGTTCCGCCCAGGCTTGGCGGCTCGGGCGATACTCGAATTTTTTCTCATAGGCGCTGCCGTCACCCAGATGCGCGCCGGCAAACCAGGCCTGCAGGGCCTGCTGTTGATCCGCCTTCCAGGCAAAACGGTGATGAACCAGGGCGTCATCCGACGTCACTTCATCGGCCCGCACGTAAACCAGCCTGTCATTGCGATAGACCAGTACCGGATGCTTGATTGAGGTCTTGAGAGAAACGCTGTTGGAGACGATCTCGATGTTCTCCTCGCGCGGGACATGCGTGGTCATGTGCTTTTCGATCCGGCGCATTTCAAAGCGGCCGCTGTCGCGATCAAAGGCAAGAATGCGGGTGTGCTTCTCCTGCACCGCCTGCTCGGCGGTGACTAGCCCTTGCTCGGTCATCACCCGGGTACCGGGCGCCACACAGCCGGCCTTCAGGGTCAGCCCCGCCTCGTGCACCTTGTCCAGGATGTTGTCCATCGAGTCTTCGATGGTGCCGGAGACGGTGCAGTTGATGGTGGAGGTGGCCGGCTTGTGCGCCAGCGCGCCGGCGTTGGAGGTAATACGCCCGGCGGGAATCGCCCCCTGGCGCAGGGCCCAGAGGAACTGCTCGTACCAGTAGTCCTGCTTCTCCTTGTTCTCTTCCACGTCGGCCAGCGCCCGGGCCACCCGCTGATAGGTCTCATCCATGCTCTGGTCGATGATCTGACCGTCCTTGCTCTTGAGTCGGTATTTCTTGTCCCAGATATCGAGGGATGCGTCCTGGAACGGGATTTCTTTGACACTGCCGGCGGGCAGTTTATGTAACTGGGCGCTCATAGATGGTGATCCTCCCGGTGCGCAAAAACTTGAATAAAAACAATCACCCGGACCGCCTTGTTATCTACGGCAAGTGGCGCTCTCGGGTACGGCGGGTACAACTGGTTACAGCTAAATCCGGCAAACACTAGATATTGTGTTTGATGCATGAGCTTAGGACCCCCGGCGGGGTCTGTCAATGCTTTATCGCATGTTTTATCCGTTAGGGTTTACCCTTAGCAAACAACAACTTGCACTATTATCAGGCCGTCTGCGCCGAAGCAGTGCAGAACAGTTTTTTACCCCGCCAAATCTATATATTGTGTCTCTAATATTGGCCCGGGGCGCTGCTCCGGGGGTTAGGGGCTACTCACGTTATGGCCGTTTTGGCCAAAACAACCCAAATTGTCCTCCCCGGGCCGGACAAGCCGACCTCCGATTGACCGGTCCCACTTGATAAAAACCCGTCGCACACCTATATCCCCTTCAAGCAGATGGACACTGTGCGCACAGCAACACCTGCGAATAAATTCAACCCATGTTGTTTATTTGCAATTTAAGGAGAACGAATCATGGCCCTAGTACGTTATGAACCCTGGAGCATGCTGAACCAGATCCGCCGCGAGATGGATCAGATGCTGGAGACCGCCAACGAAGGCGGTGAAAGCAGCGCCATTGCCACCAGCGACTGGATCCCGGCAGTGGACATCAAGGAAACCAAGGACGCCTTCATTCTGCATGCCGATGTCCCCGGCGTGGATCCCAAGGATGTGGACGTGCACATGGAAAACGGCATTTTGACCATCAAGGGCGAACGCGAGTCCGAGAAGAAGGACGAGCGCGAAGGCTACAAGCGGGTGGAACGCCAGTACGGTTCCTTCTATCGCCGTTTCAGCCTGCCGGATACCGCCGATGCGGAGAAGATCTCGGCCAAAAGCAAGAACGGCGTGGTGGAGATCACCATCCCCAAGAAGGAAGCCGTACAGCCGCGCAAGATCAGCGTCGAAAGCTGATAGAGCGTGAGAGCGTGAGAGCGTGAGAGCGTGAG
>CAYOOC010000117.1:0-4314 GCA_964405505.1 uncultured Thiohalophilus sp.
CAATCTCGTCGTTGTAGTCACCACTGTCGTTGATCTGCTTGAGCAGGTCCGCCTGATTGGACTTGAGATACGCCTGCATGGCGTTTTCAAAGTCGACGATTTTCTTCACATCGACGTCATCCAGGAAGCCTTCGTTAGCGGCGAACAGGGAAAATGCCTGCTCGGCCACGCTCATCGGCGCATACTGCTTCTGCTTCATCAGTTCGGTAACACGCTGACCGCGTTCAATCTGCTTGCGGGTGGATTCGTCCAGGTCCGAAGCAAACTGGGCGAAGGCCGCCAGCTCGCGATACTGGGCCAGCATCAAACGCACACCGCCACCGAGTTTCTTGACGATCTTGGTCTGGGCCGCACCACCGACACGCGATACCGACAGACCGGCATTGATCGCCGGGCGGATACCGGCGTTGAACAGATCCGATTCCAGGAAGATCTGACCGTCGGTAATGGAGATAACGTTGGTCGGTACGAAGGCGGACACGTCACCGGCCTGGGTTTCGATGATCGGCAGGGCGGTCAATGAACCGGTCTTGCCTTTGACTTCACCGTTGGTGGCCTTTTCGACGAATTCTTCGTTAACTCGCGCGGCACGTTCCAGCAGACGGGAATGCAGATAGAAAACATCACCCGGATACGCTTCACGGCCCGGCGGACGACGCAGCAACAGGGAAACCTGACGATAACCCCAGGCCTGCTTGGTCAGATCGTCGTAGATGATCAGCGCGTCTTCGCCGCGATCGCGGAAGTATTCACCCATGGAGCAACCGGCATAGGGCGCCAAAAACTGCATGGCCGCGGATTCGGAGGCACCGGCGGCAACCACGATGGTGTGGTCCATGGCGCCGTGCTCTTCGAGCTTGCGTACCACGCTGGCCACGGAAGACTGTTTCTGACCGACAGCAACGTAGATACATTTAACGCCGGTGCCTTTCTGGTTGATGATGGCGTCGATGGCCACGGCGGTCTTACCGGTCTGGCGGTCACCGATGATCAACTCACGCTGACCGCGGCCGACCGGCACCATCGCATCGATGGATTTCAGACCGGTCTGCACCGGCTGGTCAACCGACTTACGCCAGTAAACACCCGGAGCCACTTTTTCGACCGGGGCGGAAACCGCGTTTTCGATCGGGCCCTTGCCGTCGATGGGATTCCCCAGCGCGTCAACCACCCGGCCCAGCAGGGCTTCACCGGTCGGCACTTCCAGGATACGGCCGGTACATTTGACCTTGTCGCCTTCCGTAAGATGTTCGTAGTCACCGAGAATTACCGCACCGACGGAATCACGCTCGAGGTTGAGCGCCATACCAAAGGTGTTGCCGGGAAACTCGATCATTTCGCCCGCCATGACGTCGTCGAGACCGTGAATGCGGACCACGCCGTCGGCCAGGGCCACGACGGTACCTTCGTTGCGAGCTTCAGAAGCGGCTTCGAAACCTTCGATGCGCTTCTTGATCAGTTCGCTGATTTCAGATGGATTCAGTTGCATGATTGATATCCTTTTGAAAGCCTTAATGCATCAGTGTGTGAGTCAGCCGCTCCAGCTGACCGGTGACAGAAGCATCAATGACCAGGTCTCCGGCGCGGATGATCGCACCACCTATGAGTGACTCGTCGGTCTTGTTGACCAGTGTCACTTCACGACCCAGACGGTTTTTCAACGCGGCGATCATGGCCTGCTGTTGATCATCAGAGAGCGGATAGGGCGTCGTCACTTCCGCTTCAACCGTCTTTTCTGCTTCTGCGCGTTGTTCTTCGAACTGCTCGGCAATTTCGGGAAGCACGTCCAGGCGTTTGTTATCCGCCAGAACCTTGAGCAGGTTGCTGCCATCAGCGGTGAGCTTGTCACCGCAGATATCGACGAACAGCTTGACCTTCGCGTCCTTGCTGACTTCCGGGCTGCCGACCAGATCCATCGCGGCATCATCCGCCGCCACGGCGGCCAGCCACTGCAGCATCTCGGACCATTCTTTGAGTTTGCCCTGCTGCTTTGCCAGATCGAACGCGGCCTGCGCATAGGGGCGTGCAATGGTGCTTTTTTCTGCCATAGTTCAGACCCCTGGATTAAATTTGCGCGACCAGATCCTTGAGCAGATCTTCGTTGGCCTTGGCATCGATCTCGCGCTTGAGGATCTTGCCGGCGCCGGCAACCGCCAGTGAAGCGACCTGGCCACGCAGTTCTTCGCGTGCCCGGTTAACTTCCTGTTCGATTTCGGCCTGGGCCGTTGCAATGATGCGTTCGCCTTCGCTGCGCGCGGTTTCTTTGGACTCTTCAACAATCTCGGAAGCACGCTTCTGAGCCTGGTTGATGATGTCCTGAGCCTGCTGTTTGGCTTCGTGCAGAACTTCTGCCGCCTTCTTTTCAGCCAGCTCTTTCTCATGCGCGCCGCGCTCGGCTGCGGCAAGGCCATCGGCTATCTTTTTCTTGCGCTCGTTCAGCGCGTTCATGATCGGTGGCCACACAAATTTCATGCAGAACCACACGAACACGATGAACGTAATCGTTTGGCCTATGAGAGTTAAATTGATATTCATCGCCAGAACCTTGGTTGATTAGTTCGAATGTCTGTCTCGGTTACTCGACTATTCTTAACTTAGGCAGCAACGGCGAACAGAATATACAGGGCGATACCCACGGCGATCATCGGAACCGCGTCGGTCAGACCCATGACGATGAAGAACTGGGTACGCAGCATCGGAATCAGTTCCGGCTGACGGGCAGCACCTTCAAGGAAACGGCCGCCCAGAACACCGATACCAACCGCGGCACCCAGTGCACCCAGACCCAACATCAGAGAACCTGCGATGTATAACAGAGCTTGTTCCATTGTTTTCTCCTGTAGCTTTAAACGTTAAATAACAAAAAATAAAAACTGTTTTATGTCAGTGTTCCGACTGCGCCATATCCAGATATACGATGGTCAGGGTCATGAAGATGAACGCCTGCAGCGTAATGATCAGGATATGGAAAATGGCCCAACCCAGTTGCAGGAAGCCGCCAAAAATGCCCATCGCCAGACCGCCGCTGTACATCAGCGCGATCAGGATAAAGATCATTTCACCCGCGTACATGTTGCCGAACAGTCGCAGGGCCAGTGAAATCGGCTTGGAAATCAGCGAGACGAATTCCAGAATAAAGTTGACCGGGATAAACAGCGCCTGCACCAGCGGATTCTTGGCCTGGAACGGCATCATGGTCAGCTCGCCCATGAATCCGGTCACACCTTTGTTCTTGATGCTGTAGTGCAAAATCAGATAGAACACCGCTAAGGCCATACCGAAGGTGGCATTCGGATCGGTGGTGGAAACCACCTTGAAGTAAACGTGATGGGGATCGACGCCGAACACGCTGGAGCCGACCCAGCCGGCCAGCGAGGGCAGCCAGTCGACCGGCACCAGATCCATCAGGTTCATCAAAAAGATCCAGATGAATATGGTCAGGGCCAGCGGGGCAACCAGTTTATCCTTGCCGTGGAAGGAGCCCCGTACACTGGTATCGATAAACTCGGCAATCCATTCGACAAAGTTCTGCCAGGGACGCGGGGTATCGGCACTGGCGGTTTTGGCCGCCTTGCGAAACAGCCATAAAAACAGTGCGCCGAGGACGATGGACCAGAGCATGGTATCGACATGGATTGCCCAGAAACCCATTGCTTTCGCTTCGGCCGCGCTGTGGGCAAAGCCCCAGCTGCCGTCGGGATGCTGGCCATAGGTCCAGTTCTGTAAATGGTGCTGTATATACTCTTTTGAAGTTAATTCGCTTGCCATTGTTGTGTCGGATCCAAATTTTATAACGTGAAATCTTGTGCCCCGGTCGCCAATTTAGCGGGCGCGCAACGGACGGGCGAAAAAATAGCCGAGCTGGGCAGCGATAAAGCCGATCAGAATCCCCATCGCTTCGAGCTCCAGTACCACCATGCCAAGCGCCAGTCCGCCGATGATGGTAAGCAGGCGGAACAGGGTGGCCTTGTAAAACTCGGCCATGCGCAGCACATTATTATCAGCCGCGGCATTATCGGACTCTGTCGCCAGGCTTATCCGCCAGGCACCCGCCAGGGCACCGGCGATACCCACGGCGCCACCAAACAGTGTCGCCAGACCGAAATCCACTCCCTTTTGCAGGAACATCACGATTGCGGCTGCCGTGGTCAGCACCACCTGAATCAGGATCAACCTCAGGAGCGTACGTCGGAAGGCAATCTTCGCCGCATTGGGCATGCCGAAGTTGGTCACTTGGTGCCTGCCCTCCGAGTGGGACCTCAGGTATCAGGGGCGCGTAGTATATGGGGTCGACCCGACAGGGTCAATGATGGG
>CAYOOC010000118.1:0-4209 GCA_964405505.1 uncultured Thiohalophilus sp.
CGCGAAGGCGGCCGGACCGTCGGTGCCGGTGTGGTATCGAAGATTATTGAGTAAACATATATGGCAGCCAAGAACCAGAACATTCGCATCCGTCTCAAGGCTTTTGATCATCGTCTGATCGATCAATCCGCCCGTGAGATTGTGGAAACGGCCAAGCGCACCGGCGCCCATGTGAAGGGCCCGATCCCGCTGCCGACGAAAAAGGAACATTACACTGTTCTTGTTTCGCCGCACGTGAACAAGGATGCGCGGGACCAGTACGAACTACGCACCCACAAGCGTCTGATGGATATTGTTGATCCGACAGACAAGACCGTGGATGCCCTGATGAAACTGGACCTCGCCGCCGGTGTGGATGTTCAGATTCAGTTGAACTAACGGATTGCTGAGTGGAGCACGACAAATGACGATTGGTGTAGTTGGTCGCAAGGTGGGTATGACCCGCGTCTTTACAGACGACGGTGTGTCAACGCCGGTGACTGTTATTGCGGTAGAACCCAACCGGATTACCCAGCTGAAAACAGTTGACGCGGACGGCTATCGTGCCGTGCAAGTGACCACGGGCAAACGTAAAGCCAACCGGGTCACCAAGCCCCAGGCCGGGCATTTTGCCAAAGCCGGCGTGGAAGCGGGTCGCGGTGTCTGGGAATTCCGTCTGACGGATGGTGAAGGTGAAGACTTCTCCCTGGCCGGCGAAATCAGGGTCGATATTTTCGAAGCCGGACAGAAGGTCGATGTCAGCGGCACCAGCATGGGTAAAGGTTTTGCCGGTGCGGTCAAGCGACACAACTTCCGCACTCAGGATGCGACCCACGGTAACTCGCTGGCGCATCGCGCCCCGGGTTCCATCGGCCAGTGTCAGACGCCGGGCCGCGTACTGAAAGGTAAACGCATGGCCGGTCAGATGGGTAACAAAAAACGCACCACCCAGAATCTGGAAGTGGTTAAGGTCGACAACGATCGCAATCTGCTGCTGGTCAGGGGCGCCGTACCCGGCTCCAAGGGCGGCAGTGTCATCGTACGCCCGGCGGTCAAGGCAGGTTAAGAGGACGCAGACGATGGAATTAGGTTTAACCACAGCCACCGGCAAGGCCTCCAAGAAATCCGTCGAGGTTTCGGATGCCGTGTTCGGCGCTGATTTTAACGAGTCGCTGGTGCACCAGGCCGTGACCGCCTATCTGGCGGGCGCGCGTGCCGGTACCCGCGCACACAAAAACCGCGCCGAAGTCCGCGGTGGCGGCAAAAAGCCATGGCGCCAGAAAGGCACCGGCCGCGCCCGTTCCGGGACCATCCGTAGCCCGATCTGGACCGGCGGCGGCAAGACCTTTGCCTCCAAGCCCCAGGACTGGTCGCAGAAGCTGAACCGCAAGATGTATCGCGCCGCAATGCGTTCCATCCTGTCAGAGCTGGTTCGCCAGGAGCGCCTGGTCGTGATAGACGATCTGAAAATGGACGCGCCGAAGACCAAAGAGCTGGTAGAAAAACTGGGCGGTCTGGGGCTGGACAGCGTCATGATTGTCACGCACGACCTGAACGAAGCGCTGTTCCTGTCAGCTCGCAACCTGCACAAGGTTGGCCTGTGCGAAGTCGGCTATGTGGATCCGGTCGCGTTGGTCGGCCACGACAAGGTGCTGATTACCGCTGACGCCGTGGCAAAACTGCAGGAGGTGCTGGCATGAATCAGGAACGTTTGATGAACGTGCTGCTGGAGCCGCACATCTCCGAAAAGAGCACTCTGCTGGCCGATCAGGCCAACCAGGTTGTGTTCAAGGTTGTACCGGGTGCAACCCGGATCGAAATTAAAAAAGCCGTTGAACTGCTGTTCAATGTCGAAGTTGAAGGTGTCCAGGTGACCAATATGAAAGGCAAGACCAAACGTACCATGCACGGTACGGGTCGCCGTAAAGACTGGAAAAAGGCCTATGTTCGCATCAAGGCCGGCCAGGACATCAACTTTATGGGTGCTGAGTAAGGTTTAAGGAATAAAAAATGGCGATAGTAAAGTCAAAACCGACATCCGCAGGCCGCCGCTTTGTCGTCAAGGTCGTTACCGACGATCTGTACAAGGGCAAGCCGCATGCGCCGCTGCTGGAAAAGAAATCCCGCTCCGGGGGTCGTAACAACCAGGGCCGGATTACCACGCGCCACAAGGGTGGTGGTCACAAGCAGCATTATCGTCTGATCGATTTCAAGCGGAATAAAGACGGTATCGACGCCACCGTCGAGCGGATCGAATACGATCCCAACCGCAGTGCCCGTATTGCACTGGTTCTTTATAAAGATGGCGAACGCCGCTATATCCTGGCCCCCAAGGGGGTCAAGACCGGCGACAGCGTGGTTTCCGGCACCAATGCGCAGATCAAGGCGGGCAATTGCATGCCGCTGCGCAACATTCCGGTGGGCACCACCGTGCATGCGGTGGAAATGAAGCCGGGCAAAGGTGCCCAACTGGCGCGCAGCGCCGGGGCTTCCGTGCAACTGGTCGCCCGTGAAGGCGATTACGCGACTATCCGGCTGCGTTCCAGTGAAATGCGCCGGGTGCATGCCGACTGCCGTGCCACGATTGGCGAAGTCAGCAACAGTGAACATAGCCTGCGCAAGCTCGGCAAGGCCGGCGCCAAGCGCTGGCAGGGTGTGCGCCCCACCGTTCGCGGTGTGGCCATGAACCCGGTCGATCATCCGCATGGCGGTGGTGAAGGCCGTACCTCCGGTGGTCGTCACCCGGTTACCCCCTGGGGTGTACCGACGAAAGGCTACAAAACCCGGAGTAACAAGAGTACGGATAAGATGATCGTCCGTCGTCGTCGTAACAAAAAGTAACGAATTCAGAGAGCGAGTAAATGCCACGTTCTATCAGAAAAGGTCCGTTTGTTGATTTGCATCTTGTCAAAAAGATCGATCAGGCAGTGGAAACGAACAGCAAGAAGCCGATCAAAACCTGGTCACGCCGTTCCATGGTGTTACCGGAAATGGTCGGGCTGACAATCGCTGTACACAATGGTCGCCAGCATGTTCCGGTTCTGGTTTCGGAAAACATGGTCGGTCACAAGTTGGGTGAATTCGCGCCGACGCGGACCTTCAAGGGCCACGTTGCTGACAAGAAAGCCAGGTAAGAGGTTCTAGAGAATGGAAACCGCAGCAAAATTACGTTATGCCCGCATTTCGCCGCAGAAGTGCCGCCTGGTAGCTGATCAGGTTCGTGGGCTGCCGGTCGAGCGCGCCCTGCAGACGCTGACGTTCAGCCCGAAAAAGGCGGCCGCGATCGTGAAAAAAGTCCTTGAATCCGCGATTGCCAATGCGGAGCACAACGACGGCGCCGATATCGACGAGCTGACGGTCAAGACCATCATGGTAGATGAAGGTCCGACCTACAAGCGCTGGGAAGCTCGCGCCAAGGGCCAGGCCAACCATATTTTTAAACGCTCCAGTCACATCAGTGTGACTGTGGCAGAAAAGTAAGAGAGAAGCTGATGGGTCAGAAAGTACATCCGACAGGCATTCGTCTCGGCATCGTCAAGGACTGGACGTCCAAGTGGTATGCCGACAACAAGAATTACGCCGATTTCCTGAATCAGGACATCGTGGTACGCGAATTTCTGAAACAGCGTCTGAAGCAGGCTTCTGTCAGCCGGATCCAGATCGAGCGGACCCAAGGCAGCGCGAACATCACCATCAATACCGCGCGCCCGGGCCTGGTCATTGGGAAAAAAGGCGAGGACATCGAGCGTCTGCGTAACGAAGTGACCAAAATGATGGGCCTGCCGGCGGTGCACATCAATATCGAAGAAGTGCGCAAACCGGAACTGGATGCCCAGCTGGTCGCAGAAAGCGTGGCCCAGCAGCTCGAACGCCGTATCATGTTCCGCCGGGCCATGAAACGTGCGGTACAGAACACCATGCGCCTGGGAGCCCAGGGCATCAAGATTAATGTGGCAGGTCGCCTGAACGGGGCGGAAATCGCCCGTACAGAATGGTATCGCGAAGGTCGTGTGCCCCTGCATACCCTGCGAGCCGATATCGATTACGGTCTGGCCGAAGCGCAAACCACTTACGGCATCATCGGTGTCAAGGTCTGGATCTTCAAAGGTGAGATCATCGGACATTACGCTGACAGTGAATCCGAAGCTGCGAAAACGGCAGCGGGTTGAGATTGGGAGTTTGAAGCATGCTGCAGCCGAAACGGACAAAATTTCGTAAACAACAGAAAGG
>CAYOOC010000119.1:0-4182 GCA_964405505.1 uncultured Thiohalophilus sp.
TTGGCAGTTGGCAGTTGGCAGTTGGCAGTTGGCAGTTGGCAGTTGGCAGTTGGCAAAACTCTGATTCAGGGCATGTTTTCTGTCAACTGCCATCTGACGTCTGTCAACTTCGCTTTTCTGCCAACTTTCCCTTCAGAACTAACAAATATCCGGTCCGGCCACCCTCTCCAATGACACAGTTTTCGCCGATCCACCATGGTCATAAAACGTTCATCAGGCTGTCAGGGATTTGTCATCTGCGTGTCCCATCCTTACTGGCAGGATCATATAAAGAGTATCCTGATTATGAATGCCATACGCCACAGTCTGTTTATCAAACGCATGGTGGCTTTTGAGCTGGCCCTGTGCAGCCAGATCAACCGTGCCAGCCATATTCGGCTCATCAAGTCGTTGTTTGCCTTGATCAGCCGGCTGGGTGACGGGGTTTTCTGGTATACGCTGATTGCGCTGTTACCGTTGATCTATGGCAGCAAGGCACTGGGGGCATCGCTGCATATGGCAATCGTTGGCGCACTGGCACTGGCCCTGTACAAGGCCATCAAATCCGTCACCGAACGGCCCCGGCCCTGCGTGGTCAAACAGGATCTGCTGCTGGGAACAGCCCCGCTGGATCAGTACAGCTTCCCATCCGGACACACCATGCATGCAGTCTCCTTTACCCTGGTGGCCCTGCATTACTATCCCGAGCTGGCCATCCTTCTGTTGCCGTTTACCGCGCTGGTGGCTCTCTCCCGGGTGGTCCTTGCCCTGCACTATCCGACCGACGTGTTGTGCGGCGCCCTGCTCGGCGGGGGTATTGCCCTACTCTCATTCACCATAAGCGGCTAATCAGGCGGTGGTATGCGGATAGTGATGGTTTCCGATGTTTATTTTCCCCGCATCAACGGCGTCTCCACATCAATACAGACTTTTCGTGACAGCCTGCAGGCACTGGGCCACGATGTCCTGCTGATTGCGCCACGTTACAGTGCTGATGATCCACCGCAGACGGGTATCTCGCGTATCAAGGCGCGGCCGGTTCCGTTTGATCCCGAAGACCGTCTTATGTCCGTTGCCGCCGTGGATCGGGAAATTGCCCGACTGCATCGGGAAAAACCGATTGATTTGATCCATATCCAGACGCCGTTTGCCGCCCATCGCAGTGGCAAGCGCATGGCCCGGCGGCTGGGTATTCCCTGTATCGAGACCTATCACACTCACTTCGAGGAATACATGCATAACTATGTGCCATTTATTCCTCGCCGGGTATTTCGTCCCCTGATCCGTTTTCTGACCCGCCGCCAGTGTCACAACCTGCAGGGGTTGATCGTACCTTCCAGCGCCATGCTCAAGGTGATTCGCGACTATCACATTCAGCTGCCCACCCGGATCCTGCCCACCGGCATCGATCCGGAACGTTTTTCACACGGCGACGGGGCCGGCTTTCGCAAGCGTCATCATATCGAACCGGACCGGCCAGTGATGGTGCATATCGGACGTATCGGCCACGAGAAAAACATCGATTTCCTGCTGCATGTACATCACCAGGTATTGCAGCAATTACCACAGACCCTGTTCGTGATTGCCGGTGAAGGGCCGTCGCTTGAACATCTGAAGCAATTGAGTGAAAAACTGGGCACCCGGGATAATATCCGCTTTGTCGGCTATCTGGATCGCAACACCACCCTGCTTGACTGTTATCGGGCCGGTAATGTATTTGTTTTTTCCTCGCGCACCGAAACCCAGGGACTGGTCCTGCTCGAGGCGATGGCCTGTGGCGTACCGGTGGTATCGACGGCCGAACTGGGAACGCGGGACATCCTCCTGCCCCAGCGTGGCGCCCTGGTCGTCGAGGAGGACGTGGATCAATTCGCTGCCACGGTGCAACAGGTACTGGAATTGCCCGATCTGCAACGACGCATGAGTCGCGAAGGCCGGGACTATGTGCACGAATGGTCTCATAGTGCCCTGGCACACTCCCTGGCGGATCTTTACCGACACACGATCGACACCTTTGTCACCTCAGCTGCTGATGCGCCGCAAACCGAACGTTCGATCTCCTGAACAAAACGGATGGATTGGTGTATTCAGATCAATTCGTAGGCCCGATAAAGCGAAGCGGTATCGGGCAACACCCCCGATTGCCGGACACCGCGATACTATGTCCGGCCTACCCTTATCCACTCACCGAAGGTTCGATCTCTTGCTCCTGATCCGAGCAAGACAAACTCATTTCAGGCTCGAGGCGACCTTCTCCGCCGCCGGGGACACGCCGTTATTGGGCGCCAGGTTGGCGTAAAACTGATCCGTGGCCTGATGCCAGGAATGGGACAGACTGTAATCGCGGGGATTCTGCGGATTGATTTCCAGGGCCCGGCGGGCTGCCCGTCCCAGGTCTTCGTCGAGACAACCGGTGACCCCGTCGATCACGACATCCTTCGGTCCGGTCACCGGATAGGCCGCCACCGGCACGCCACAGGCCATCGCCTCGAGCATGACCAGACCGAAGGTATCGGTCAGGCTGGGGAAGACAAACACGTCACAGGCGGCAATAGTTCGCGCCAGCTCCTCGCCATAACGAAAACCGGTGAAAACCACCTGCGGGTATTTTTCCTCCAGCATGGCCCTGTCCGGCCCATCGCCCACGACGTATTGGGTGCCGGGCAGATCCAGCGACAGAAACGCCTCGATGTTCTTTTCCACCGCCACCCGGCCGACATAGACAAAAATCGGTCGTCTGGCGGACAGGGCCTCCTTGCCGTAGGGCCGGAACAGGTTGACGTCCACTCCGCGGCTCCACACTTCGACGTGCCCGAAGCCGTGTTCCTGCAATCGTTCCTGCATCGAAGGGGTCGGCACCAGCGTACGTTCGGCCGGACCATGAAACCACTTGAAAAACGCATAGCTGAGCCGCAAGGGAATCGGTGCCCGCAGACGTAAATACTCGGGAAACTGCGTGTGATAGGAGGTGGTGAATTTGAGTTTACGCCGCCGGCAATAACGTCGTACGGCCATACCCACCGGGCCCTCGGTGGCGATATGAATCGCGTCGGGAGCAAACGCATCCAGTTGTGCGGCAATTTGCCGATAGGGAAACAGGGCCAGCCGGATATCCGGATAGGTCGGTAACGGTACGGTCCGAAAAGGCTCGGGGGTAATCATGGACACTTTATGCCCCGAATGTTCCAGGATATGCCGGGTCGTTTTCAGGGTAGTCACCACGCCATTGGTCTGTGGTGCCCAGGCGTCAGTGGCGATAGCAATTCTCATGCGATCTGCTTGTCGGCATCCGTGACCGGATGTTGCTTGATAGGTTTGATGACATCAGACCAGTGCAGGATCTCCAGCATGCCGTCACGATGCTCGACCATGGCCGTGCAGTTTTCCACCCAGTCACCGTCATTACAGTACAGCACATTGCCGATCTGGCGAATCTCGGCATGGTGAATATGGCCGCAGACCAGCCCGTCCACCCCGGCGCGCCGGGCCTCGTGGGCGACAGCCTGCTCAAAATCGTGAATCACATTCACCGCGTTTTTGACTTTGCTTTTAAGGAAGGTGGAGATCGACCAGTAGGGGAATCCGAGCCGCCGCCGCAGGGCATTCAGCCAGCGATTGGTATACAACAACACATCATAGGCCCGTTCGCCCAGATACGACACCAGCTTGCTGCAGCGGATGGCATTGTCGAACTCATCCCCGTGCAACATCAGCAGGCGCTTGTTATCCGCTGTTTCGTGGATGTAACGGTTATGAATGGCGATATTGCCAAACACCATCCCGTCCAGTTCCCGGAAATCCTCATCGTGGTTGCCGGGAATATAGACTACTTTGGTGCCGTGTTTGGCCTTGCCCAGTATTTTGCGTATGACATCATTGTGACTTTGTGGCCAGTAAAGCCCTTTGCGACGCATGTACCACAGGTCGAAAATGTCACCGACCAGAAACAGATACTCGCACTGCACGGAGTCCAGAAAATCGATCAGATACTCGGCCTTGCAGCCGCGATATCCCAGATGGATATCGGACAACCAGACACTACGGTATCGGAGGGGACGGAGCTGGTAGACGGAATTCATCATCCTGACCTCTGCTGGTTTTTACCAAGCCTAGAGAGTCAGTGTGACAAAGCGGCGAAACTCCGATGACAGAAAAAAGACAGTTGGCAGTTGGCAGTTGGCAGTTGGCAGTTGGCAGTTGGCA
>CAYOOC010000120.1:0-283 GCA_964405505.1 uncultured Thiohalophilus sp.
CGCGCCGAGGATGGCCTTGCGTGCTGCATCATCCAGGGTGTCGGCATAACGGCGCATTTCCGGCTGCATGTCCTTCGGGGAGCGATCGGCCATATCACGTACCCGGTTGGCTTCGCTCTTGGCCCAGAAGGCGGTCACGCGGCGCGACTTATCGAAACCCGGGATCTTCACGTCAACGAACTGATCCTGAATTACCCAGGTATCACGCTGTGCGATTTCCTCGAAAAACTCCATCAGCGCAATATCCCGACCCGGGACGCCGATGGCGCGGGATGCCAGAAAG
>CAYOOC010000120.1:293-4151 GCA_964405505.1 uncultured Thiohalophilus sp.
GTATTCCTGCGGCAGGCTTTCGTCACGCGCCATGGCATAGCCCATGGAGGACAGTTTCTTGCCGCCGCCGATGGCATTGACGGCTTTATCTCCCAGCATATAGGCCATATACAGGCGCGGCAGGTAGCGGCCCTGATAGTTTTTGTAGGAGTCGATCGGGATTACACCATGCTTGACCAGCGACTGACCCATCTGATCGATCATGCGCTTGGCAATTTGCGCCTTCTGACGAAGCTGAATATCGGGAATCGTGTTGGCCTTGGCGTCGCGATCCGTCAGGTATTCCAGGATCGCCTTGCTGTTTTTCTCGTCGGCCTTCTTGAAGGTGTCATACAACCGCTTCGCCGCATCCTGTACCTGGCCGATCTTGCCCTGCGCGCGCATGCGCATTTCCAGGTAATCGTTCAGGTTGTCGAGATCCGTGACACCGTTAACCGCGTTATCAATCTTCTGGACCCATGAATCGGTATGATTGAGGACACGGCCCAGCATCTTGTCCCAGGCTTTTTGAATGATAGGCCGGGCGTCGGTGATCGTTTCCTGCACCTCTTGCTTGGCGCGGGACAACATCGGATCGCCTGGATCAAAAACCCCGGCATCTTGGCCGGGGTCCTGGGCTACCTCTTGAGAGGTTTGATTCCGTCCCGCCTGATCCGTTCGTCCGCCCTCGCGGCGCTCTCCCTCAGATCGCGCTGCAGCGATGCGATCTCGGATGGAGTCAGCGTTTTGCCCTTTGACCTGGGCGAGGTAGCGGGTTTCTGAGTTCGTGAGACTGTCATAGCCGTATCCTACGGTTTCCTGCAGCCAGCGGTCAAGGCTGTCGCCATGGCGCGAGCGCAACAGGTTGCGATTGGTTTTCGTCGGGGCCAGCTTGGCCGAATACTTTTTGCCGGTCAGGGCCGCGGCGCCCACCACGTTGCCGCCCTGGGCTTCGATGTGCGCCTTGAGATTGGCGATCGTACCGCCCTGGGCCAGCGTGTCATCCAGTAGCAGATAGTCCTGCCCGGCCTCGATCTCGCCGGCAAACTCCGGCGGATTGGCAATGCGGTAAAAGCCGTCGGCGCCGGTACGCTTGGCGCGGCTCGCCTGGACCACGGAAGTGCTCACCGGCCAGCCGGTTTTTGCGGCCAGCAGTTTGGCGAACTGGACCGGGATCTGATTGCGTCCGCTCGCCTCCTCGGCATGCACCGGCACGATAGTCGGCGTGCTATCACCGGCCTGATCCATGATCCGGCGCACGGCGTCGTCGGTCAGTGTGTCACGCACCACGTCATAGGCGGCATCCGGATCGCCGGCCTTGGCCGCTTTATACCGTTTATGCTTCTCGGCGGTGCCATGCTCGGCAGCGATCACCGCATCGGGCATGTTGGTCAGTGTGGTTTGGTGCTTGGCGCGGGAGGCCATAGGTACAGCGTCAGTCTGGGACTGATCGGCGTTAGCAGGGCGCGGTGCGCTGTCCATTTCCTGTCCATTCCAGACGATAATTACATCGCTATCAGGGGTGTCTGCGGTATCTTCTGGCGGGGTCGCGCGCCGCTGCTCATCAGTCATGCTCTGGCGAGCCTGCGTGTTTCTGGCCTCGACCTCACCGTATAGCCTCTCGTACTGACTGGCGGCTGTGTCAACGCCATACCGGCTATCCGGGGCAGACTGCACTTGCTCATAATCTTGCAGGGCCTTGGTGTAATCTGCCCACGCCGCCTTCGCCTGGGGATTCTTCTGGATGGCTTTCATAGCCGATCCGTCAGCGTCATCCCCGCGATTGATTTTTCTTGCCTCGCCTTTGAGATTATCGGGAATCTCAGCCCACCGGGCGTCGATGGCTTCGCGAATTTGGGCGAGCAAGGCGGTACGGCGATCAATATCTGAAAACTGATCGGGCCTGCCTCCTCGCGCAAAGCCCTCGATGTCCTGGATGCCGTGTTGAACTTCATGCAACAGAGAAGAAAGTTGTTGGCCTTTACCGATCCGGATAACGCGAACCCCGTCATCCATAATGGCAAAAGATCCGCCGATGCCGAGCGCAGGATCAACCTGCACCATTACATCGGAAAGAGACGGATAAGCAGCGAACAGCGCAGGATGGTCCAGCACCTTATCAAGAGGTAGCGCGTTCATGCCGTCAAAAGAAAAGCTCGCGCTGATCGACTTCGCATCGTCCAGGTTTGGGCCAATGTAATCAGCCTCGCCCTTGCCTTCCTTCATCGCCGCAACGGCATCGCTCGGCAATACCGCGCCAAGCACATCCTGATCCGCGCCATAAACAGAAATAAAATCATCTGTTCTCTGGGGATTGGGCGGCCTTAACAACAGATCAAACGTGCCGTCATCGTTCTTCTTATAGGTGATGCCATCGATCTGCCTTGCGGTGTGCTCGCCTTTTTTGATGGACTTTATGGCAGGCTTGAGATTTGCCTGGCTGTCGTCAATTTCAAACCGCCACTTTCCGTCGGCACCTCGAAACCAGCCGGTCTCCTGACGAACGGTGTCCGCATCCTCTCCGGCAGCAAGACGCTCCTGAGCCGTAGCCAGTGCGCGCTCATCAGCCGTTGATGCCTGTCTGCCGGCAAAGGAAAAGCGAACATCATCAACATTGGGCTCAGGATAGATAACCTGATCGGCATCGAAGGCGACGTAGTGGACGCGGTTACTGATTCCGCGCATGTCATGGATAATGCCGTCATAGCCTTGGCGTTTCAGGCTTTCTCGGAATTTATAGGCTTGCTCTACAGAGTCAAATCCGGGGAAATCGCCGTCCCTGAAAGTCATCGGGCGACGAATGTCGAGATAGAATTGCTCGTTGACGCCGCTTTCGTGCTGGTCAGCATAATGCTGCGCCTCGGCGGGATCGTCTGTTAGCCAAACACCCAGTCCGCTGGTGGGATTGCCGGACGCGCCAGACAGACGGCTTTGCGAGAAGCTACCGACGGACAGTGGGCGCGCGGCACCACGATTTAGAACAGTTGGCCGTCCTCCCAGGCTTGCGCGAGTTGCTGCAGCCCAGCCTTTTCGGGGTACTTGTCCGCTAACTGTCGTAATGTCGGACCCGGGTCCGTCCCCGGGTCTCTGGCCTCCCAGTCGTCCGGCAGATCCTGCCCCATCGCCATCATTTCGGCGAACTCGTCGTCCTGAGAAGTATTCTTGCGCTTGCTCATCAGTTAGCTCCTCGACCTCAATCCCATAGTTGTCATCGCGGCTGCGCGAGAACCGAACGCTGGCATCGCCAGTGGTGGCCTGCCCGGTGCGGATAAATTCGCGGGCCGGAATCAGGAACCGCTCGATAATCTCGGCGTCGGTCATTTCATCCAGCCACTGCTGGAACCGGGTGCCCCCCATGGACCGGCGAACCTTGCCCGGCAGCAACCGGACCATCGCGGCCAGTGCGTCGCGGATCGCTTTGACCGCCTTCTGTACCAGTGTAGCATCTGGCGTGGTTTGTGCCATTTCGGCCAGCACTTCCTCGGCCGCTGTGAGCAGATCATTATCCAGCCGTTTGCGGGCCGCCGCATCAATCTGGGCGCCGGTCATGCCGGGCTCGCGGACTGCCGCGCGCGCCTCCTCCATGCTCGATACCAGGCCGTATTCGCTGGCCTTGGCACGCACGTCCTTGCGCCGGCGCAGGGAGACCTCACGCAGCACGCGGGTCAGTTTCTGGCCGAATACGCCGCGCAGGCCGCTGTGACCCAGCACCTCGTGAGCCCACACGCGCATCACCGCCTTGGCGTCTGTCTCGCCGGCACGGCGCTCGATGCCGTCCAGCACCAGCCAGACTTCCCCCCGATAGAAAAAGCCCTCCGGCTCGCCTGTGGCGCCCTGTGAGCGTTGGCGCTGGTCCGCCTCTCGTACCCGCTGAGGCAC
>CAYOOC010000121.1:0-3933 GCA_964405505.1 uncultured Thiohalophilus sp.
CATGAGCCGCTACTACCACCCGAGCACACTGGAACACATCCCGAACCCGTTGCCCCGCGTAACCGAATGGGCCGGCGAAGCCGCCACCGACGCACCGGCCTATGACCGGGACACCGAGACCTGTCATTACATCGATGGGGCGTGGGTGGTAGAAACTATCGTGCCCGAAGTCACCCGCGACGACCTCAAAAGCCAGCGCGACCTCGCCCTGCAATCCATCGTCCACGACTTCGGTGATGGGCGTGTGGTGCAGGTGAGACCGCAGGATGTCAGCAACCTGCAAATGGCAATCCAACTCGGCACGAACCAGGAATGGGTGATGGCCGACAATACCGTCGCCACACTCACCCCGACCGAAATGCAGACCGCGCTGGATGATGGCGTCGCGCAAGGGAAGGTGATCTGGCAGGACTACATCGACGGGATCAAGGCGCTGTAGCCGCGCAGTAAAAATGTAACTCAACAGGGCGCCTCGTGCGCCCTTTTTTTGTGCCTGAAACACAGTCAGAACGAGGTGACACAAATGCTTAAAGACAACAAGAAAGTGCGCGGCACGGTCAAAATCACGCTGCGCGGCCCTGACGGCAAGATCAAGGAGGAGGAAACGGTCAAAAACCTGATCGTGGACGCCGGCCTGGACTGGATTGCCGGACGAATCCAGGCTGATGCGGATATTCCTGATCCGATGAGCCACATGGCAATCGGCGACGGGAGCACTGCTGCGGCAGATGGCGACACAACGCTGAATAACGAGCTGGGCCGCGTTGCGCTGGACTCAATCACGCGAGCAGATAACGTGACCACGTACACCGCCACCTTTGGCGCAGGCGTTGGCACTGGCTCGATTGAGGAGGCCGGTATTTTCAATGCTGATCCGGACGGGGCGATGTTGTGCCGCACCACGTTCGCCGTGAAGAACAAGGCGTCTGATGACTCCATGACCATTGTCTGGAATATCACGCAGAGCGCGGCCTAATTCAATCCATAGCCGAGAGGCGGTAATTATGCAGGCAGAGCAAGTAACGAAGGTCGCCGAGCATGTGAGCAGTTTCCCCTGGATCATGCTTCTGATTGCGGTGGTCGCGGGGCTCGTCGGCGGTTGCGGGGCAGCCAGCTACCAGGTGTTGACGGGGAGACAGTTGAGCGTGGCGATCACGATCGCCTATATCTCGCTGGGGTCATGTCTTGGAGCATTGGCTTTCATCGTGGCCTTTATGTTGACCGACAACCAGAGTGTTGAGTCGATCATCATTATCGCAGGGCTAATAGGCGGCGGCGGCACGATCTTCATTGCCGGGATTCGCATGGGGATACAGGCGATCCTGAAATGGAAAGGGATTGAGCTAACCGTCAATGTCAGAAAGATGGGTGATAAGCAATGAAACTGACACGCAATTTTACGCTTGAGGAGCTGATTTTCTCGCAAACTGCGACGCGGCAAGGGATCGACAACACGCCTCCGCCAGAAGTCGAGGGCAACCTGCATTATATGGCGTCTTTTCTCCAAGATTTGCGCGATATGGTCAACGACAAAGTGCCAAGCGACAAAGCAGATATTCCGATTGTTGTCACCTCCGGGTATCGCTGCGAGAAGCTGAACAAGGCTATCGGCGGCTCCAGCACTTCCGAGCATCGGTTCGGCCGGGCTGCGGATATTGTCTGCCCTGCCCTGTCACCGAAAGAGCTGGCCGAGTTTATCCGTGATCACATGATGGATGGGCCCGGCTTCAATCAGCTGATCCACGAGTTCGGACGGTGGGTGCATGTGTCTGTTCCGCCCCCAGGCGACAGCCCGAAAGGGCAGGTGATGACGGCCGTCAACGACGCGCACGGCGTTCAATACCTTCTGGGCGTTCAGGAGGTCACATGAGAAATCTCGACTACAAAGGCATGCGCAGCACCCGCGTCAAGCTGGTGCTGCTGGCGTTTGTTACGGCAACCGGGTTGATTGCGCTGGACGCGATTGAGCCCGCTCATTGGGTCACGGTCACCATGGGCTCGATTGTCGCCTATGCGATGAGCGAGACCGGCAACAAGTGGGCCGAGGCGCACCGGGATAAGCCGAAATGAAGATGAAGCTGATCGTTTCGGGGATCGTGGTGCTCCTTGTCGTGGCGCTGGCCTGGTACGTGAAGGGGCTGGTCGCCGAGAACGCCGAACAGAAATTGGCCCTGGATAACATGGCAAAGACCCTGCTCGCCCAGGAAAACGAGCGTAAAAAAGCCATGCGCCTGAGCATCGAGCGGCAAAACGAAGTACAGCGGCTATCACATGCCCTGGAGGAAACGACGAATGATCTGGCAACGCTACCGAGCAGTGAGCAGTATCAAACGTGCCGTCAGGCTGAGCTGCCTGCTGGCTATAACGAGCGTATTCGCCGGTTGCGCGACACCGGACGGCGAGAGCGGAGTCCATAAGATCACCGTGCCCGCCGATCAGGTCCAGCCGCACGATATGAGCTTCATCGACAAGGCCAAGACAGCGGCCGATGTGCTGGAGTCCGCCTACCCGGCGTGTGTGGCCGAGCTGTCGCAGTGCGATGCCGACAAGGCGCGGATCCGTGAATTTAACGAGGACGATGCAGAGTAATGGCCGGGATTCGATTCAAACGGTTTGGGGGCGAGGCGCCGCGTGTGCCCGCGCGCGATCTGGAGCCGCATCTGGCGCAGACGGCGCAAAATTGCGACTTTCGCCGGGGCGATCTGCGTCCTTTGAAAGGGGGTAAGTTCGAGTTGACCCCGACCAAGGACGGCACGATCAAGTCGATCTACCTGTTCGCAGATCAATACTGGTTCCACTGGACCGATGACGTGGACGTGATCCGCGGCCCGATTGCCGGCGACACGTCCGAGCGAACCTACTACACCGGCACCGAATACCCGCGCGTGACAGACAACAGTATCGGGGTGCAGGGCGGCAGCACCGATTACCCGACCAATTCCTACCAGCTGGGCATCCCCAAGCCGACCGTGACGCCAGGCGCGACCCTGGGCGCTGGCGGCGGGTGTGATGATTCCGAGAAAATTTCCGCCGCTTTTGCCTTCTCCTATGTGTCAGGCTGGGGTGAGGAAGGCCCGCTATCCGATCCGACCGATGCAGTGGATGTGTGCCAGGGGCAGACTGTCACTATTGACGGAATGGCGGCCCCCTCCGGCAACTACAACATTGCCACCTATCGGATTTATTGCACCACCCGGGGCGAGCTCCAGTTTCTGGTCGATGTAGCCGTTGGCACCACGTCCTATGACTACGCCTCGTTCAGTGAGGACGATCTGGGCGAGGTGGCATTAACGGAAACCTGGTATCCGCCGCCGGACGATATGCAGGGCCTGTGCATGATGGGCAACGGGATCGCCGTGGGGTTTGCCGGTAACGAGATCATCCCCTCGGAAACCTGGCAGCCGCATGCCTACCCGCCGGAATACCGTCAGGTGACCGATTACCCGATTGTGGCGATTGCGCCTGTTGGGCACGGGGTTATTATTGCCACGGAAGGGCACCCGTACATGCTCTCCGGCGCTGCGCCATCGGCGTTATCAATGCCTCAATCCGAGAGCAAGCAAGCCTGTGTGTCCAAGCGGTCCATGGTTAGTATGGGCGACTGGGCGATCTGGGCCTCGCCGGACGGCCTGGTTGCGGCCAGTCCCGGCGGACAGCCAAAGGTGGTGACGGCCGGGCTGATGACCCGTGAGCAGTGGCAGGACCTGGTTCCGTCGTCCATCCACGCCTATTACTGGGAAGATAAATACGTGGCCTTCTATGATACCGGCACCGAGCAGGGCGGATTCGTCTTTGATCCGAAAGTCAGCAACGGCCTCACATTCCTTGATTTCTACGCCACCGCCGGGCACAACGATCTAGAAAACGACGCGCTGTATCTGGTGGTCGATGGCGACATTGTGGAATGGAACGCCGGCAGCGATCTCACCTACA
>CAYOOC010000122.1:0-3744 GCA_964405505.1 uncultured Thiohalophilus sp.
TCGGGTGGGCTGGATTCGGCCACGGCGCTGGCGATGGCTAGCGAGCAGGGGTATGCCTGTTATGCCATCAGTTTCGATTACGGCCAGCGCCATAAATGCGAGCTGGAAGCCGCGCAGCAGGTCGCCCGGGCGCTCGGGGTGGTCGAGCACAAGCTGATGCAGTTGAACATGGACGACCTGGGGGGTTCCGCGCTAACCGATGCGAACATCGAGGTGCCGGATGAAGGGGTCGGGGAGGGAATTCCGGTCACCTATGTGCCGGCGCGCAACACCGTGTTTTTGTCCCTGGCGCTGGGCTGGGCCGAGGTGCTCGATGCCGGGGCCATCTTTATCGGGGTCAACGCGGTGGATTATTCCGGTTATCCCGACTGCCGGCCCGAATACATCGAGGCCTATCAGCAACTGGCCGATCTGGCCACCCGGCGCGGGGTAGAGGGCCGGCCCATCCGGATCGAGGCGCCGTTGATTGACCTGAGCAAGGCCCAGATTATCCGTGAGGGCACACGCCTCGGGGTCGACTACGGGCTCACCACCTCCTGTTATGCCCCCGACACCCAATGTCGCGCCTGTGGCCGCTGTGATGCCTGTCGTTTGCGCCAGGCAGGCTTTGAGGCCGCCGGCATTCCGGATCCGACCCGCTACCAGACCTGAATCTTAGCGAAATCATCCACTTATAACGGTGCAAAATGCACCGGCGATGAAGTACGGGGTTGTGAAACTGGTCACTTTTGGGGGAAGTCCGTACAATGCCGCCATTTGGTCGGACTTGTGCGGAGGAGGTACCGGTCAGACCCTGGGCGCCCTGCGGGCGAGATCATAATTATGCGTAAATCGAGAGGGTTGTATCATGACATTCGAAAGCTTTGCGGATGCGCACTGGACGATTCTGTGGCTGGGCTTTGCCATCGCCTTCGTCATGGGTGCGGTCGTCAATAAAACCAACTTCTGTACCATGGGCTCGGTCTCCGACATGGTCAACATGGGCGACAGCGGCCGTTTCCGCTCCTGGCTGCTGGCCATTGCCGTGGCCATGCTCGGTGTGGCGATTATCGAGGGTAGCGGCCTGATCAGTGTCGATCAAACCGTGCCGCCGTATCGTGCCAGTAACTTCGCCTGGCTCGAGTATGTTCTGGGCGGTGTTCTGTTCGGCACCGGCATGACCTATGGCAGCGGTTGCGGCAGCAAGACCCTGATCCGGATTGGCGCCGGCAATATCAAGTCGGTGATCGTCTTTGCGGTTATCGGCGTGTGTGCCTATTTCATGCTCAATCCCTTCCCGGGCAGCGATCAGACCATCTATTCGCTGGTGTTCTACCCCTGGACCAGCCCGACGAGCGTCTCGCTGGCGTCCCAGCAGGATCTGGGCAGTCTGCTGGGCCGGCTCTTCGGTTCCGAGGCCGCCGTTACCCGCGTTGTAATCGGGCTGTTGCTGGCGGCCTTCCTGGCCTGGGTCCTGTTCAAGTCCGCGGATTTTCGCAAGAGCTTTGACAATATTCTGGGCGGCGCGGTGGTCGGCCTGGCGATTCTGGCGGCCTGGTATGTGACCGACGCCGCGGTCATTGATGTCGGCGGCGAGACCTTCACCTGGTCGGGCTATGCCGAACCCAACAACTGGAGCTTCATGGAGTCGGGCCAGCCGCCGCGCTCGGTCGGAACCCAGTCCTATACCTTTATCAATCCCGTCGGTCAGACCCTGGGCTATGCCTCCGAGGGCTTTGCCAGCCGTTATCTCACTTTCGGCGTGATGGCCGTATTCGGCGTGGTTCTGGGCTCCCTGTTCTGGGCGATCCTCTCCCGGGGCTTCCGCGTCGAATGGTTCGTCAATTTCCGCGATTTTATCAACCACGTCATCGGCGGGGCACTGATGGGTATCGGCGGCGTGCTGGCCCTGGGCTGCACCGTCGGCCAGGCCATTACCGGCATCTCCACCCTGGCGCTGGGCTCTTTCCTGGCCTTCGGCGGCATCGTGCTGGGCAGTGCCATGACCATGAAGATCCAGTACTACAAGATGGTCTACGAGGACGACGCCAGCTTCGGCAAGGCCTTTGTCACCGCGCTGGTGGATTTCAAGCTGCTGCCCGAGGGGCTGCGCAAGCTGGAAGCTATCTGACGCGGTCCGATCGGCTCACCGGGGACGGGGTTGCCATTCCCGGTGAGTCCGGTAAAATGCGCGCTTCCTGTTACATCCGGCTCTCACAGGGCCTGTGACAGACTCTTCGGGACGTTAGCTCAGTTGGTAGAGCATCCGGCTTTTAACCGGCTGGTCGAAGGTTCGAGTCCTTCACGTCCCACCAATCCGGGGGCTGCCCAAAGGGGTGGCCCTTTTTTTGTCCTTCCGAAACGTTTATATCCCGTCATTTATTAACCTGAGTGCTGAGGGGCAAGTTGGCAGTTTGCAGATGGCAGTTGGCAGCCAATGCCGGATATGGTCAGGGTACACGCCCCTGACGCTCCGCTCTTTATCCTGGCTGGTTTTTTTGCGTTTGGAATGTCACGCAGGCTCTCGCCAGCGTGACCTACGGACTTAGAACTCAGAAGTAGGTCAGGGTGCGCGCAGCGCTCCCTGACAGCCCGGTTGATTTCGCGTTTGGGAAAGTCACGCCGTGACCTACGGGCTCTCCCGGCGCTGCCACGACGCAGAGAAAAGAGTCGGTTATCTTATCTCCGCGGCTCCGCGCCTTTGCGAGATCGGCGGCGAACTGCCATCTGCAAACTGCCTGCTTTCACTTCTCCTTTGTGTCTTCGAGCCTTCGTGGTGAGGCTTTAAAGTCGGTTGATGTCGCGTTTGGGATGATCCAGACACATCTTATTGTCATGCCGGCGCAAGCCGGTATCCAGTCTTGAACCGGGGCAGTGCGCTGGATTCCGGCTCAGGGCCGGAATGACGGTCAATGTCTTGTGATCTGGCGCGCAGCCCCGGCATCCAGTCTTGAACGTGTGCAGTGCGCTGGATTCCGGCTCAAGGCCGGAATGACGGTTAATGTCTCGAGATCTGGCGTTGGCACCCAGTTGGTAGGTCAGGGTGCGCGCAGCGCTCCCTGGCGCTCCGATCTTTAGCCCGGCCGGGTTGGGTTTATGCTGGGAACCACCATCGGCAAACTGCCTGCTTTCACTACTTCTTCTTCGTGTCTTCGAGCCTTCGTGGTGAGGCTTTAAAGCCGGTTGATGTCGCGTTTGGGAAAGTCACGCAGGCTCTCGCCAGCGTGACCTACGGATTTTCGCAGAGCCGCTACGAGGCTTAGAACTTAGAACTCGGAACTCAGACTGCAAACTGCCTGCTTTCACTACTTCTTCTTCGTGTCTTCGAGCCTTCGTGGTGAGGCTTTAAAGCCGGTTGATGTCGCGTTTGGGATGATCCAGACACATCTTATTGTCATGCCGGCGCAAGCCGGTATCCAGTCTTGAACCGGGGCAGTGCGCTGGATTCCGGCTCAGGGCCGGAATGACGGTCAATGTCTTGTGACCTGGCACTCAGAACTCAGAACTCAGAACTCAGCACAAAAAAAAGCCCGGCAGAGCCGGGCTTTTTTTGCGATGTGTTGCTTGTCGCTTACTGGCGGATAGCCGGACCGTTCAGGCGGATACCGTTGCTCATGTAAGTATGGAAATACTCCAGAGCCACGTATTCCGGATGCTGCTGGCCGGTTTTGTAGTTGCCGTTTTTGTACTTGTCCAGCGGCAGGGCACGGACCTGCTTGTTGCAGCCGCTGTAACGACGCTGGATGGTACCGAAGCCTTTCACAC
>CAYOOC010000123.1:0-3557 GCA_964405505.1 uncultured Thiohalophilus sp.
CCCCTCCGGGGATCTGCACATGCGCTACACCATCCGGGTCAACAACGTGATCTGGGCCGACGATCCCCTGAGCCGTGAAGCGCTGGCCTATCTCGAAGAGATCCTCCACAGTGACTCACCCTATATCTTTCGAGGCCGCCTCGAATCAGGCATGGGTCTGTTGAGCAATAACGTCCTGCACGATCGCGCCGCCTTCACCGACGATGCAAAGCATAAACGTCACTATTATCGTGCCCGCTACTTTGATCGCCTGGCCGGCACCGCGATGCCAGACATTGATGCGCTGTAACAAAAATACCCCGGGCTCGGGCAGATTGATTTATCTCTTCTTCTGCCACGGCCAGTGGCCGGTCAACTCGACCTCCAGGGTAAAACTCAGGAAGGTTCGAACCAGCACCACCACGGCCAGCACTCCCACAGAATAGAATGTCAGATCGACCGCGACGGTATGGATAATATCCGCCGCGATCAAAAACTCCAGCCCGAGCAGAATGCCACTGCCGACCCGCTGGCGCAGTTCCTGGAAGATCGGTTCACGTTCTGTTTCCTTGATCAAACGGCGCAAGGCCTGAACCAGCGCATACACCGCCACCAGGGTGATAATCACAATCCCGAGCGCCTCGATCAGCAGCACGCTCCACTCGGCGACCAGTCTGACTATCTCTGACATACCCCCTCCCGTTCACCCTGACCTGCAGGCCATGACGCTGATTAAATAAAGTGAGATGACTTTATTGTGACAGAGACAGGGAATTTGTCATCCGGCGCAAGACATGAGACTGATCGGCTTAACATTCGGTCAGGCTGACCGCCAGTCCGCCCAGTGCGGTCTCTTTATACTTGTCTGACATTTCCAGCCCGGTCTGCTTCATGGCCGCGATACAGTTATCCAGCGGCATGAAGTGCGTGCCGCTTTCGCGAATTGCCAGCGAGGCCGCCGCGTGGGCCTTGATGGCACCGAAGGCATTGCGCTCGATGCACGGCACCTGCACCAGCCCGTTGACCGGATCGCAGGTCATACCCAGGTGATGTTCCAGCGCGATCTCCGCCGCGTTTTCGATCTGTGGCGCCGTACCGCCGCGCAGCGCGCACAGCCCGGCCGCGGCCATCGCCGCCGCCGAACCGACCTCACCCTGACAACCGACTTCCGCGCCGGAAATGGAACTGCGATGTTTGATAATCCCGCCAATCGCCCCGGCGGTGAGCAAATAATCCCGGATCGCCTGCTCATCGGCGCCCTCGTGCAACACCCGATCATAGAGTACGGCGGGAATCACCCCGGCCGCGCCGTTGGTCGGCGCGGTCACCACCGCGTGCCCGGCGGCATTCTCCTCGTTGACGGCGATCGCGTAGACCGACAACCAGTCATTGAGCGTGGCCCCGGTCGGATCGTTTTGCAGTTGCCGATACAGATTACCGGCCCGTCGGGCAATATCCAACCCGCCGGGCAACCGGCCTTCGCCGGTCAGACCCGTCTCGACACAGGCGCGCATGGCCTGCCAGATCGCATCCAGCCCGGCGTCGAGCGCCTCGTCGCTCAGATAGACAAGTTCATTGGCCCGTTTCATCTGTGCGATCGACAATCCGCTCTTCGCGGCCATGGCCAGCATCGATCGGGCGGAATCAAACGGGTAGGGGCAATCGGAAGCCGACGCCATTTTCAGCGGCGCCTGTAATTGATCGATCTCGGCCAGCGTATTGATAAATCCGCCACCGATAGAAAAATAGGTTTCGGACAACACGACGCTGTCCTGCGGATCGCGCAACTCGAAGATCAGCCCGTTGGGATGCTGGGACAGTGGCGCCCCCGTGTCGAACACAATATCCGTGGCAGGAGAAAAGCGGAACCGGTGTCCTTCGCTGATATCAATCGTCTCGCTACGCCCGAGCTCCTCGACCAGCGCATCCACGTCCCTTGTCGTCAGATCAGCGGGTGAATAGTCATGCAGCCCCAGAGTCACAGCACGGTCCGTGCCATGGCCCTTGCCGGTATAGGCCAGGGATCCTTTCAGGGTGCAGCGAACAGCAAGTTCGTTGGAATCCCCCGTCGAATAATCCTTTACCTTGTTCAGGAAATTCTTTGCCGCCACCATCGGACCCATCGTATGGGAGCTGGAAGGGCCGATGCCTATCTTGAACAGATCCAGCACGCTGATGAACATATAAGGCACCCCACTGCCGGAGTCAGTGAACCCCGAACCTTGATATTAGTTCTGCAAAGGCGCCATTAGCCAGCTCGAATGAAGCGAAGGCCCCTCACTAACCACAGGATTATAGCCATAACCCCACAAGAGGAATGGCAACATAAAACTTGAAAAAACTTGATTTTGTCAACACAACCCCTATAATCCGCCCCATGCAGAAGACCATCAATACCGAGGCACTCCAGAGCGCTCTCGATGAACATGGCCTGACCCAGTCACAGCTTGCCGAAGCTGTTGGCGTCTCTTCCCAGGCTGTGACCAACTGGAAGAAGGGAAAAGACTTTCCCCGTCCGGCCACCCTCCTCAAACTGGCAACAACTCTCAGGCTGACCTTCGAACAGCTGGTCCAGACTATTGATCCCGGCAAGCCGGTTGTGGCGTTCCGCAAGAAGGGCAGCGCAAAGACCACCGAGAGTCACATATCCCGGGCCGAGGGTATCGGTAAGATGCTGACGCCTCTCGTCCCCTATCTGCCTCAGATGCAGGCTCTGCGTACCCTGATCACCTCGCCCTCAACCGAGTACAACAAACTCCAGGTTGCGGTCTCCCAGACCCGCGACAGACTGGGGATCGGCGAGCTGGCCGAACTCGAGTACGAGCACCTGATTGGTGAATTCAAATGCAGTGGGGCAGTTCTGGTACCTGTTATGTGGGGCAAAAAAGGTAACCATGAAAATGCCCTGCACATCCGCCTGCCACAGGATGATGTCACGTTTATCTTCCTTAACCTTGACACGCACCTCGAGGACTTCAAGTTCTGGATGGCGCATGAACTTGCGCATGTGTACACGCCCGAACTCGCCGGTACCGAGAAGGGCGAAGACTTCGCCGATGCCTTTGCCGGCGCCCTTCTCTTCCCCAAAGCCTGTGCCGAGGCGGCCTATGGTGAGGCACTCAACGTCAATGGCGTGGACAGTGCCATTCTGAACGTACTGCAACGGTATTCATACGAGTATTTGATCTCGCTGAACACGGTTTATCAGCAAGTCAGGCAGTACGCCAAGGCCAACAAGCTGCCTCCACTCACGATTGATGAGAGAAAGATTCACCAGGCACGCAACAGCAATCCAGGTGAACTTATCACTGATATCCTGTTCGAACCGGCACCACCGGCACCCGACCACTATATCGCCGCTTCCGAGAAAATCTTCCAGTCGGGCTTCTTCCAGGCGCTTCGTCGCATGATCAAAGAGGAAGACACCGGCCCCGCCTATCTGCAGCAGGTTCTGGATTTATCCGTGCAGGATGCCCGCGCCATTCACGAGGAACTTCGCCATTGACGCTTGTCCTGCTGGACACCAACGCTTATCTGCGATTGGCCAAGCGCGTCAAGCCTCTGCTGGGGAAGAAGTT
>CAYOOC010000124.1:0-3098 GCA_964405505.1 uncultured Thiohalophilus sp.
AAAACGGACCTTTTTGCCGTTACTGTCGAGCAGGGTGAACTGCCGTTCGGGACAGGCCAGTGCCAGCGGAATGCCAGGCAGACCGGCGCCACTGCCCACATCGAGGATCTGCTGGCCGGACAGATAGGGCATCACTACCAGTGAATCCATCAGATGCCGGGAAATCATCTGCGCCGGCTGGCGCACCGCCGTCAGATTGTAGGCGTGGTTCCATTTCTCCAGTAAGGCGATGAAATCCAGCAGTTTTTGTTCAGCCTGCGGCGGCAGGGAGAAGGGGAGTTCCCCCACCCGCCGCGACAGCTGATCCGACAGTGCTTGGTCCACTGTACGGCGTTCCGATCTAGTGGGCGATCGCCGCGTCGCTCAGCTTGTCGAGCGCGCCCTGCATCTTGGCTATGATCTCGGAACGGTTGCTAATGCCGTGGCGATCCGCGATGTACTGCGGGTCGTTATAACCCAGCCAGACCTGCCCGTTTTCATCTTTCCAGGCCAGCGCCTTCATCGGCAGATCGATCCCGGCGGTTTGCTGGCTGGTGAACATGTGACTGCCCAGCGCCGGGTTGCCGAACAGCAACAGCTCGGTATCGCGCAACGGAATATCGACCCCGGCGGCCTTTTCGCTGTGGTTCCAGCGGGTAACGATGCTGATACCCTTTTTCTTCAGGACACTCTCCAGCCGATCAATCGTTTCACTGGTGCTGTGCGGACTTTGCTTGACGATGAGCCCAGGCACCTCACCGGCCCAGGCGGCCGGCAGCAGACAAAGACCCAGAATAAAGATAGTTAGATGTTTCATGGAATTTCCTCCTCCAGTTGGATTGTTGTTATGGCGAAGCCGATGCTGGCGGGGGTAACCAGCGATCACCGGGCTTCACCGCAGACCCTTTCCCGGTCTGTCGTCGGCCATTGTAAAGATCCTGCCCCCTGCTGCCCATCGCCCCGCCATCATTTATCCCTGGCAACTAAAACCCCTAAATCATCACGGGATTGTGCCGATAGCCAACCAAAGCGCCGTCACGGCGGCCGTACCCGGCAAATGTCGTGCGAATTAAGTCGAGGTTACTTATGGCTCGCAAACACATTCTGATAGTCGATGACTCCCCCACCGACGTGCAGGCTCTGACGGATCTGCTCGGCCAGATTGGCGATTTCGCGATCAGTGTCGCTACCGACGGCGAGAAAGGGGTCAACATGGCCCAGGAACTGCGGCCCGATCTGATTTTGATGGATATTGTCATGCCAGGGATGAACGGCTTCCGCGCCACCCGCGAAATCGCCCGTCACGAGAAAACCGCGCATATCCCGATCCTGATCGTCACCACCAAGGAGCAGGTCTCGGATAACATCTGGGCGATTCGACAGGGAGCCTCCGGCTTTTTAAACAAGCCAGTGGACCTGCAGGAGCTGAAGCCGCTGGTGGAGGAAGCGCTGGTCTGAAACTCAGCCGGCCGCCCGCTCGGCCGACTTGCTGGCGTCTCGCTTTTTCAGATGGACCAGCAGCAGGGAGATCGCCGCCGGCGTGACCCCGGAAATCCGCGCCGCCTGACCGATCGTCGCCGGACGAATCCGGTTGAGTTTCTCGCTGACCTCGGCGGACAGGCCCTTGACTGCGTGATAGTCCATATCCAGCGGCAAAGCAGTCTCTTCATTGCGCCGCTGGCGGGCGATCTCCGTCTGCTGACGCTCAATATAGCCGGCATATTTTGCCTGGATCTCGACCTGTTCGCTGACCACCGGATCCAGGGCACGCTCACTGTCGTCCGTCAGTAATGCCAGATCGGCATAACGCACTTCGGGCCGACGCAGCAGATCGTGCAGGGTCGCCTCGCGCGACAGTTTCTTGCCCAGCAGCTGTTCCTGTTTTTGTGTCGCTATCTTGTCCGGATGCACCCAGGTCGAACGCAGCCGCTGCAACTCTTTTTCGACCGCCTCGCGTTTTTGTTCGAACGCGGCCCAGCGCGCGTCGTCGATCAACCCCAGTTCGCGACCTGTTTCGGTCAGGCGCAGATCGGCGTTGTCCTCGCGCAGCATCAGGCGATATTCGGCACGACTGGTGAACATGCGATAGGGCTCCTGGGTCCCGGCGGTGATCAGATCATCCACCAGGACCCCGAGATAGGCTTCGTCGCGCGCCGGGCACCAGGGTTCTTTATCCTGGACCTGCAGGGCCGCATTGATCCCGGCCAGCAAGCCCTGGGCCGCGGCCTCTTCGTAACCGGTGGTCCCGTTGATCTGCCCGGCAAAGAACAGCCCCGGCATATGTTTCGTTTCCAGTGACGCTGTCAGATCGCGTGGATCGAAATAGTCGTATTCGATGGCGTAACCGGGACGGGTAATATGGGCGTTCTCAAAGCCGGCAATGGAGCGCACCAGCGCCAGCTGCACATCGAACGGCAAACTGGTGGAGATCCCGTTGGGATAGACTTCGTGGGTGCTCAGGCCTTCGGGCTCGACAAACACCTGGTGAGCGTTTTTATCGGCGAAGCGGACCACTTTATCCTCAATCGAGGGGCAGTAACGCGGCCCGACCCCTTCGATCTCGCCGCTGTACATGGGCGAGCGATCCAGGCCGCCGCGGATGATCGCGTGGGTCCGCTCGCGGGTGTAGGTGATATGGCAGGGCACCTGCGCCGGATGTTCTTCGGCACGCCCCATATACGAGAAGACCGGCACCGGATCATCGCCATGCTGGGTTTCCAGTTGGGAAAAATCGATGCTCTTGCCGTCGAGCCGCGGCGGGGTGCCGGTCTTGAGCCGGTCGACCGTGAACGGCCGCTCGCGCAGACGTCGGGACAACGCGTTGGCCGGCGGATCGCCGGCGCGACCGCCCTCGTAATTGGACTCGCCGATATGAATGCGCCCGCCCAGGAAGGTGCCGACGGTCAGCACCACCGCCCGGGCGGCGAACTTGAGACCCATCTGGGTCTCGACCCCGACTACCCGATCCCCCTCGACGATCAGATCCTCCACCGCCTGCTGGAACAGGGTCAGGTTGGGGGTATTCTCCAGTTCCAGACGTACCGCCTGTTTATACAGGGCGCGATCGGCCTGGGCGCGGGTGGCGCGCACCGCCGGGCCCTTGCTGGCGTTGAGGATGC
>CAYOOC010000125.1:0-3097 GCA_964405505.1 uncultured Thiohalophilus sp.
CCGAGGCACACGGTAAACAGCAATATAAAATCACGGCTGAATATATCAGTAGCGTTCTCGGAAAGACTGTCAGGTACGAACATCCCGGAGACTGGATGCATTATCAGAGGCATATTCGAAACGATTATTACGATATTGTGTTTGATGGTCCGCATCTGGCTGCCTGGAGAATGGAACACCTTGGCCACAATATGCTGGTAAGACTGCCGGGTAATCTGCAATATTACTTGTTGTCGGCTTCCGACAACGAAAATATTAACGCACCTGATGACCTGATCGGAAAAAAAGTCTGTAGCATCGCGCCACCCGATTTATCCACGATGAGTATCCTGGCCCATTTCCGAAATCCGGCGCAGCAGCCGGTAATTCGAGCTATTACTGGTAGTATGGTTGATGTTTATCAATCTTTTCAGGATGGTGACTGTACGGCCTTTGTCGTTCGCAGGATATTTTATAACAAGCGGCTGAAAGAAGAGGAACGGCAAAATCTGAAGATCGTCTTCCAAACTGAGGAGTTGCCCAACCAGGTAATCTCTGCCAGTAAACGTATCAACAGCGCTGAACGAGAAAAACTGCAGAAGGCTCTGTTGTCGGATATCGGTACGATGGCAATTCAGCCGACCTTGACGCGTTTTCTGGATAATGCCAATGCGTTTGTGCCTGCCAGTAATGCGCAATATAAAGGTTATAATCACCTCCTCGAGGGTGTGATTTTCGGCTGGTGACCTGAATATCGAACAGCGCCGGATAAGCACTGGTTCGTGGCAGTGCTTTGCTGTCTATCGAAGCGCTGCCCTTCTGTTTCACCAGATTTCCTGCGGCATCTCAGCCGGATTGTCGGTGCTGGCGACGTCGGGTCTCGTCCCGGTATTGTTCCCCAATCGTGATTCCAGGGTAGGTATTGCTTTTATTTTTTTTGCAGCATTGGAGCGGCCGAGAAAAAGCAATATGGATCAGTTGCTTACGCTGACAATAAAATGTGGTAGTGTGCGCACAGAATTTATTGAGGTAGCTTCATGGCACAAAATACCCTCTACTGGCACGATTACGAAACCTTTGGCACGGATCCGCAGCGGGATCGCCCGGTCCAGTTTGCCGGCATCCGTACGGACGAGGACCTGAATATTATCGGCGAGCCGCTGAATATCATGGCCCGGCCCGCGCCGGATAATCTGCCGCACCCCATGTCGACCCTGATCACCGGGATCACCCCGCAGCAGGCGCTGGAACAGGGTCTGCCCGAGACCGAGTTTATCAGCCGTATCCTGGCGGAGCTGTCGCAGCCGGGCACCTGTGGAGTGGGTTATAACTCGATCCGGTTCGACGATGAGGTGACCCGCAACACCCTGTATCGCAATCTGTACGATCCCTACGGCCGCGAATGGCAGAACAGCAACTCCCGTTGGGATCTGATCGACGTGGTGCGTGCCTGTCATGACCTGCGTCCGGAGGGAATCACCTGGCCGCAGCGGGAAGATGCCGATCGGCCCAGCTACAAACTCGATGAGCTGAGCGTGGCCAACGGCATCGAGCATGGTCAGGCGCATGACGCACTGGCCGATGTGTATGCCACGCTGGGTATCGCGCGGCTGCTCAAACAGCATCAACCGAATCTGTTTGATTTCTTCTATCAGTTGCGGCGCAAGCAGGAAGTACTCAAGTATATCGATCTCAAGGATATGACGCCGATCCTGCATACCTCCGGCATGTACGGCAGTGATCACGGCAATACCCGCATGGTCGTGCCGATCGCCGCGCACCCCACCAACAAGAACAGCATCATTGTGTTCGATCTGGGCCAGGATCCGTCGCTGCTGCTGGATCACAGCGCCAAGACCCTGGTCGAACGGCTCTATACGGCCAATGACGATCTGCCCGAGGGCGTGGAGCGTCCGGCATTAAAGCAGCTGTTGATCAACAAGTGTCCGGTGATTGCGCCGACTTCGACGCTGGACGGGGCGGCCGCCAAACGCCTCAATATCGATATTATGAAGTGCAAGCAGCATCGCCAGACTCTGCTTAATCAGCGCAAGACCATCGCGCAGAAACTGGCCAAGATGTTCGAACCGCGCCAGTTTGAACCGATCGAGGAGCCCGACCTGATGATTTATGCCGGCGGGTTTTTCGACGACAAGGACAAGGCGTTGATGCAGCGGATTCACGATACCCCGCCCGAGGAACTGGGCGAGCAGACCTGGAGCTTTGCCGACAGGCGTCTGCCGGAGATGCTGTTTCGCTATCGGGCGCGCAATTATCCCGAGAGTCTGAGTCCCGACGAGCAGACCCAGTGGCTGGAACATTGCCGGGCCCGGCTGGTCGAAGGGGAAGCCGGGTTCTTGAGTTTCAAGGATTTTTATACCGAAATCGAGGCGTTGCGAAATGACGGGGAACTGGATGCGGGCAAAGCCGGTCTATTAAAGGAAGTGGAAGCCTTCGGGCGCGAGCTGGAAAGCTTTATCAAGCAGTCGTGATGGCCCTCCGGAGCAGGTACCAGGTACTGGAACCTGTTTGTGGCAGGCGCTTGTAGCGGCGACCTGCCTGATTCGAGAGTCGCGCCTGGGTCGCTCACGGCATCCATGCCTTCCGCGACATTAGTACATCCATGTACGTCAAGGCGCTCCCACAGAGTCCGGGTTGTTTATCGGCACCTGAAACCTGTTTTACAAGAGGTCATCCAAATGCAGCGCAAAGTCCTGATATTTTTATTCGCGACGTTATTTCCGTTTTCTTCGGCGCTGGCCGATGAAGCTGTTTTCGCCGGGGGCTGTTTCTGGTGCATGGAAGCCGATTTTGAAAAGCTCGATGGAGTTTCGGAGGTCATCTCGGGCTTTACCGGCGGTGAGATTCCAGAGCCGACATATAACGGCAATCATGAAGGCCACTACGAAGCGGTGCGAGTGATCTATGATCCCGAGGTGGTCAGTTACCGGGACCTGCTGGATCATTACTGGGTGAATATCGATCCATTCGATGACAAAGGCCAGTTTTGTGATAAGGGGCATTCCTATTTAAGCGCCATCTTTGTCGCCAATGACCAACAGCGGCGCCTGGCCGAAGCCTCGCGGCAGAAAGTGGTCGAACAGTTCCCCGATAAAAA
>CAYOOC010000126.1:0-2979 GCA_964405505.1 uncultured Thiohalophilus sp.
CGGAAAAGTGGCAGAGAAGTCGCCGCTGCAAGCGCCTCCCACTGGTCCTCCATAAACTCAGCACTCAGCACTCAGCACTCAGCACTCAGTACTCAGAACTAAGAACTCAACCGACTGGCCCCTGATTTAATATCCGGCTATGATGCTCTGAAGAAAAGTGGGGGAATAACCATGGATATCTCAACAATCGTCACGCTGGTGGTACTGGGTGCCATCGTGTTGTACATCATCGCGATTTTCAATCGCCTGGTGACACTGAAGAATCGCCTCAAGAACGCCTTTGCCCAGATCGAGGTACAGCTCAAGCGCCGCCATGATCTGATCCCCAACCTGGTGGAAACCGCCAAAGGTTATCTCAAGCACGAACGCGAAACCCTCGATGCCGTAGTCCAGGCACGCAACACGGCCGCGCAACAGCTGGACCGGGCGCATGACGATCCCGGCGATCCTGGGGCGATTAATGACCTGAGCCAGGCCGAAGGCCAGCTGGCCGGGGCGCTGGGCCGTTTGAATGTCGTGGTGGAGGCCTATCCCGATCTCAAAGCCAACCAGAACATGATGCAGCTCAACGAGGAGCTAACCAGCACCGAGAACAAGGTGGCCTTCGCGCGCCAGGCGTTCAACGACGCGGTCATGGCCTATAACACCTATAAGCAGTCCTTCCCGCAGCTGATGTTTGCCGGGCTGTTCGGTCACGCCAAAGATGCCGCGCAGCTGGAGTTCGAAGACAGCGCGGCCATTCAGGCGGCGCCGAAGGTATCGTTCTGATCCGGCTACGTTAAGTCGATGGATTTTTTCACCGCGCAGGATCGGGCCAGGCGCAAAACCGGCGTACTGGTATTGTTGTTTATCCTGGCCGTGGTCGGCCTTATTCTGCTGACCAACCTGCTGGTGCTGGGTATCCTGGCCTATCACCAGACCTTTACTCTGAGCTTCCAGCCCGAACAACTGGCGCAACAGTTCCAGTGGGATGTCTTCATTGGTGTGGCCGTCGTGGTCACCGCGCTGGTGCTGTTCGGCAGTGCCTACAAAACCCTGTCGCTGGCCGGCGGTGGTGAGCGGGTCGCACAAATGCTCGGCGGTGTGGTGATCAGTCAGGACACCGACGACCCCGCGCAGCGTAAATTACTGAACGTTGTCGAAGAGATGGCCATCGCCGCCGGTATGCCGGTGCCGCGCGTGTACCTGCTGGAAGAAGAAGGCATCAATGCCTTCGCTGCCGGCGTCAGCCCCAACAATGCGGTGATCGGGATAACCCGCGGCGCCATGGAAACCCTCAGCCGTGACGAGCTGCAGGGCGTCATCGCCCACGAGTTCAGTCACATCTTCAACGGCGACATGCGCCTGAATATTCATCTGATCGGCGTGTTACACGGCATCCTGCTGCTGGCGATGATCGGTTACTTCCTGCTGCGGTCTATGCGCTTTATGCGCGGCTCGCGTAATCGCCAGGCCGGGGCGTTGCTGTTCGCGGTGCTGATCCTCGGCGTCGGCCTGCTGGTCATCGGTTATGTCGGCCACTTCTTTGGCCAGTGGATCAAGGCACTGGTCAGTCGCCAGCGTGAATACCTGGCCGACGCTTCGGCCGTGCAGTTTACCCGCCACAAACAGGGCATCGCCGGGGCGCTGAAAAAAATCGGCGGCAATCTCTATGGCTCGGCATTACAAACCCCGGCCGCGCCCGAATACAGCCATGCCTACCTGGCCCAGGGTGTCAGCGGATTTCTGCAGTCGATGTTTGCCACCCACCCACCGCTGGAGGATCGCATTAAGCGGCTTGATCCTTACTGGGATGGCGAATACATCGTGCCGACAAAAGCCGAGCCCGATGCCGCACCCGCCGCCGAAACACCGGCCAGACCACAACCTGTCCCCGAGATCGCCGGCGCGGTGATCGCCGCCGGGATACTTGGCGCCGATAAAATGGTGGAGCAGGTCGGTCACTTTAACGAGCAGCAGATCGAAACGGCACGATCCATCCTGGACAGTATTCCCCGGAAGTGGCGCGAAGCCGCCGTCGAACCCTTTGGTGCCCGTGCCGTGATCTATGCGTTGCTGCTCGATCCCCGTGCCGGGATGGAAGCGCTGCAACAGCAACTGCTGGAACAACAGGCCGATCCGCAAGTACTGGCGTTGACCCGTCAGCTGGCAGACAGTCGCGCGCAATTACCGCAGAGCGTGCGCCTGCCGTTACTGGAGCTGAGCCTGCCGGCCTTGCAAAGCCTGTCGCCGGATCAATACCGCCGTTTTCGCAAGGTGGTCCAGGCGCTGATTGCCGTTGATAAAAAAGTGGACCTCAGGGAATGGATCCTGCAGCGGCTGGTCATCCAGCAACTGGACCAGCACTTTGGCCTGCGTAAACTCCCCAGGGCGAGTCACGGCAAGCTGGAGAAACTCGAATCACAGGTTGCAACAATCCTCTCGCTGCTCGCGCACACCGAACATGCCGATCCGCAGCAGGCTGAACCGGCCTTCAGGGCAGGGGCGACAGAAGCCGGTTTCAGCGAACTTGAACTGTTACCACGCGATGCGCTGAACCTCAAAATACTCAACGACTCGCTCGATACCCTCGAACAACTTAAACCCCTGGCCAAACCCCGTCTGCTCAAAGCCTGCGCCGCCTGTCTACTGCACGATGGCAACACCACCATCCCAGCACAGGAGTTACTGCGCACCATCGCCAGCTGTCTCGACAGTCCCATGCCCCTGCTGGCCAGCAGGGGCAGTGACCAGGGGCTAGATTCTAGTCACTAGTTTCTAGCACCTGTTCCTGTGGGAGCGCTTTGACGTACATGAATGTACTAATGTCGCGGAAGGCATGGATGCCGTGAGCGACCCAAGTGCGGCGGATAGTGGCAGAGAGGTCGCCGCTGGAAGCGCCTCCTACACAGGTCCTCGATAAACTCAGTACTCAGAACTCAGAACTCAGGACTCAGAACTCAGAACTCAGAACTCAGAACTCAGAACTCAGAACTCAGC
>CAYOOC010000127.1:0-2556 GCA_964405505.1 uncultured Thiohalophilus sp.
GTACTGGCTGACCTGACGGGTCTTGCGCAGCTTGTCAATTTGCTCACTACCGATTCCCAGTGCTACCAGCCGTTCACGCGAGGCACGAATCAGCGATTGACGCCCACTGCCCAGCGCCTGAACGTACTCTTCCTGCGCGTTAACCAGTTCCGGTGCATACACCTCGTAAAGCAGCTGACCTTTCTCGACCCGCTCACCCTCGGCTTCGACATAGAGTTTTTCTATCCAGCCCTGAGTGCGCAGATGAATGTGTGAGATCAGGCTTTCGTCATAGGCAACATAGCCGACTGTATCGATCTTGCGCCACAGTGTGTCGCGCTCGGCTTTGGCGGTGCGTACGCCCATGTTGTTGATGACCGCCGGCGAGATTTTCACCGAGCTGCCGCCACCATCGTCATAGACCGGCACAAAGTCCATGCCCATTTCATCTTTTCTGGGTTCTTTCGAGGTAATCGAAGGATCGTGCGGATGCCGGTAATAAAGAATTTCCTTCTCGCCCTGCGACTCGTCGCTCTCCTGTTCTTTTTCGACCAGGTCCATGCCACAGATCGGACAGGTGCCCGGCTCGCCCCGGACAATCTGCGGATGCATGGGACAGACATAGTTGGGATCGGTATGCTTCTCGGCATGCTCCAGCGCGGTTTCCTGTTGTGCCGCCTTGTCCATGCCACTGTCGTCCGCTGTTGACTGCTCATCGCTGCAGGCGGACAGGACCAGCGCCAACCCGAAAATAATTAATCCTGTAGTCAGTTTCATTGTGTGGCTCCTGCAAGATAGATTAGCTGCGCCTGCGCTGTGGCGTGATCGATACGCAGACGCAGCGCTTTGAGTTCGGTGTCCAGTTGCATAATGCGGGCCCGCATCAATGCATTGAATTCAGTCTCACGGCTTTGATAACCCTGCAAGGCGCTGCGGGCGTTCTCCCGGGCCATGGGTAACAACCGATCCTGATAACGGGCCAGACGCTCGGCCAGGTTGTTCCAGCGGGCATGGCTCACTTCCCATTGCCGATTCAGCTCACGCTGGCGATCCTTGAGAGTGAAAAGCGCACCCTGTAATTGCTGTTTCCCGGCCGCCACCTTGCGGTCCTGGTAGTTATCGGTAAACAGGGGAATATCCATCAGCACCATGGCGGAGAGAAAATCGCTGCGCCCGCTGCCATCGGGATTCAATCCGTCGCGTCCGCCGTAGGTCACATCCAGCATCCAGGACGGTTTGTAGGACTGACGCGCCAGGGAGACCCCGTTCTGTTGTGCCTGCACCTCGGCCTGGGCGGCCTGGATCACGGGATGATCGTCGAGCCGGGGTTGCTGCGGGGTCGGCAGTTTCGGAAAGGATTTCGGCGGGGTTACGGCGCCGGGGATATCACCCAGGTAACGGGCCAGTTTCGCCCGGGCTTCTTCCATCTGGTTGCGAATTTCCACCAGGCGATCATCCAGCAAGCCCAGTTCGAGCTCCGCCCGGATCACGTCCTGTTGCTGTTGCCGCCCGGCGGCATACTGGGATTCGGTCACCCGCACCAGTTTGCGATACAGATTACGGTTCTCCTGCACCACTTCCTGCGCCCGGTGCCAGTAATACCACTCCAGCCAGGCCTGACGCACATCGCGCACCAGCTGCCGACGTTGATCGTCGGAACGATGATCCTCTGCCCGGGAACGGGACAGGGTCCGTTGTGACTGGTATTTGAGCGAATCGCCAGCGGGGAACATCTGCTGAATACCCACCTGAAGCTGGGTCATCGGTTCCTGATCCCGCTTGAAAGTGTCGGTGGGAAAGTTCATCAACCCCAGCTTCAGTTTCGGATCGGGCAGGGCATTATCGGCAACCGCCTGTTCCTTCAGGGCGGCACTTCTGGCCTCGTTGATCCGAAATCCGGGGTCATTGTCCAGTGCCAGCCGGATCGACTCCTCGAGTGTCAACGTCGACGCCGCCAATAGCGGTCTGGCTGTCAGTGCCGTCAGTACGACACCGCACAACATGAATAGGCGTAGCATGTGTATTCCTCATCATCTGATTCCATGCCGATGGAACGCACCGGCATTACAACAACAGCTGACACCCCTGACGGGTGTCACATCATCAGACGAGGTTTCTGGGAGGCCGGAACTGACCGGCGGGGGGAAGTCCGCTATGCGTCTCCTGCGCAGGCAGCAGGTCATAGGAACAGGGTTGATCGATCTGCAGCACGGGTGTGCCGGCAAGGGCGTTGATACTCTGGGTGTGGAAACAGTCGCGGCAGTTCTGGTTACAGTGACTGGCTTCCTGATCGCAGCAACTCATCAGCTGCGTTTCATCAACCGTTGAACCGGCGTGTTGCATCCCGGTATGTTCGCACTCATGGTTGGCCGAGGGCACCAGCATTTCGGTCTGCGCGTACAGCGCCTGCACGGGCAACAGCACCATTGCCAGCAATAGCAGCCAGTTCATCCAGACTCGTGCGTTAACGCTCATCCTGCCGAGTATACCCCCGTCACAACCGAAAATGCCATGTTCACTGCCTGTCTGGGACCGCCAAAACCGGCCCGGGTTCCGTCGGGCCGGGCCGGTTGCCCC
>CAYOOC010000128.1:0-2276 GCA_964405505.1 uncultured Thiohalophilus sp.
TCAGGTATCAGGGGCGCGTAGTATATGGGGTCGACCCGACAGGGTCAATGATGGGCACATCACCAGAGTTTATCCGCCTTTTTATAAAAACGGTTAACTTTCAATGGCTAACGTGAGCTATAGTGAAACCGGTATAGCGCTAATCACTATTTAATATGAGCCAGGATGCCGTCCAGTTCATCCAGACTATTGTATTGAATGATCAACTTGCCCTTGCCTTTATTATCGCCCTGGATCTGTACTTTGGCACCGAGCTTTTCCGACAGCTCGTCTTCGAAGCGACGAACGTCGGGATCCTTGTTCTGGTTCGACTTTTTGGGTGTAGCCGGTTGCGAGAGTTTACGCACCAGGTTTTCAGTCTCGCGCACCGACAAACCACGCTGGGCCACCTGCCGCGCCGCCTCAATCTGGGCACCCCCCTGCAGGGCCAGCAGGGCCCGGGCATGGCCCATCTCCAGATCCTCGGCTTCCAGCAGCTCTTTCACCGCCGGCTCCAGACTCAGCAGGCGCAACAGATTGGACACGGCGGCTCGCGAGCGCCCGACCGCATCGGCGGTTTGCTGATGGGTCAGGCCAAATTCCTCGATCAGCCGCTGCAGGGCCATCGATTCCTCGATGGGGTTGAGCTCCTCGCGCTGGATATTCTCGATCAGGCCCATGGCCATGGCGGCCTGATCCGGCACATCGCGTACTACCGCCGGGATCTCGTGCAGCCCGGCCAGTTGCGAGGCGCGCCAGCGGCGCTCACCGGCGATCAGTTCGAAGTGACCGGCCTGGCTGTGCGGGCGCACTACGATCGGTTGCACCACACCCTGGGCCCGGATCGAGTCGGCCAGCTCCTGCAGGGTCTCTTCGGGAAAGTCGTGACGCGGCTGATAACGGCTTTTATGAATCACATCCACCGGCAGCATGCGCAGGTGATCGCCCTGGGGATGTTGCTCGGGCTCGGGCAGGGCCACTTCGCCTTCTTCGCTGCTGGTTTGCACCGGCGGCGAGGCGGCCGCCCCCAGCAGCGCATCCAGCCCGCGACCCAGTCCGCGTTTCTTCCCGGCCATGATTAACCTGCTCCTCCGGCACTCGTGCCCAGGATATTGGCTTCCTGGGTTCCCAGCCCGCCCTGATCCTTGCGCAGGATCTCGCCAGCCAGCGCCAGATAGGCGAGCGCCCCGCGCGAGCTCTTGTCGTAGTTGATCACCGGCAGACCGTGGCTGGGCGCCTCGGCCAGGCGCACGTTGCGCGGGATCACCGTGCGATAGACCTGCTGCGGGAAATGGAAAATCAGCTGCCCGGAGACATCGTTGGCCAGGTTGTTACGCGGATCGAACATGGTGCGCAGCAAGCCCTCCACTTTCAGTTCCGGATTGACGCTGTTGTGAATACTGTCGATGGTATTGAGCAGGGCCGAGAGCCCTTCCAGCGCATAGTACTCGCACTGCATCGGGATCATGACCGACTGGGCCGCGACCAGCGCATTGAGCGTCAGCATGTTCAGCGAGGGCGGGCAGTCGATCAGAATATAATCGTATTGATTGCGTACATTTTTAAGACAATCGCGTAATTTACGCTCGCGATCGGGGCTGTTCATCAGGGCGACTTCGGCCGCGGTCAGATCGCTGTTGGCCGGCAGCACGTCATAGCCGATGCCCTCGGGACGCTGCAGAATCTGCTCGACCCCGGCCTCGTCCAGCAACAGATCGCAGGTGGTCAGGGGCAGGTTGCTTTTGTCCAGCCCGCTGCCCATGGTCGCATTGCCCTGCGGATCGAGATCCACCAGCAGGATCCGGCGCTTGGTCGCGGCCAGGGAGGCGGCCAGATTGATACAGGTGGTGGTCTTGCCGACCCCGCCTTTTTGATTGGCAATGGCAATGGTTCTGCCCATGATCTGATTCCCCTGTATACCGGCTCAGTGCCGGCCGGCGACATGCCGGACCACTAACAGATGACGCTCCGCTTCCAGTCCGGGCACACGTAATGAATGGCTCGTTTCCAGCTCGAAATCTGTGCTCAGATCATCGAGCTCCGCCACCGGGTAGGCCCCTTTCATAATCAGAAACCGGCCATCGGGCCGGCACAGGTGGCGTGCACCGCGTACCAGCTCCCCGAGGGTCGCGTAGGCACGTGCAATGATAGTATCGAAGCCCGCCGGGGATTGGAACTGCTCCACCCGCGAATGTACCACAGATACATTTTCCAGCCCCAGTTGTGCCACGGCCTGGCGCATAAAACGGACCTTTTTGCCGTTACTGTCGAGCAGGGTGAACTGCCGTTCGGGACAG
>CAYOOC010000129.1:0-2237 GCA_964405505.1 uncultured Thiohalophilus sp.
ACGTAGATGTATTTCCAGTCGACGCCGGTGGCGTCGCGCAGGCGTTTGAGGATGCCGTCGGTGGGTACAGCCTCGTGGGGATAGATGTTGTAGAGTTCGATGAACAGATGCGCAAAGGCACCGGTTTTACGCCAGTTGAGTTCGGTGGCATGACTTTCGGCGCCACATTCGGGACAGCGGTAACGGTGGTTTTGCGGCTCGGCCTGCCAGCCGTCGATAATGCCGGCCCAGTTCTCTTGCCGATGACGGCACTGACGACAATGGACCTGCACCTGTTGCGGGCCGCCGCGAAATTGCAACTGCTCGCTATAGCGGATACCGACATGACAGAACTGCTCGGAACCGGGCGCCTCCGGTTCGAACTCCACCGCCGGTGAGCAACCGAGGAAACTGATGTGCTGCAAAAAGGCCGGGCCCGCCTGATAGCGTTCGCCGGCAAATCCCCCGAGCGGCTCGCCAATCAGCCCGGCCTGCTGAAGGAGGTGGACCAGGGCGGACGGCTCGTCCGGGTGGTAATCGGGATCCACCGGGTAGAGCAACAACGAGGGCAGGGAAGAAGACATCAACGTACCTGAATCAAACCGGGGCACCAGTATACCAGCCCTGCCGGGGTGATTAACCCCATGAATTGTCATGTATCCCCCCCGGATTTGAGGGGCGATTCCGCGACCACAAAATGCTAGAATCAAATATTGAACTCGTAGTGACAACGAATGGTATTGGCGATGAGCGGTAAAGAGTATTCCAAAGAAGAGCAGATTCTGCAGACGATGCGCAAGGTGTTGACCGATGTGGCCAAGGACACCTACACCAAACCCGGACTCAAGCATCCGCTGTCGGAAGAGACGATCATTTCGATTCGCGACTGCCTGGGACTGATTTCCGCCCGCGAGAAGGAACTGGCCGAGGAAGCCGGACGCCCGAGCAAGATGCGCCCGCGTTATATCGACGAGCCACAGGATTCGGTCGTCATTCCACTGGATATGACCGGACTGAAGAAAAACAAATCCTCCGATCCCGATTCCAAATAACGGTTACTCCAGCGCTTCCCAGCGCACAAAGCATTCCTCCAGTTCGGCGTTGATCTGATCCAGCCGCTCCAGAGTGCTGGCGATGGTGTCACGCGCCTGCTGATAAAAGGCCGGATCGCTGATCGCCTCCTGCAGCCGCTGCTGTTCCTGCTCCAGTTGTTCGATCTTCTCCGGCAGAGCCTTGAGTTCCTGCTGCTCCCTATAACCCAGCTTGCGTTTGCCGGCCTGCGTCGGCCGGGCAGCGGGAGTCTCCGGCACGGGGGTATCGCCGCTGTTGTCGCTATCCCCGGCAGGACTCCCCCCGGGGGTTAACGGGTGCTGCTGGCGATAGCGATACCAGTCGTGATAGCCACCGACATATTCATTCACCACGCCTTCCTCCTCGAACACCAGCACGCTGGTCACCACGTTATCGAGGAAGGTCCGATCATGGCTGACCACGATCAGCGTCCCGTCGTAGTTGAGCAGCAGATCTTCGAGCAGCTCGAGGGTTTCCACATCGAGATCATTGGTCGGCTCGTCCAGTACCAGCAGGTTGGCCGGCTGGGTGAACAGTTTGGCCAGTAACAGGCGGTTGCGTTCCCCGCCGGAGAGGCTTCTGACCGGTGCATGCACCTGTTTGGCCGGGAACAGAAATTCACGCAGATAACCGATGGCGTGACGCTTGCGCCCCTGCACCTCGACCATCTCGCTGCCTTCGTTGAGATTGTCCAGCACCGACTTTTGCGGATCGAGGATCGCCCGGTGCTGGTCGAAGTAGGCCGTTTCCAGTTTGGTTCCCAGGCGCACCCGGCCGCTGTCCGGTTCGATCTCGCCGAGCAACACGCGGATCAGGGTACTTTTACCGACCCCGTTGGGACCGATGATGCCGATACGATCGCCGCGCATGATGCGGGTGGAAAAGTCTTTGAGAATCGGTTTGCCATCATAGGCGAAGTTGACATGCTCCACCTCCGCCACCAGTTTGCCGGAGGTCTGAGCCTCGTCCAGGTTAAGCCGGACCTGCCCCTGGCGATCGCGACGCTGGCGGACCTCCTCGCGCATCTGTTGCAGGGCACGCACCCGGCCCATATTGCGGGTGCGCCGGGCCTTGATGCCCTTGCGGATCCAGGCTTCCTCTTCGGCCAGTTTCTTGTCCTGCCGGGCGCGCTGTTTTTCCTCGGCCTCCAGCAGCTGTTCTTTTTTCTCCAGGTAATGCTGGTAATC
>CAYOOC010000130.1:0-1560 GCA_964405505.1 uncultured Thiohalophilus sp.
ATCGACGGCTGCATGATATGCGCCACCACATCGCCGAGATCGACCAGCACCCATTCGGCATGTTGCTCGCCTTCCACGCCCATCGGCTTGATCCCGGCAGCCTTGGCCTGTTCGATAATATTGTCGGCGATGGCCTTGACCTGGCGCGCGGTATTGCCACTGGCAATGACCATGACATCGGTCACGCTGGACTGGCCACTGACATCCAGGACCTTGACATCAATACCCTTGACGTCCTCGATCGCATCCACCACCAGTTGTTTCAGTTGTTCACCATTCATGAGCGTCTCTGTTTATCCGTAAATGTGTTGCGTTTTGATCAATTCGTGGACGCTATCCGGCAGTAAATAGCGAATATCCCATCCTTTTGCCAGTTCCTCGCGAATACCACTGGCGGAAATGTCCAGTTGGGTCACCGACTGGAAAGCGATCTTGCCGGCCGGTTGACGGCCCAGTTGTTCAGGTTCGTTGTAGCGCGCCTGGATCTCCCTGGCCAGAATCGAGCCCGAACGCATGTCGCGCAGCGACCAGCCGGGCCGGTGGGTGATCACCAGATGCGCATAATCGAAAAGCGCCTGCCAGCGGTGCCAGCCTTCCAGCCCCAGAAAGGCATCCAGACCCAGAATCAGGCACAACGGAGTTGAGGCTCCCAGCTCTTCACGCAGGCTGTGCAGGGTATCGACCATGTAGGAGGGACCGCTGCGGCGCAGCTCCCGATCGTCGATCACAAAACTGGGCTGCTCGGCAATCGCCGCGCGGACCATCATCAACCGCTGCAGGGCCGAGGCCTGGGGCTTGCCCCTATGCGGCGGCTCGGCACTGGGAATAAAACGCAGCTCGCGCAGATCCAGCGCCTGATAGATCTCCAGCGCCGGCCGCAGGTGACCGAAATGAATGGGATCAAACGTCCCGCCAAGAATACCAATCATAATAAACACAGGGCCAAGGGCCGAGGGACGAGGGACGAGCGAAGGAATGCTGTCACAACCCCGAATGCCAATGTTTTCCTCGCCACTCGTCCCTCGTAACTCGTCACTGTGATGGTCATTGTCTTATATGACCATCACCAATGACGATGTATTTCTGCGAGGTCAGGCCGTGCAGGCCGACCGGCCCGCGGGCGTGGATCTTGTCGGTACTGATCCCGATCTCGGCACCCAGGCCGTATTCGAAACCGTCGGCAAACCGGGTCGAGGCATTGACCATGACCGAGCTGGCATCCACCTCGGCAAGAAAACGCCGCGCCCGGCCGATCTCCTCGGTCAGGATCGCTTCGGTATGGCCGGAACCGTGAACATGAATGTGTTCGATCGCCGCATCCAGATCATCCACGATCCGGATCGACAGGATCGGTGCCAGATACTCGGTGTCCCAGTCTTCCTCGGTGGCGGCGATGGCCTCTTTTAAAATCGCGCGGGTTGCCTCGCAGCCGCGCAGCTCGACGCCCTCTTCGCGGTATAACCGGCCGAGTTCCGGCAACACCTGATCGGCAATCGCTTTGTGCACCAGCAGGGTTTCCATGGTATTGCAGGTGCCGTAACGCTGGGTCTTGGCGTTGAA